>NZ_LMCK01000139.1:8153-156178 GCF_001623165.1 Pseudovibrio sp. WM33
TCATTGCGGAACGTCAGAAGAAGGTCATCACTGTCCGTGCCAGACGGACGGCTGAACTCCACTTCATATGGGTGGTAATCACTAATAACCAACTCGTTGATCTCGGAACTATCCGCATGCACGTCGATGATCGTGTCATGGCCGCTGCCATATTCATATTTATAGGTGTCGTTGCCGGTCCCACCGACCAAAGTGTCATCGCCATGCTCACCGTTCAAAGTATCGTTGCCAGATCCTCCGAACAACGTGTCGTCGTCATACCCACCGATCAGTGTGTCATCACCTTCATGACCATGGAGAGTGTCGTTGCCGCCAAGGCCGTAAAGCGTGTCGCCCTGATTGTTGCCGTGCACCACGTCATCACCCTCTGTGGTGTGAAACGTGGCTTCCATGATCTGGTAGCCGGACAGGACAAAATAGTCAGCCTCAACAAAGCGGATGGTCTGGAGGCCCTGACCATCGGCAAACTGGTTCTTGATCAGCAGCGTGCCACCATTGCGGAACGTCAGAAGAAGATCGTCATTGTCCGTTCCGGACGGGCGGCTGAACTGTACTTCATGTGGGTAGTAGCCGGACCCGATAACCAGCTCGTTGATCTCGGAACTGTCTGCTTGCACGTCGATGATCGTGTCATGGCTGCTGCCATATTCGTAGACGTAAGTGTTCTCCCGCTCATCCGAAAATGTCGGTTCCGGAGCAGTTTGTGTTGAGAGCACCGTCTCAACAAGGCCGAAATCAAGCGTATTGCTGGGAGGAGTTGAAGAAACAGAATCAGACATGACAACCTCTGAAAATAAAAATCACGCCATGACGTTGTCGCTAAAAATATTTGATTTCAAATATGATTTTACTCTCAATTGATTCAAAAAATCCCAACTACGTTCAATCGATGAAACTAGCTAACCCTCATAAATCAACCACAGATTTAATTATATGCACTATGCAATTATAGATTTAAAAACTAGTTTTTACTCCTATTGAGTGAGTTGTTTTCATCTTATTTTTTTCCAGATTTCTGGTTGATATTATTTTTTGCATGAGAACCGCGATGAGAGGTCTTATGAGCACCAGTTAGTGTGTACGAACTAGCGGCATTCGGACTGCATCCCTCCCCACACACAACATTGTGGGGTGTGAATGATTGTGGGATCTGGTAGGGTTTTGGGTGTGTTTTGGATAGAGAGAGGCTGAGATATGGGTGGTGGTGTGACACAACCGGAGGCTTCGCGGTCTTTTCAGGAGTTGGTGATCCTGGGCGTGCAGGTGCTGCTTGGGGTTGGGTTTATGGTGTTTAGTGCCTACGTGTTTTATGAGGCGGCGCTGGCGCTTTATAAACTGGATCTGGTGCGCATGATTGGTGCTTACTTCCTGTTTTTCTGCACGGTTGGGCTTGGGCCGTTTTTCTGGCCATTTTCATGGCCGTTTGGTGAGGGCCATTAAAGAAGCCAGATTACCCCTACGCCATATTATGTCTTATCTTTTGAGCGTATCCCGGCTTGAACGCTATGTTCATTCTGGTTGATACGCTCTTTCTTCGTCGTTCAGGCCTCTTCCTTTTCCCGTACAGCATGATAGATGCCCCAATCGCGCAGTGCGGTGATAATGGGGCGGAGAGTTTCGCCCTTTGGTGTGAGTGAGTATTCTACGTGAGGCGGAACCACAGCGAAGACTTTGCGGGAGACCAGACCGTCGGTTTCCAGCTCTCTCAATTGTTTGGTCAACATGCGCTGAGTGACTGTTCCGACTTGTTTTTTCAACTCGCCAAAGCGCTGTGTCCCTTCCATCAGATGGTAGAGAATAACGCCCTTCCATTTGCCGCCAATCAGTTCCAGAGCAGCTTCTACCGGACATCCCTGACTGCAATTGTACTGCTCGAAGCGTTGGTTTTTATCACTCATATTATCTCCTGAGAGCAGGTTGCTTTCATATGCATTCAAACAACTGGCTCTAAGCCTTTTTTGCACGTACTCTTATCCGAAAACCGGAACCACTTTTCGGGAGCACGTCTTAGTATACTTTCTGTACCTATAGGCCCAAATTGTGCGTACTTGTTATTGATATAGCGTCTATATAGGTTCTCTGCCAGCAAAACAAAAGAGAGGATTGCTCCTATGACCTTGACCATCGTCGCCAACATCCATGCCGCTAAGGGCAAAGAAGATCTTGTGAAGGCAGAACTGGAGAAGCTAATTGCAGTAACGCGCGCTGAAGCTGGTTGCCTGCAATATGACCTGCACGTGGACAATGAAAATTCTGGTCACTTCATGTTCTATGAGAACTGGGAGACCCGTGAGCTGTGGCAGGAGCACATGAATGCCCCGCATCTGGCTGCTTACATGGTGGCAACAGAGGGCGCTGTTGACGCGTTTACAGTGAACGAGATGACACGCATCTAACAGCTGCTACGAGTATTTTGCAGAGTCTTTCCAATGTTGTGAGGGCTCTGCATAATTTTATTTTACATTGTAAAAACCGAAACCTTCTCAGACGAACCCCAGCAAATCCCGCTGGTTACGTCCTTCCCTATGCGTTCTACATTTTTGATTTCACCCTCCAAAATCGATAGTTTGTAGAGCCCCATAACATTTTAAGCTTGAACTATCTCTCCTCGCAGATATCATTGTTTTAAGTTTAAAAAAGAATCTATCCAGACTAGATAACTATTTATCTCGCAGATGTGAGATAAACCTGACCAAGACCGCCTGAATGCCTAGTATTTCTATGTATTCATGACGGAGGCATTGCGGAGATAGATTGATAAATTTTCAAAATAAATAATCAGAGCTAAACAGCCACTTTATTCTATTGATGAGGAGGGAAATTATGTCTGATCAAATCTTGATGCCGGAAGGTGCTTTGCAAGGTGTAACGCTTGTGGGGGAAGGCCTTAATGACAACACCAGCTGGAATGTTGTTGGCCATACATACACACCTAAAGTGCTGACCGAGAACGTGTTTATCTGGCATGCAACTATTCCGGACGGGACCTTTGTGCCACCGCACATTCATCCAACACAGGATGAGTGGATCACAGTTTTGACTGGTGCCCTTGAGGTGGAGTTTGGGGAAGCTTGCCACAAAGCGGGACCGGGAGACACAATCAGAATGCCTCGCGGAATTGCGCATGGGATCTTCAACCGCTCCGGCGATGAAGCAACCTGTGTGTTTGGCGTGGCCCCTTCCCGTAAGCTCTATGATCTATTTGAGGCCCTAGACTGCGTGACAGATCCAGAAGAGCTTGTGCGCATCTCTGCCTTGCATGAAGTCGACTTCTTACCGCCGCCAGCGGAATAAAGGTGGCTGACATGGTGAAGAAGAAGAAAGTTGCTGTCATTGGCGGCGGCGTGAGCGGTCTTGCGGCTGCCAAAGCCTTTGACGAACGTGGGCACCGGGTGTTTGGCTATGAGCGCACCCACGATTTTGGCGGGGTCTGGGAGCTTTCCAGATCCTATCCGGGGGTGCAGACCCAGTCTCCAAAAGATCTGTATTGTTATACGGATCATCCTATGCCCAAGGAATATCCGGAATGGCCCAAGGGGCCGCAAGTGCATGCTTATCTGCATTCCTATGCTCGCAAGCACAAGCTGCATCGGTTGTTTCAGCTGAGTACGTCGGTCCTCTCTATGGACCGCCGGGAGGACGGCCAGCCGGGATGGACACTGACGCTCGATGCGGCAGGGCAGGTTCGCAAAGAAGACTTCGATTTTGTCGTCATCTCAACGGGACAGTTTTCTGAAAAGAACATTATCAGCCATCCGGGACAGGACAGCTTTGAGGCGCAGGGCGGACATGTCATGCACTCATCCGACTATACCGACCCTTCCCTTGCTAAGGGCAAACGGGTGGTGGTGCTGGGCGGGTCCAAGTCAGCAACAGATGTGGCGGTGAACGCGGCGAAAAACGGGGCCTCTCAGGTGACATTGGTGTATCGTGAGCCAGTGTGGCGGGTGCCGTATTTTGTGGGTGGCATCAACTTCAAACGGCTGCTTTACATGCGGGCACAGGAGTTGCAGTTCAACAGCTGGGGCAGAAATCCGCTGCAAAAGGCAATGGCTGCGATTGCGAAACCGTTGATTTGGGCGAATTTCCGCGGTCTTGAAATGTTGCTGAAGCTTCAGTTGGGGCTGAAGAAGTGGGATATGGTGCCGAAAGTGCCGATCGAGAAGGACATTTCCTGCTCTATTCCCATTGTCACCCCTGGGCTCTTTGAAGGGTTCAAGAGCGGCATCATCAAGCCGATGCAAGGCACAATTGATCATTATGAAGATGGTCAGGCAGTGCTAACGAGCGGCGATAAAGTGGGCTGTGATGTTTCGGTGCTTGCGGTGGGGTGGAAGCTGGGCATTCCGTATCTGGCAAAAGAGTATCGTGACAAGCTGATTGAAGAAGACGGGCAGTATCGGACCTACCGTCTTTCTGTAAACCCTGACCTGCCAGAAATGGGGTTTGTGGGCTTCAATTCCAGCTTCTGCACGGTGCTTTCTGCAGAGATGATTGCCAACTGGCTGGTGCGCTATGCGGATGGGCAGCTGGAGAAGCAACCAACGGATGGACAGATGCGCCAGAACATTAATGAGATGCTGGATTGGCGACGTGATGACCGACCAGCAGCTCAGGTTTATGGCGGATTGTGCTCAGCTCCATTCCACTTCAAGCATTTTGATGAACTGCTGGAAGATATTGGAGCGGCCAAACGCAAGCGCAGTAATCCTGTTGCAGAGCAGTTCTCCTATCCCAATGCGCAGGCCTATGGGAGTTACCTCAAGTCGGCTCCGCAGTATCTTGCACAATAACAACATCGTGAGACACCGTCATCTGTTAAGCCTGTAGCGCTAAATGGTTGTTTCTCGCGTATAATTTCTAAAAGTCTCTCCAGTGCCTTCGGTTTTGCTGAAGGTGCTGGAGAACCACCTTTAAACGGTGATCAGCGGTGTTTTAATCAAACCACTTGCAACATAACAATGCCGATATAACCATTGTGATCTTTGTGAACGCTCCTCTCAATATTTTATCGATTATTTTAAACCCCATGCAACACGGCCCAGACATTGTCGTGAGATGAGAATAAATGGTCATCTGTCTGAGGAGTGTGTCGATGCTTGGTGGTGCACAACAACAACCTGAGAGTTCAGGAAATCAAGACGAGCTGAGCTGGGCGAAACGCGTATGTCAGCATCTTGGTATCGATTTTCCTGATAGTGTGCAGCAGGCTGAGCAAATAGAAGCCAGCATGCCCAAAGCTGATGTGCTGAGCGTTGCTGACAACAAAGCCGTTGAAGCATCGATGGCGCAGATTGCTTCTGATAGTCCGGCCGCACACAAGACAGCTGACAGTCTGATCAAGAGCATAGTGACCGTATTCACGCGGCTTGAAGGTGACGACGAGCTCAAGGGCATGTTGGATGCTATGCAGGCTTATACAGGCGACAATCCGAAATACGGTGTTGTCGGTCAGCTGGGTGCTGGTGGTTTTACCAAGATTGTCGACGGTGCCAAGAAGGGCAAAGAAGATAGCGATGTGACAATCCGCGAAAAAGGCACGGCCTATTTCGATTTGTCCAACTCCCCTGCTTTCCGAAAGGCTATGGAGAAGATCTATCACTCCCCTGAACTTCAGGAGAAGATGAAAGACATCATCGACATCGATTACTTGCACAGCTTCAAGTTTGGCCGCCCTCGTGGCGCGGGACCGGACAGCACGGCTCCAGATGAGTTGAAGCTTTACACTTATCGGAATGAGAACAAGCAAAACGCCTCGGAGAACCCAGAGCTCTACGGCGAAGTGCCGGGCAGTGAACAAGTTGACGGACCCGTTCCGCAGAATGATGCACTAGCAGGTCAGAGCCTGACAGCGAACCAGCGGAAGTATCGTGAGCGCAGCAAGAAAGGCGGCGATGGTGCGTGGGCAACGGCTGCTGATCTGGAAGCGAACAAACGTCTGACAGAACGCGAGATTAATTTTGCGAAGACCAATCCGCGTAACCGGCACGACAGAGAAGACTACCAGTTCAAAGAAAACAAACCTGTCAAAGCCGGTGAGATGCCGAAGGACAAGGTTATTGTTGAACACCAGCCCGGTTTTTCTGTTTGGGATGTTAAAGACGGCACAGGCTTTGCCAAGGATGCGGACCTGCACAACAAACCAACCGTTGCTGGTCCGTCCGGTACCACAGACCGCTTCCTCACCGGCATTCGCTTGCTAGGTAAAGGGGTGATGAAGGAACTGGGGCTGGAAGGTGACAATGCCGAGAACCAGGTGAAGGAACTGGGCAGATGGCTGGCGACCGGATATCTGGTTGGCGATGAGCACCACTCTGCTGTTGAGGTGAATCTGGGTGCTGCCAACCACGGTTTGAAGCCTCAATGGGGGTCTGATCTTTGTACCGAACCGTTCTCCGAGCCGATCAAGGGCAAGGGTTTTGAGATCTCCAGTGAGGCAGTTGTTGATCAGCTTGAGACTAAGCTGGAAACAGCCGAAGAGGATGCCGTGAACAGAGATGCCTACCGCTTCGATCTGGAAGGCGGTTCCAAAGGTACGGTCTCGCCAGACGGTAAGGTCAAGGCACCACCAAAACCGAGCAGATAATCTGGTTTTCCATGCTAGACATCGCTTAAGACGTGGTGTTTGGGAACAGAAAATTTCATCAAAAAATGAGCGGCGCAACCCCGTGTTTGGGCTGTTTTCATGCCCTCTCAGATTTAATCCTTAACATCCGTTAGGAGAATTTTAATGGAATCATTTCACAATGAGAACATAGGAAGAACATCGGGTGTTAGATAACTATGTCCAAGAAGTTTCAGTGGCGACAGCTTTGGAGAAATGTTCCGGATCACACTGTAGGGACAGGCGTTCTCAATACCGAGATGAGCATGCGGGTTCATCGCGAAGGTGATGATGAAGCCCGTAAGCCATGGCGGTGGGAGCTGCATCACAATGGTGTTGTGTGCAAAGGTGACGTCAACGACAAGGTTGAGGCCATGCAAAAAGCGCAGGATGCCTATATCGCTTACCTGCGCTAATCCATAGTTTTTCAATTTGGAGCGCTTATTCCTATCTGAAAATCAGTGTCCCCTTTCGGGAATGCGCTCTAACTGGTTGCAGCCGCATCTTTGGTTTGTGCCGCGACCTTTGCAGCGCTCGGTCTCTTCAGCGCAAACACGATACTTCCTAATACGATGAGAATGCCGACCCACTGGCGTAAGCCAAACTGCTCCCCAACCAACAGCTGACCGCACAAAACCGCGGATACCGGATTGACCAGAGACAGGAAGCCAATGGTTGTTGGGTTGAGCTGCACGATCCCCTTCAGCCAGTTGACCGAAGCCAGACCCATTCCCAAAATGCCTATCCAGAAGAATGCCAGCACCATGTTCAGGTCCGGCACAGGAGCTGCGCCTTCCAAAACAAGTGCGATTGGTACGGCGTAGAGGCCGCCTAATGTGACGTGCCAGCCTGTGTACGTTACCATGCTGACATCTGGTCTGCCCCATTTGCCGCTGAGGTAAACGCCGGTGAAGGTGCTCAGGCAGGCGGCCATTGCGGCGCCGATACCAATCCAGTCCAGTTCAACAGCGCCGAGCAGCAGCATGCCGACACCGAACAGACCGATGAGAGATGCAATGAGCTGGCGGGCAACAGGCGCCTTGCCGTCCAAAATCCAGATGTAAAAGATGATTTGCAAGGGCAGTGTTGCCATAAGAGTTCCGGCCATTCCGCTTGGAAGGCGAAAAGCGGCGATGAACACAAAGAAGATCATGGAGAGATTGGTCAGGCCGATGGTCATCGCTCTCTTGACCCATGGGCCTTTGAGCAAGCCCGGAGCAAACGCCAATAACAACAAGCCTGCAGGCAACAGCCGGTAAACCACCATCCAGACAGGGTCTTCTGCTGGCAAGAGCAACGTTGTAACGGCGTAGGTGGTGCCCCAAATTGCGGGCGTAAGCGCCGTGCGCAGCTGAACAAGCATGTACTTCGACCTCAATTATCTTGATCTCAAATTAATTCGATCTGATGCTTAGGATATATACGCAGATCCGTCAAGTATCTTGATCTCAAGTAATTCCTCTGCAATATACCTCTGTATTGCTGCAAGCCAGATTATTGAGAGTGTCCATGAGTGATCACGTTGCACGCGTCGTGCGCCAGTGGAAGAGCGAATATCCTGAAGTAGATGCCAGCCCAATGTATGTGCTGGCCCGGATGATGCGCCTCAACATGCAGATCAACAAAGATCTTTCCGCAAACTTTGCGAAGTTTGGTCTGGCAACGGGGGATTTTGATGTTCTGGCAACGCTGCGGCGAAGTGGTGAGCCTTACGCACTGCGCCCGACCGAGCTGACCAAATCCAGCATGTTGACTTCTGGCACCATGACCAGTCGCCTCGACAAGCTGGAAAAGCTGGGGTTGGTGTGCCGTAATCCCAATCCGGAAGATCGCCGGGCTCTGATGATCCATTTAACGGACAAAGGCCGCGCACTTGTGGAGGAAGCAGCTGCCGCGCACTTTGAGATGGAAGCTGAGATGCTCAAGATTCTGGATCCAGAAGATCGGGACGCGCTTGAGGGTATTTTGGAAAGATGGAGCCACAGGCTGGAAGAAAACGGCACTATGTAATCTGCCTTAAGCTTGGGGCAGGCAAACTGCCTTCGCACGTTTCTTTCTAGCACATTCACTTGCGAAAACTGGCACTTGCGAAAACTGGCACTTGCTAAAACTGGTGAGGTCTTTGCAGTTGCGCTGGCCGCCTGTGGCTGAGTTGGGGGTATACAAAACAGACAGTGCTCGTTCACATTGCACTGCCTGTTCTGACCTATTGTTCTTGTTATCTCTTAGACCTAAGAGTTGCCGGAGAGGCAAGTGTTGAAGGCACCGCCCATTTCCTTGAGCAACTCGGTGTAAAGCTGCGGGCCTGAGTCTAGCGTTGATCCGAGTGGATCAAGTTCTGCAGAGTTGACGCCTGTCCCCTCTTTCAGCACCGCAACCATGCGCGGATTGAACTGTACTTCAGAGAAGACGCAGCTGACGCCCAAACCTTCCAGTTTCTGACGCACTTCAGACAGACGCTTTGCCCCCGGCAGCACTTCCGGGCTGACTGTGACTGAGCCGACTGCATTGAGGTTGTAAGCCTCTTCAAAATAGCGGTAAGCATCGTGGAACACCACGAACGGCTTGGTCTGGAGATTCTTCAGGTCTGCTTTCAGTGCTTCAGAGACCTCAGTAATCTCAGCGGCTTCGGCTTTTGCATTGGCAGCATACTTGGCCGCGTTTGCAGGATCAGCTTTTGAGAGGGTTTCTTCAATCTCATGCAGCATGGCGATCGCATTTTGCGGATCCAGCCAGATGTGCATGTCTACGGCTTCATCACCACGCTCATCGTGCGCCTCATGGTCAGCATGTTCCTCATGCTTTTCATGATCAGCGTGTTCTTCGTGCTTCTCATGGTCATGATCGGCATGCTCTTCATGCCCTTCGTCGGCGTGTTCTGCATGTTCTTCTGCAGTTTCACCGGCGTGTGCTGCATGCTCTTCAGCGGTTTCGACAGCATGATCACCGTGGTCGTGACCTTCAAAGTTGCCACCTTCACGGAAGTTCAGGAGCGTGAGACCATGGGCATCTTTCAATGTCATGATGGTTGCGCCGTCTGCAAGGTTCTCAAGCGGGGTTTCAAGAAAACTTTCCAACTGAGGACCGACCCAGAACACCACATCTGCATTGGCGATCTTGCGGGCTGTTGACGGACGCAGGCTGTAGGTGTGTGGAGAGCCTGCCCCTTCCACCACCAGACCGGGCGTGCCTACGCCTTCCATCACGCTTGCCACAAGAGAGTGAATTGGCTTGATGGATGCCACCACGTTGACCTCGGCCTGAGCCAGAGCAGGAAAGGATACGCTTCCGGCAAGAATACCGAGAATGCTTAGTGAACCTAAGAGATGCTTCATACGTTCCACAACTACTTTGTTATAATATTACATTCGATTTGTTACTTTATAACGTCACATATTTTGGAGTGCAACGACCTTTTTGTGAATTATGCAAGACTGGGCAAAACTCAAAATGACGGGGTAAATACCCTATTGATCTCAGCAGGTTCGCTCAGCCCACAGCCAGTAAACTGTTAGTTTTGCCTGATCCTACTGCCAAATTAACGAGATGCCTGTTATATTGCCGCAAAATTTAAAGGACTTTCTATGGCCGAGATTAAGGATGAGCTGGACCGCAAGCTAATTGCCATCTTGCAGGGAAACGCTCGGGAACCGGTGTCTTCCATTGCACGGCGGCTGGACGTTGCCCGCTCAACAGTTCAAGAGCGCATTGCCCGGCTTGAACGCAAAGGCATCATTATCGGCTATACAGCTATTTTGGGAGACCAAGAGGATCAGAAGCGGGTTCAGGCTCTTGTCATGCTCTCCGTTGCCCAGCAACGCTCTCGCGAACTGATTGCTCAGTTGGAGTCCTACCCTGAAATCCGCAGCTGTCTGACCATCTCCGGTGAATTTGATCTCTGCCTGATTGTTGAGCCTGACCGTCTGGAAGAGCTGGATGCTGTGCTGGACGAGATTGCTGCTATTCCAGGTGTTGAGCGCACGCGGTCCTCTATCGTGCTGACGAAGAAGTTTGAGCGACAACGACCATTCATGCCTCAAAATACCTATAGCCTTGAGAAGTAACAGATCCTGAGCATTCGTTTATTTTGCCCATTCGATTTAAGTGGCACTTTTTGCCTGCTTTCCTTGTCTCGAATCGTGTGAGCAATACACGTAAAATTCGTCATATTTACAATTTTAATGTCAATATAACATAGTTACCGTCATTTACACGAAATAAAACGTCATTTCGGCAAGTTGCCCCGTAAACTCCGGCAGTGTTTTCACGTAGACTCTTAGTCAATAGAAACAAGCTTGGAGGGGCTTATGAGCCGACATCATGTTGCTGTTGTGGGTGCAGGTAAGATCGGTGGGATGATCGCTGCACTGCTACAAGGTTCAGGTGATTATCAGATCAAGGTACTGGACCAGAGTGTGGAAGCGCTGAGTGCGCTGGACGTGCCGCATGTGACAACAGAAGCACTGGATGTGAGTGACCTGGGAAAACTCACAGGAGCTCTTAAAGGATGCGACGCTGTCATTTCAGCTGCACCGTTTTTCCTGACGCCAGTGATCGCGCAGGCCGCAAAAGATGCAGACTGTCACTATCTTGACCTGACCGAAGATGTGGCCAGTACTGCTGAAGTGGAGAAGATTGCAGAAGGCGCCAACAAGGCCTTTGCTCCACAATGCGGCCTCGCACCTGGTTTTGTGTCCATCGCAGGTTATGATCTTGCAAAGCAGTTTGACAGTCTTGAAGACCTGCATCTGCGTGTGGGCGCCCTGCCCCGCTACCCGACCAACAAGCTGAAGTACAATCTGACTTGGTCCACTGACGGCCTGATCAACGAGTACTGCAACCCATGTCTTGCCATTGAGAACGGCGAGCTGACCAAGGTGCCAGCTTTGGCCGGTCTGCAGCATTTCTCTCTGGATGGCGTTGATTATGAAGCATTCAACACGTCCGGTGGTCTGGGTTCTCTTTCTGAGACGCTGAAGGACAAGGTGCAGAGCCTGCGTTATCTCTCCATCCGTTATCCGGGTCACCGGGACATCATGGAGCTGCTGCTGAAGGATCTGGGCTTCATCAACAAGCGTGACTTGCTGAAAGAAGTGATGGAAGATTCCATTCCGGTCACCATGCAGGACCGCGTGCTCATCTTCATCACCGCCACAGGCATGAAAGATGGTCGGTTCCAGCAGAAGTCCTACTCTCACGTGGTCAATGACCGTGAGATCATGGGCAAGCACTGGAGCGGTATTCAGATCACAACGGCAGCCAGCATCTGCGCCACGCTGGATCTGCTCATGGATGGTAGTTTGAACGCCAAAGGCTTTGTGAAGCAGGAAAGCATCAATCTGGATGACTTCCTCTCCAATCGCTTCGGCGGCCTTTACAACAACGGTGGGTCTGATCACGAAACACCGGGGCGTCAGATCGCAGCTTGATGCTGTTTATCTGATCCGGTTTGCGATCATTGAGAGAACAAAAAAGCGCAGCTTCATTTCTGAGGCTGCGCTTTTCTTTTAAACTCGGTTTCCCGGATCAATCGTCGCGGAGACGGCCTTTGATCTCGTCGGATAGTGGCAGGGTGACTTCGCCCAACTTGCCATCTTCAAGGACCAGAACGCGGTCTGCACCTTCCAACTCACTGGCGCGGTGAGAGACCATGAGGACGGTTTTGCCTCTGGTCATGGCGCGGAAAGATGCGAGCACCTTGTCTGCAGTGGCATGGTCGAGACCTTCTGTCAGCTCATCCGCCACCCAGATTTCCGGATTACGCAGGTACGCACGAGCCAATGCCAGACGGCGACCTTCACCGCCGGACAGACCCAGACCACCTTCACCCAGATGGGTTTCCAGCTTTTCCTGTCTGCCTTCAACAAGCTCCTTCAGGCCAGCATGAGACAGCGCTTCCCAAAGCTCGGCATCGGTTGCGTCTTCACGGGCAACGCGCAGGTTCTCTGCGATAGTACTGTGGAAGATCTGCGTACGCTGACCGACAACAGTCAGAGCAGCCCGCAGTTTGTCTTCTGCCATACCGCCAAGCTCGACACCGCCAATCTGGATTGCACCAGATTGCGGCGTTTGCAGACGTGCCACGATAGCTGCGAGCGTGGATTTACCGGCACCACTTGGGCCGATCACAACGGTGCGACTGCCAGTTGGCAGCGCGAGGTCTACACCATCCAGAATGGCAGCTGCCTTTGGTGTGTAGGCGAAGTGGATATCCTTCAGGTTCAAAGCATCTTTGCCAACTTCAAATAAAGGTGTTTCAGAATTGCTACGGGCGTTCTGAAGTGCTTCGCTGTCTTGCCCTACTGTGAGCAGGGACCGGACGCGGTCAGCTGCGCCTGACATCTTGCTCCAGCTGCCTGCGCTGTTGGCAAGGGAGATGAGCAGCTCTGGCAGAGCCAAAGCAACGAAGGCGAACAAAGCAATGTGCTTTAGCTCCATCTGACCTTGCTGATAGGAATAGGCCGCAAACAGGAAGGTGACAGCCACCATCACCTGGCTCATGGTGCTCACCACAGCCTGATTGCGCATGTCTGTCAGTTCGTTCTGCTCTTGCACATCGTCCAGTTGGTTGACTGCTTTGAGTGCGGCAACACGCTGTTGCTCCAGACCGCCGAAGACGGAGAGGTCGCGGCGACCACGCACCAGATCAGACACGCGAACGCGCAAAGCATCACGCGCTGCATTGAGTTTGCGCGCCTGCGCCTTTTGGCGATGACCGCCTGATTTTGCCAAAATAGTAAGGCCTGCTGCCTGAACTGCCCCCAGAGCGATCGACGCCATTGGTGAGTACTGCCACAGGATAACCAGTGTCAGACCAGTGATGATAGTTGCAGAGGCGAGAGGCACCACAAGACGCAGGAACAGGCCATCAAGCTGATCCACATCACTCACCACGCGGGAGAGCGCCGTCGCGGAGCGTTGGCTCAGTGTGCCGTTGCTTTCCCGGGCAACAAGGCCGCGAAAAACGCCGGAACGCAGGTTCGCGAGAAAACGGAAGGTCGCGTCATGCGTGATCACCCGCTCAATATAGCGACCGAAGATGCGCATGGAGGCGTACAGGCGGATACTGCTTGCCGCAGATGAGGTATTGAAAGCAACTGCACCTGCGGAGAGGCCAGCAAGGGCCGTTGCGGTGATGAAGTAACCAGAGACTGCCAGCAATGCGATGCCTGCTGCGGCTGGGAGGAATGCTAGGAACAGACCACCCCAGAATGCGAGCGGTTCTTCTTTTTGCAAAAGCCAGATGATGCGAAGGGACGATCTCATTGTTCTTCTCCTTCACGTTCATTCAGATCAACCAGCACACCTTCTTTCAGCGTCAACACGCGGTCGGCTGAGCCGACAACGCGCGGATCGTGAGTTGCGACCAGAACTGGCTTGTTGTGTGCCAGCTTTTTAAGAGCCGCAACAACCTTTTGTGCGGTTGCACCATCGAGATCTGCAGTTGGTTCATCTGCAATAATCAGTCTTGCGTCCTCACGCAGGGCAGCACGTGCCAACGCAAAGCGGCGACGCTCCCCTAATGACAAGCCCTTGCCGTCTTCACCAATCTGGCCTGAGAGGCCTCCCGGGATTTTGGCGAGCAACTCATCAACAGCAGCAAGCTTCAAAGCTTGTGTGAGTGTTGCATCGTCTGCTGACTGATCAGCGCGGCGCAGGTTTGCCCGCAACGTGCCGTGGAACAGCTCAGGATTTTGCGAAAGGACGGAGATAGACTGTTGCCAGTTGGTCAAGCCGTATGAGGTGAGCGGCAGTCCGCCATAAGCAATCTGGCCCTGATCAGCTGGTAAGAAGCCGAGAATGCAATCCATCAGGGTTGATTTACCGGTCCCACTCGGGCCTTTGACAACGACTAGCTCCGGTTCGCCCAACGACAAGTTGACGTCAGCGAGGATCTTGCGGTGACCGCGGGAAACACTCAGGTTTCGGATCGTCAGCGCACCGGTTGCAGGCAGTGGCACAACATCAAGCCCGGTCCCGATGATATCTGCCTGACCATCGTCCTCCAGCTGCTTTTGCAATTCAACGATATGATCTGCTGCCGCAATGCCTGCGGCGCGATCATGATAGGCTGCCGCGAAGGCGCGAAGTGGTGCGAAGTATTCAGGAACGATCATCAGAACGAACAGGCCACCGGCCAGTGTGAGCGGTGAGCCATATGTGCCGAAACTCCAGTCTCCAAGGAGAGAGAAGCCGACATAGATTGCGGTGATGGCGATTGCAGCGGCACTGAACAGTTCCAGCGCAGTGCTGGAGAGGAAGGCAATACGCAGAACACGCATGGTGGATGTGCGGAAGTCACCACCCAGTTTGCGGATATCGTCCTCAGAGCGTTTCACCGCACCAAACAGACGCAGGGTTTCCATGCCTCTGAGGCGGTCCAGCAGCAGCCCACCCATATCGGCAAGAACACCGAGCTGACGGTCGCTGGCTTTCTTGGCGCGGATACCAACGATTGCCATGAAGACCGGCACCAGCGGACCAAAGATCAGCAGACACAGAGCTGCAAACCAGCTGACATAGGCGACAGACGCAATCAACACGAGAGGGACGAGTGAAAGGCGCGCCTGAATTGGTAGAAAACGACCAAGATAAGGGCCGATTGCCTGAATGTGCTCCACCGCGATGGACGCGATTTTACCACTTGCAGGCAGTTCGGTAGCCGGTGACAGGTTGGTCAGATTGCTCAGCAGACTGGTTTCCAGTCTGTGGCGCGCCTTAGAGGCTGCGCGAACTGCTATCTCACCGCCCCTGATGCGCAGAAAATGGCGGATCACGGCTAAGATAAGTATAGAGGCTGTTGCATAGAATGGATCCAGGCCCGGTCCGTGTGGATCGATCAGGCCAGCGATTGCCAATGCCAATAATGCTGCCTGCGGAATCCAGAGGAGTTCCGAGAGGCCTTGTAACATTGCACCGCGTTTCACCAGTTTCATTTCCGGGCGAACGGCATCCTGCAGCCAAACCTGACCCGCGGACTTTTTGCGTCCACGTTTTTTGGCGGGGGCATTTGCCTCCACAACATCTGCATCGGATAGCTCTGTTACGTTTGCTAGATTTTCAGTCATTCCGCTTGTCCGGTTCCCTCTTCGCCGGGGCATCTGCCTGTAATTCATTTAGGTAATTTCCGAAAAAGCTCTTCAATTGCCTAGACTTGCTTGCGCAATGGAATCGACCCGTCCGGTCCATGATTGCAACACGCTCGTTAGAATTACTCCAGTTTTTTAATAAATCGCAACAAACTCAGAGGCGAAGACCCCCCAATTTGTATGGGACATAAGCGCACAGGTGCGCATATTGAGAGATCATAGGTGCCCCGCAGAGCGTTGCTTTGCCGAGGTTTACGGGGTTTTACCGAAGAGCTGCCACGATAAAAATCAAAATGGCTCATGGATCCCCGAGTTTTCGGGAATATTAACTGCTTTCCGCTAGGGTCCCCGAGTTCTCTTATAGCTCTCAGCCTACATCGAACTAACGAGTTGATATTGCTGAATAACAACAAAAAGGAGAGAACCTGCCATGTTTTGCTCTTTTCGCCGCCTGTGTCTGGCGGCAATTTGGGGCCTGGGCCTTGCCTCCTCATCCTTTGCCTCTGAAAAAGCCGGGTTTACTGCAGAACGGGATGATGTGATTCCGCCATTGGACATTTTCAAGACGATGGCTAGTGACCTAGAGCCTGAAGGCTGGATCACCTTCCAGACTCTGGACAACAAGCAGATCATCAACTTTGCCCCCATCATGTCACTGCGCTGCAGGCTGAAAGAAATTAAGTATTCGATTGACTCCAAGGATCTGGATAAGAGCTTTCCTATTCCTGATTGCGATCCTGAATACCCCTTCCGCGTAGAAGCACAGAGCATTCATAAGCCGTACGTCATGGAGTTCCCTGGTGGGACAGTGCAGGCCCTTGCAGTGCAATTGACGTGGGATGACGGAAGCACCAGCAACACTGTCTATTATGAGCCCTGCCGCGCGGTTGGTGCCGCACCTTGCGCCTATCCTCTTGGTAGCAACGAATAAAAAAGGCGCTCCGAAGAGCGCCTTTCAAACTGTCAATCCGAAGGTTTAGCCCATTGTTGGGATAGAGAATTCTGCACCTTCCTTCACACCTGAAGGCCAACGGGATGTCACTGTCTTGGTGCGGGTGTAGAACTTGAAGCCATCTGGGCCGTGCTGGTTCAGATCGCCGAAGCCAGAACGCTTCCAGCCACCAAAGGTGTGGTATGCGAGCGGCACAGGGATTGGAACGTTGATGCCGACCATGCCGATGTTAATGCGGCTTGCAAAGTCACGTGCAGTGTCACCATCACGGGTGTAGATTGCAGTGCCGTTGCCGTACTCATGATCCATTGGCAGGCTCAGAGCTTCTTCATAGGTTTCTGCACGTACAACAGTCAGAACCGGACCAAAGATTTCTTCTTTGTAGATGTCCATGTCTTTGGTTGCGTTGTCGAACAGGCAAGGACCAACGAAGTTACCGTTTTCATAGCCCTGCAGTTTGAAGTCACGTCCGTCAACAACAAGCTTTGCACCCTGCTCAACACCGGAGTTCACCAGACCGAGGATACGCTCACGTGCCTGTGGGGTGATGACTGGACCGAAGTCAACGTCGTCGCCCGCAGTGTAAGGGCCAACTTTGAGAGCTTCAACGCGTGGGATGAGTTTCTCGATGAGGCGGTCTGCAGTTTCCTGACCAACAGGAACAGCAACGGAGATCGCCATGCAGCGTTCGCCAGCAGCACCGAAGCCTGCGCCAACCAGAGCGTCAGCAGCCTGATCCAGATCAGCATCTGGCATGATGAGCATGTGGTTTTTCGCGCCGCCGAAGCACTGAACGCGCTTACCGGAAGCTGTACCGCGGGTGTAAACGTATTCAGCAATCGCGGTGGAACCAACGAAGCCAACAGCCTGAATGATTGGATCATCAAGGATCGCGTCTACGGATTCTTTATCGCCGTTCACAACGTTCAGAACGCCGTCTGGCAGGCCAGCTTCCTGCATCAGCTCAGCGAGCATCATAGGCACGGACGGGTTGCGCTCGGATGGTTTGAGGATGAAGGAGTTACCAGCTGCGATCGCAACACAGAACTTCCACATCGGGATCATTGCAGGGAAGTTGAATGGCGTGATGCCAGCAACAACGCCCAGTGGCTGACGCATGGAGTACATGTCGATGCCAGGACCTGCGCCCTCAGTGAACTCACCCTTCATCATGTGTGGTGCGCCGATGCAGAATTCGGCAACTTCCAGACCACGGATCACGTCGCCTTTAGCGTCCGGGTGTGTTTTACCGTGCTCAGCAGACAGCTTGGATGCCAGCTTGTCCATGTCGCGGTGAAGCAAAGTTACGAACTTCATCATTACGCGAGCGCGGCGCTGTGGGTTGGTTGCGGCCCATGCTGGCTGCGCTTTTTCAGCGACGGCGACAGCTTCCTGCATTTCTGCTGCAGTTGCCAAAGCAACCTTTGCAGTTACTTCACCGGTTGCAGGGTTGAAAACGTCTGCAGTGCGGCCGGACTTGCCAGCAACGCGCTTACCATTGATAAAATGACCGATCTCTTCCATGAGGTCCTCCCTCTCCAAGTCTATTCTTGCGGCCCGCAAACACATGCGTTTTACAGGTCTGCGAGCGAATTTCTTTATGCCCCTAGCATGAACTATATTTTTCGCATATCAATGAGATAATATCCGAAACCGTTGTGCAAAAATTAAAGTACGATCCGTGCAGCATGTAGACTGGGAGCTATCAAAAATCATGAACTGGGATGATGCAAGAGTGTTTCTTGCTGTGGCGCGCTCCGGACAGATTTTGGGCGCTGCACAGCGGCTTGGCCTCAACCATGCAACGGTTGCCCGCCGCCTTTCTGCTCTTGAAACTGCTCTGCAGGCGAAGCTCATTGATCGGCGCACCACGGGGTGTGCGCTGACCAGCGAAGGTGAGCGGTTCTTTGAGTTTGCTGAATCGATGGAAACAGAGATGCTTTCCGCCCGCGCGGAGATCGGTGGGACGGATGTGGAGCTTTCCGGTGCTGTGCGCATTGGTGCACCCGATGGCTTTGGGGTGGCTTTTCTGGCACCACGTCTGGGGGCGCTGAATGAACGCTATCCTGACCTTACGCTCCAGCTGGTGCCGCTGCACCGGGCTTTCTCTCTTTCCAAGCGCGAAGCTGATCTGGCAGTTACGGTTGGTCAGCCTGAACACGGGCGTCTGGTGAGCCGCAAGTTGACTGACTACTCATTGGGTCTTTATGCTTCTCGCGCTTATGCTGAACGCTACGGGCTGCCGGAGAACGAAGAAGAGCTGAAAGAACATCGCCTGATTGGCTATGTGGACGATCTGATCTTTGCCTCTTCGCTCAACTACTCCGCAGAATTTTCCAAGGACTGGCAGTCTCGCCTGGAATGTGCCAGCGCACTCGGCCAGACCGAAGCTGTGCGGGCAGGCAGCGGGATCGGAATCCTTCACGGGTTCATTGCAGATGGTAATGACGATTTTGTTCCAGTGCTTCCCAAACGTCGTATTTCGCGCAGCTACTACCTTGTTACCCATGAAAGCGCACGACACCTGCGCCGCATTCAAGCGGTTTCTGATTTCATTGGTGATTTGGTAAAACAGGAGAAAGATCTCTTTAGAAATCATCTGTAACGCTTTGAATTAGAATCCGAATTAAGCCTTCAAATTTATAAATTGTCATTTTTGATAATTTATAATATACAGTGCGCACCACTTCCCGACTGTAACTTGAAGGCAAAATGAGATGATTGGTAAGCTTGCGGAGTTCGTTGGCGTTCCTATGATTGTTGTCGCGATTGTCGCGACCCTGCTTTACTTTGATTTTGGCGGATCCCTCACACAGGAAAGCCATGCAGCTGATGGCAAAGGTCAGCAGGCTCTCCTGGACACTCTTGCACCGGATATCCCTTCCCTGCCTTTGATCAAGATTGAATTTCCGAATCTTTACAAGGACCTGCAGAGCCAGATTGAGAAAGAGATTCAATCAGGGGCAGATGAGCGCGTGCTGGCTAAGCGTCTGCATGACTTGCTTTACCGCGCACTTCAGGTTTATCGCCCACTGCTAAAATATGCTGATGACGATAAGATCATCACGGCCCTCAAGGCCAAACGTGCTCTCACCTTAAAACTGAAGAAAAGCAAAGGTGAGCTGGTTTGTGCTCAGGTTTTTTCCGGTTCCACTGGTGCGTTTCTGGACAGCTACACCGTGGTAGAGAGTGAAAGCACGCAGGAAGGGCTCGCGCTGTTCCAGTTGCTCGCGGATGCTCAGGTTAAAGCCAAGGACGACGGGCTCGTGATCCATTACACCGCTGAGCCTGCGCAGAAGAAAGTACGTGTGATTGGCAAGCCTGCGGATAAGCCGACTGATGCAGATTTGTATCTGCCTGCGAACCCGGCATTTGATGCGCTGATGAAGGTGTATCCAATGGATTCCCTAAGCCGTATTTTCGCTGCAGATCCAACCGACAAGCAACTGTGTGACAGTGAGGTCCGCCTTTATGATGCTCTTGTTGGCCTGCCCGCGCCACATGGCCCTGCAATGCGCAAATACATCGTGGACCTGCTCTACTTCGCTGGCTACTAACCTGCCCAAGGTAAGCAGAGCGCCTAAAGCAAAAAACGCCGCCCCATACAGGTCGGCGTTTTTTGGTATGTTTTGCAAGCGGTGTCTTAAGCGAGTTCTGCCAGTGTCTGGTTGTAGTCACCAACCTCTGGGTTCTCGCGAAGAACTGCATCCATTGCTTTGAACATCTCGTGCAAGCGCACTTCTGAGACCGGGCTTTCAACAACAACAACCAGTTCTGGTTTGTTGGAGGATGCACGGACAAGCCCCCATGTTCCATCTTCACACACAACACGGACACCGTTCACGGTGATCAGATCAGCGATATCCTGACCAGATACCTTCGCGCCGTCAGCATGCATGGATTTGAAGCGCGCAACCACACGATCAACCACATCGTACTTGATCTCATCCGCGCATTTGGCGGCCATGGTTGGGGAGCCCCAGGTCTTTGGCAGATCACGGCGCAGGTCAGCCATGCTCTTATCCGGATTGCGGTCCATCATATCCAGAATGGCAATCGCAGAGACAACACCGTCATCATATCCACGACCGATTGGCGGGTTGAAGAAGTAGTGGCCGGATTTTTCAAAACCAGCAACAGCACCAAGCTCAGTTACGCGGCGCTTGATGTAGGAGTGGCCTGTTTTGAAGTAATCAGTCTTTGCACCATTGGCCTTGAGGACAGGATCGGTGTGGTACAGACCAGTTGATTTTACATCAACCACAAACTGGCTTTCCGGATGAAGAGCGGAGATATCGCGAGCCAGCATGACGCCGACTTTATCAGCGAAGATCTCTTCGCCTTCGTTGTCGACCACACCACAGCGGTCACCATCACCATCAAAACCCAAACCGACTTCAGCACCGGTTTCCAGCACTTTGTCACGGATCGCATGAAGCATCTTCATGTCTTCCGGGTTCGGGTTGTAGTTCGGGAAAGTGTGATCCAGCTCGCAGTCCAGCGGAATGACGTCAACACCTAGCGCTTCGAGAATACGCGGTGCGAACGCACCTGCGGTGCCATTGCCACATGCGACGACAGCTTTGATTGGACGCTTGAACTTTTCACGCTCTGTGAGGTCTGCGATATAGCGATCGGTCAAATCAGGATGGTATTCGTAAGCTCCGCCACCGCGTAGGTCACTGGCCCCTTCCAGCACGATCTCTTTCAGACGGCCCATTTCTTCCGGGCCAAACATCAGTGGACGGTTTGCGCCCATCTTCACACCAGTCCAGCCGTTGTCGTTGTGGGAGGCGGTGACCATGGCAACGCATGGGACATCCAGATCAAACTGCGCGTAATAAGCCATTGGAGACATGGCGAGGCCGATGTCATGCACTTT
Source organism: Pseudovibrio sp. WM33 (assembly GCF_001623165.1). NCBI lineage: Bacteria > Pseudomonadati > Pseudomonadota > Alphaproteobacteria > Hyphomicrobiales > Stappiaceae > Pseudovibrio > Pseudovibrio sp. WM33. The sequence goes on from NZ_LMCK01000139.1 coordinate 29,681, forward strand.
GATGCCTGCCGACATCAGGCCGGTGACCAGTGCCATCTTGATGGATGCGGAGTAGCCGCGGAAGTCGTGACCGGTGACGATCTCAGGACGTACGCCAAGTTCATGAATGAGGGTTCCAAGTCCCTCGCCCAGCGCCTGAATGCCCTTCAGGTTGATCTCTTTTTCAAAGAGCCAGCGTGCATCGTACTCGCGAAAACCGGTCGGCTTGACCAACGGTGTCGTTTCATAGGCCAAGGTGTTTGGCGTTAGCTGTGAAACCGGCTTAACTGACATAATTTCTCCTAGACAAGCTTCAGGTCACTGGTAATGCAGAGACGTGACGCTTTTATCAAACTCCGTTTGGTTGTGAGACGTTTCTCACCCAACGGTTTTCAAATTCACGTTATACTCGCAGGATATCATCCTCGGCGATGTATGCGCCGGACTGGACTTCGATCATGCGAACCGGGATTTTTCCCGGGTTTTGTAGTTTGTGCCTTGCGCCAAGCGGGACAAACACGGACTGATTTTCTGAAATCAGCTCATCTTTTCCATCAATGGTCACTTCCAGCGTGCCACTTACAACAACCCAGTGCTCTGCACGGTGGATGTGGCGCTGCAAGGTCAGCCCCTTGCCGGGCTCAATCATCATGGACTGGACGCGGAAGCGCTCACCTTCAGAGATGCGCTCGCTCCAGCCCCATGGACGGTATACACGGCGATGCTGTACGGTTTCCGGCCTATTGGCCTTGTCCAGCTGCTCCACCACCTTCTTCACGTCCTGTGCCTTATCTTTTGCGGCAACCAGAAGCGCGTCCTTGGTGTTGACGACCACTACGTCTTCAAGCCCTACAACACTGACGAGGGCATCTTCAGAATAAACGAGGCAATTTTTGGACTGTTCGAAGATCGCTTCGCCCAAAGCCGAGTTACCCTCATCATTCTTCGCCATAGACTCCCAAATCGCAGGCCATGATCCAAGATCACTCCAACCCGGATCAGTTGGAACACAGGCGACGTTCTCTTCATTTTCCATAATCGCATAGTCGAAGGAGATGTTGCGCACCTGAGCGAAGGCTTCTTCTTCAAGCCGCAGGAAGTCCAGATCGCGTCGTGCGTTTTTGGAGGCCCTAGCAACTTGCTCCCAGATGTCAGGTGCATGTTTTAAGAAGGCGTCGCGCATGGCAGCTGCGGAGTACATGAAGATGCCAGCATTCCAAAGGTAGTTGCCGTCTTTGAGGAACTCTTCAGCCGTTGCCAGATTCGGTTTCTCGACAAAGGCATCAACTTTGCGGACAGATGCACCACCCTCGCAGAGTTTGATATAGCCATAACCTGTGTTGGGTTCACTTGGCTCAATACCAAATGTGACGATCTGGCCAGCTTCAGCAGCTGCATGAGCAGCATCGACAGCACACAAGAACTCCTTATCATCAGCGACCAGATGGTCCGATGGTAACAGGAGGACAATTGCGTTTTTATCTGTTTCAAGCGCCATGAGTGCAGCAAGAGCAGCGGGAGCAGCCGTGTTTCGTCCGCATGGCTCCAACACGATAGCTTGTGGCTCTATCCCAAGTTCGGCCATTTGCTCACCGATCAGGAAGCGGTGGTCTTGATTTGAGATAACCAGCGGTGCACGGAACTGCTGAGAGCTGACACGCTCACATGTCTTTTGAAAGAGACTTTGACCTGAAAAGATTGGCAAGAATTGTTTTGGCCTTTCTCTACGGGACAGAGGCCAGAGGCGAGATCCAAACCCACCCGACAGAATCACAGGTGTGATTTTGCTTATGCTATTGCCAGTCATATTTTCAGGATCACTTTCAAACAAACGAATAGACTATTCGTAAACTTAGATGCTGTAGCCCAAAACCCTCAAAACACGTGGAGTTTCAGTGTTCCACACATTCTCTCGAAAATAATTAAGGCTTTTTACCAGTCTGCGTGCTCCGAGATACTCCATTATTTTTCAGGGGTATTCAGTCGATTTGGGAACGGTCACGATATCACTTAATTCATTTAAGCATTTGTTCTGGGGGGAAGATGCGGGAGGAATTAAGCCAATCCGTTGAGCGGAAAGTGGATGAGCTTGTTGCGCTCACTCGTGACCTGATAGCTTTTCCGACAATCAACCCTCCCGGAGAAGCTTATCGTCCCTGTGCAGAGTTCATCGGCGAGCGCTTGAAGCGTAAAGGCTTTGCTGTCGAGTATGTCAGAGGAGAGAGCACCCCTGGAGACTCTGACCGCTACCCGCGTATCAATGTCATTTGTCGCTATGAAGGTCGCGGTCCCGGTCCTTGTGTCCACTTCAACTCCCATATTGATGTTGTCGAGGTGGGGTATGGCTGGACGGTTGATCCCTTTGCTGGCGTGGTAAAGGACGGAAAGGTCTTTGGGCGCGGTGCCTGTGATATGAAAGGTGGGATGGCTTCTTCCATAATCGCGGCAGAGAGTCTGATTGAATGTTTCCCAGAGTTTTGTGGTGCCATCGAGATATCAGGAACGGTTGATGAGGAATCCGGCGGCCTTGGCGGTGTGGCTTATCTTGCCAGACATGGCTACTTTTCCAAACCACGTGTCGACCATGTGATCATCCCCGAACCTTTGCACAAGGATCAGGTTTGTCTTGGGCACCGAGGGGTGTGGTGGAGTGAAATTGAGACGCGTGGTTCGATTGCTCACGGCTCAATGCCGTTTTTGGGTGACAGCGCAATTCGTCACATGAGTGCTTTCCTGAATGTGCTGGAAAACGAGCTTTACCCTGCGCTCAGCAAAAAACAAACACAAATGCCGGTTATTCCTAGAGGCGCCCGATCATCCACGTTAAATATCAATTCCTTACATGGCGGGCAGGATGAAGGATACGATGGTCTTCCCTCCCCTTGCGTTGCAGATAGTTGCCGCATCATACTGGATCGTCGATTCCTGATTGAGGAGCCTCTGGAGGATGTAAAACAAGAGATAGTTGAAATATTAGAAAATCTGCGTAAAACACGTAGAAATTTCGAATATGAACTTAAGGATCTCCTTGAAGTTCTCCCCGTGATGGCAGAGAAGGACTCCCCAGTCGCTCGCGCTGTTGCAGGCGGAATTAAAGACGTGCTTCAAAAGGATGCATCATATGTTGTCTCTCCGGGGACTTATGATCAGAAGCACATAACACGATTGGGCCACTTGCACGATTGTATTGCGTATGGTCCAGGCAAACTTGAGATGGCGCATAGGCCGGACGAATTTGTTGGAATTGAGGATCTCGTTGACAGCACCAAAGTGATGGCGCTGGCCGCGTACTCTCTTTTGACGGAGCCTGATGCAAGACCAATAACAAGAACACTGTCTGATCACGTGCACTCTTAAAGTATAAGGGACGGAATGGAATGCATGCAAAGTCATTAAAAAGCCGGCTGCTTTGCCTTGCCGGAGGCGCGGCCCTCGTCCTTGCTGCACTAACAGGTGCGCACGGTTCTGCTGAAGCCAAATCTTCCCTGTCTTTGGGAATGGTACTCGAACCACCGCATCTTGATGCAACTGCAGGGGCTGCAGCTGCTATCGATGAAGTGGTCTATCAAAACGTTTTTCAAGGCCTGACACGTATCGGGCCAGACGGAAGTGTTCTGCCCTCTCTCGCCAAATCGTGGGATGTGAGCGAAGACGGCATGACCTATCGCTTCCATTTGCAGACGGGTGTCCTCTTTCATGATGGAACGCCGTTTTCTGCTGATGACGTAAAGTTTTCCTTGGATCGTGCACGCGCTGAAGGCAGCGTAAATGCACAGAAGCCGCTCTTTGCAGCGATCTCTGATGTGGTTGTCGTAGATCCGCAAACCGTTGACATCAAGCTCACTACGCCAAGCGGAAATCTTGCTTACAATCTGGCTTGGGGCGATGCGGTAATTGTATCTCCTAAAACGGCTGAGACAAACAAGACGCAGCCTGTAGGCACTGGACCGTTCAAGTTTGACCGTTGGATGAAGGGGCAGGAAATTCGGATTTCCCGTTTCGACCAGTATTGGGGTGAACAACCGAAGCTGGAAAAAGCCTCCTTCCGTTTCATCTCTGATCCTAATGCCGCCTTTGCTGCAATGATCTCTGGCGATCTGGATGCGTTCCCGACATTTTCCGCTCCAGAAACCATTATTCAGTTTCAAGCGGACCCACGCTTTGAAGTTGCTATTGGCACGACTGAGGGTGAAACCATCCTTGCGATGAACAACACTCGCGGCCCGCTCAAGAACAAGCTCGTGCGTCAGGCAATCTCGCATGCGGTCAATAAGCAAGCCCTGATTGACGGGGCTATGTTTGGACTTGGTACGCCAATTGGAACGCACTTTGCTCCGCACCATCCCGCTTATAATGATCTGACGGGGCTTTACCCTTACGATCCGGCAAAAGCGAAAGAACTTCTTGCCAAAGCTGGGTATCCAGATGGCTTCAGCGCAACGCTGAAACTGCCACCACCGACCTATGCCCGTCGTGGTGGTGAGCTGATTGCCTCTGATCTGAAGAAGATCGGCATTGATTTGAAGATCGTGCCTGTTGAATGGGCGCAGTGGCTTTCCGAGGTCTTCAAGGAAACCAATTACGATTTCACGATCGTTTCTCATGTTGAGCCGATGGATATTGGTATCTATGCGCGCGATAAGTACTACTTCAACTACAACAGTGATGCTTTCAAACAACTGATTGAAGAGCTGAATGTGACTGTTGACGAAGAGAAGCGGTATGAGCTTTTGAAGCAGGCACAGCAAGTCATCTCCGAGGATGCTGTGAACGTCTACCTGTTCCAGTTGGCGAAGTCTGCTGTGTGGAATGCCAATGTGAAGGGGCTTTGGCGGAACTCCCCGACACCGGGTAACGATCTATCACAGGTCTATTGGGCGAATAACTAAAAACACCTAGCAAATACACGTAGATATTTGCACAGGACTGCGGTTGCAACCGCAATCGCAGTCCTTCTCAATTGCTATTCCAAATTATATGGTTTAAGCGGTTGCCAAACTGACAGTTACTTTAGGGGTAACCCTTTTCTCTCATTGTGCAATTTGCTTGTGCAACGCAAGTTTGATTGGTTTAGCGGATTTGTCCGATGCTCTGGTTTGCGTTCCTTCGTCTCATAGGCTTACTGACAACTCTCCTGGCCGCAAGCCTCGTCATCTTCGTTGTGCTTGAGGTTATTCCCGGTGATCCGGCTGAAGTGATGCTTGGGCTGAATGCGCAGCCTGACACACTCGCAGCTCTGCGCGCTGAACTTGGCCTCAACGCTCCTTTATCCACCCGCTATATGAACTGGTTGCTGGGCATGTTGCGGGGTGAATTTGGTGTGAGTTACACATATTCAGTTCCGGTCTCTGAACTGATCGACGAACGCATTCAGGTCAGCCTTCCACTTGCGACTGGCGCACTGATCCTCTCGACAGTCATCGCTATACCAATCGGCGTTTACTCTGCCCGCTATCACGGCAAGGTCATCGACACGGGTATTATGTCCATTGCCCAGATCGGCATTGCTATCCCGAACTTCTGGATTGCCATTTTGCTGGTTTACGTGTTTGCGATTGTACTGAGGGTTTTGCCATCTGGTGGTTTCCCGGGCTGGGATGTAAGCTTCTTTGGCTCATTGCAGGCGCTCTTATTGCCTGTTATCGCGCTGGCTCTCCCCCAAGCGAGTATTCTGGCCCGCGTGATGCGCTCAGCCTTGCTGGATGTTTTGCATGAAGACTATATCCGTACAGCGCGCGCCAAAGGGCTCTCCAACAAAGCCACGCTTTGGAGACACGGCGTACGCAATGCTCTTATTCCGGTCCTGACTATTCTAGGTCTTCAGTTCTCTTTCCTGATCGCAGGTACGGTGATTATTGAAAACCTCTTTTACCTACCAGGCCTAGGGCGTCTGATTTTCCAAGGCATTACTCAGCGCGATCTGATCGTAGTGAAGAGCAGTGTCATGTTGCTCGTTGCTCTTACAATCTTTGTGACATTCCTTGTCGACATCGCCTACGCAGCCATTGATCCGAGACTGAGGCGACGTGCATGAATCAAGAACTCCCAAGTTATCCGCCGCTTGCCAGTTTTGACGAAATCTCCATCTGGAAGAAAGCCTTTCACAGTCGTTCTTTCGTGATCGGGGCAGTGCTTGCTCTCGTTATTCTCATTGCCGGGGTTACTTCCGTCTTCTGGACACCCTATGCCATCGATGTTCTGGATGTTTCCAAGCGCCTTAAGCCGATGAGTTCTGAATTCTGGTTTGGGACGGATCAGTATGGTCGCGATATCTTCTCCATGCTGATGGTTGGCGCCCGCACCTCCATTATTGTAGCGCTGATTGCTGTTGGCATCGGCATGCTGATTGGCGTGCCATTGGGACTACTGGCAGCGGCCCAAAAGGGCTTTCTGGAAGAACTGGTGATGCGCACCAATGATCTGATTTTCGCATTTCCTTCTCTGCTTTCTGCTGTGCTCATCACATCCATTTTTGGACCAGGAACAATCAACGCTGTAATTGCGATTGGCATCTTCAATATTCCGGTTTTTGCCCGCGTTGCTCGTGGTGGCGCCTTGTCTCTTTCAGGACGCGAGTTTTTGCTTGCCGCCCGTCTTTCCGGCAAGAGCTCGTTTTTGATCACTCTGGAACACGTTATTCCGAACATTGCCAACCTGCTGATTGTACAGGCGACCATTCAACTTTCTCTTGCGATCCTTTCAGAGGCAGGCCTCTCCTATCTTGGTTTGGGGACGCAACCACCGATGGCGAGTTGGGGCCGCATGTTGTATGAGGCCCAGACCATGGTTGCCTTTGCACCACAACTGGCGCTTTATCCGGGATTTGCGATTATCTTTTCCGTTCTTGGTTTTAACCTGCTTGGCGATGGGCTTAGGGATTTGCTGGATCCTAAGATGCGGAGGAGAGTTGCGTGACCTCTGTTTTTTCCGCCACTGACCTTTGCGTTTCCATTTCTGGCAAGCCGATCCTGCGCAATGTGAGTTTTGACCTTGAGCAGGGCAAAATTCTCGGTCTCGTCGGCGAAAGTGGCTCTGGTAAATCCATGAGTGCGCTCTCAGCAATGCAGCTTTTACCAGAGGGTGCTCATCAGATTGGCGATCTGATGTTTGAGGGCAAGAGCCTCACGCGCGCTACAGATACAGAGATGACCCACGTACGTGGCAAAGACATCTCTATGGTCTTTCAGGAACCGCTGACCGCTCTCAACCCAACCCGCACTATTGGCGAGCAAGTTGCTGAAGGCCTTCGCTGGCATCAAGGTCTTACGCGCAAGGAAGCTATGGACCAGACCATCGATGTTCTGGAACGGGTTGGTCTTGGTCTTGCATATGGTTTGATTGATCGTTTCCCTCACCAGCTTTCCGGCGGACAGAGGCAGCGCGTTGTCATCGCCATTGCTATCGCCTGTAATCCCAAGGTGTTGATTGCTGATGAGCCGACCACCGCACTTGATGTGACGGTTCAAGCGCAGATCCTGACATTGCTGAAAGACATCGTGCGCAAAGAACAGATGGCCATGCTGCTCATTTCGCATGATCTGGCAGTTGTTGCTGACATGGCGGACACTGTTGCGATTATGAAGGACGGGGTGATTGTTGAGCGCGGCCCGACTTGCGAGCTGTTCGACAACCTTTCTCACCCCTATTCCAAAAAGCTGTTTGAAGCCTCCAACCACGTACCTGTTCCACGGCAAGAGCCAGTTGACGAGGTCACACAGCCACTCTTGCAGGTAAGCAATGTGCTGCGGGAATATCCTCTCCCTCGCGCCAGCATCTTCACACGCAGACAGTGGCACCGGGCCGTGCAGCATGTCTCCTTCCACGTCGCCCCTCGTCAGAGCATGGGACTGGTGGGTGAAAGTGGATGCGGTAAATCCACCCTTGCGCGCACTATTTTGGGACTGACGCCTCCGAACGCTGGCCATATCCAGTTTCTTGGCAAAGACCCCTACTCGGTTTCACGAAAAGACCGTCAGGATTTGCAGCTGGGTATTCAGGCCGTGTTCCAGGATCCTTATGGAAGCTTTGATCCGCGACATACGGTTGAACGTACAGTGGGTGAGCCATTGCACCTCATGCGTAACGAACTGTCTCGTTTTCAACGTAAAAAACGCGTTCATGAGGTTTTGGAAAGCGTGGGGCTTTCTTCTGCAGATGCCAACAAATATCCGCACGAATTTTCTGGCGGACAACGGCAGCGTATTGCGATTGCGCGTGCGCTGGTCACCAATCCAAGCCTGATCGTCGCGGATGAACCCGTTTCTGCGCTTGATGTTTCCATCAGAGCACAAATTCTGGATCTCTTTGCAGATTTGCGTGATCGGCTGGGTATGGCTTATCTGTTCATTTCACACGATCTTTCTGTTGTGCAGGCTATCACCGACCGGGTGATTGTGATGAACGCTGGCCGGATTGTTGAAGAAGGTCCAACCGAAGAAGTCTTTTCCAATCCCAAACATCCTTACACACGTATCCTTGTTTCTGCGGCACCAGACCTCAACGAAGCCTTGCGCAGGCGCAGAGAAAAAGAGAACAAAGATACGCATTGAGCGCTATTGCCTGAAGTAAGCCAGTGCAGCTAGCCTTGCATTTGCTCAGGCTACAGCTATCGGAGACATGTTATGACAACAGCTGAGAACCAGCTTCGCCGGGAAGTTATAAGAACGGCGCGTGCTTTACAAAGCACTGGTTTGACACATGGAACCTCCGGCAACGTGAGCGCCCGATATGAAAACGGTATGCTCATCACCCCTTCTGGCATTCCTTACGAAGACCTGGAGATCAAGAAGATTGTCTTCATGGATCTTGAAGGCGGATACTTTGGGGATTACTTGCCTTCCTCCGAGTGGCGCATGCATATGGACATCTACCGGAACTACAAAGATGCCGAGGCGGTTGTTCACTGCCATTCAGCCAGAGCGACCGCGCTTTCAACCCATAACAAAGGCATTCCGGCCTTTCATTACATGGTGGCTGTTGCTGGCGGTGATCAGATCAAATGCGCAGACTACGCAACGTTCGGGACCAAAGCCCTTTCTCATGCAATGATCAATGCGCTAGAAGACCGGAAGGCTTGCCTTTTGGCACATCATGGACAGATCGCTTTTGGTCCATCACTGTACAAAGCGTTTGGCCTTGCCGGTGAAGTGGAAGCATTGGCTGATCAGTACTTGTCTGCGCTGGTTCTGGGAGAACCTGCACCTCTTTCTCCAACTGAGATGAAAGAGATTTTGAGAAAATTTAAAAGCTACGGCAAACAGCTGGATGCATTGGATGGGAACGACGCAGGCGCTTTTGAAATGCCCCAGCGACGTGACTAATCCAGAAAAGAACAAAGAATACAGAGGCCAATGCCTTTTATGATTGTAATGGGGGAATGACTGGAACATGCGAATTGGACTTGACTGGGGTGGTACTAAAATTGAAGCGCTGGCACTTTCTAACGAAGGTGAAGAACTGTTTCGCAAACGCGTTCCAACTCCCAAGAACGATTATCAGGGTTGCGTAGAAGCTGTTATCGGACTGGTTGCTGCAACGGAGGCAGCCACTGGCGAAGTCGGCACAGTGGGCATTGGCATTCCGGGCTCTATCTCACCAAGCACAGGGCTGGTTAAGAACGCAAACTCCACTTGGATGAACGGCAAACCTCTCGATAAAGATCTTACAGATGCACTTGGCCGTGAAGTGCGCATTCAAAACGATGCCAATTGCATGGCGGTTTCTGAAGCCATTGATGGAGCGGGTGCAGGATGCGGAGTTGTTCACGGCATCATCATTGGCACTGGCTGTGGCTCAGGCATTGCGATTAATGGACGCCCCCATAAAGGCGCTAACGGCATTGGCGGCGAATGGGGCAACGTTACTGTGCCTTGGATGCAGGAAGGCGAGTTCCCAGGTCCGCTCAATTGGACCGGACACCACAGCACGATTGACCTTTTGTGCTCTGGCACAGGTTTCCAGTGGGATTATGAGAATGCTACTGGAAAACCGCTGAAGGGCAGCGAGATCATTGAGTTGATGCGCTCTGGCGACGAAGCTGCCATGGGCACCTATCAGCGTTATGTAAGCCGCTTGGGCCGCGCCTTGGCGATGGCAGCCAACATTTTAGATCCGGACTGTTTTGTACTCGCTGGTGGCATGTCTAACGTGGAAGAGATTTACAAGGATCTTCCTGCTGCGATGCGTCCTTACATTTTCTCTGATGGTTATGATTTTGATATCCGTAAGGCCAAACACGGCGACAGCTCTGGTGTGCGCGGAGCGGCATGGCTGTGGGGTAAAGGCGAAACAACGCTGCGGCATGTCAACGAAAGCTCGTAAACGTACTTTTCCTTATGGATTTCTCTTTCTATAGTCAGAACTCACGATTCCGATTTCCTGAAAGAAATTTCCATGACAATGACAAGCCAAGAAGTCCTTGCAAAGCTGGTTAGCTTTGACACGGTCAGCGCAAAAACCAATCTCCCCCTGATCAAGTGGATCGAAGAGTATCTTAATGATCTGGGGGTCTCTTCTTCCATACTGCCAGACGAGACAGGTGAGAAGGCGAGCCTATTTGCGACGATCGGTGGAGATGGGACCGATGGTTACATTCTTTCAGGCCACACAGATGTGGTGCCGGTTGAAGGACAAGACTGGAGCAGTAACCCGTTCTCCCTTCGCGAAGAAGACGGTCTGCTATACGGTCGCGGTTCCTGTGACATGAAAGGCTTTGTTGCGTGCTCTCTTGCCAAAGTGCCAGAGATGCTCAAGGCATCGCTGAACAAGCCGTTCCACCTCATGTTCTCTTATGACGAAGAAACTGGCTGCACCGGTGTTCAGCCTGTGCTTCATAAGTTGGCTGGCGAAGGGTTTCAGGCGGAAGCATGTTTCGTTGGTGAGCCGACTGAAATGCAGGTTGTGGTGGCACATAAATCCAAAGCCTCATACCGTGCTGTGTTTACCGGCCTTTCCTGCCACTCGTCTCTCGCACCACAGGGCGTAAACGCCGTGCATTATGGTGCTCGCCTTGTTGCAAAACTGGAAGAGATGGCACGGGAACTGGCAGCAGGTCCTAGTGATGATCTGTTTGATTTACCGTACTCCACCGCTCACACAGGTGTCATGAAAGGTGGAACTGCACTCAACATTGTACCGGAACACTGCGAAGTGATTTTTGAGTTCCGCGTGCTGCCAACTGAAAGCCTTCAGGCTTGCATGGATGAGATCAGGCGTTATGCCACGGAGGAGCTTCTTCCTGAAATGCGCAAAGTTTCTGAAAAGGCAGATATCGAGCTCATTCCTTACTCTGAGATCCCAGGACTGGATACGGAAGTGGAAGCGGATGTGACTGTTCTGGCGAAGAAACTGGCTGGTCGCAACGACCACGCAAAAGTTGCTTATGGCACAGAAGCTGGCCTGATCCAGACCATCTTGAAAGTCCCAACCGTGGTGTGTGGCCCGGGCAGCATTGAGCAGGCCCACAAACCAGACGAGTACATCAAGCAATCCGAACTCGACAAATGCGACGGTTTCCTTGACCGCCTGATCCAGCACGCGTGTGCTTGAGAAAAGCCTTTAGAACATCGAAAGCCCGTTTCTGACGGGCTTTTTATTGCTTTTGAACATGATTCAAAGCGCTCTATCTCTTCGGCCTAAACAAGTCTCAACAAAATGGTAACGCTTTTCTGAAAATTAATAGGTAGTTATCGCATAACTTGATCAGGGAGCACTTCGTGGCATGTCCAGCAACAATAACGCCAGTGTAAAACTCAGCAAGAAGAGTTCCTCCGTAAAAAAAATTTAGCTCCGCTTTGTAAGGGATGGTGAGTGGTTTACATGGGATAGAGTAAGCTTCGCTAGCGGTTTTACTGCATTCATGCTATTCATCGCACTTATTTACTTGTTTGTGTTACCTAATCCTTTCACATCACCCAATGGTACACTCCTCATGGATTACCTGAGCTTTTGGCTCGCCGGACGCCAAGCCCTTACCGGAACTCCTGAGATTGTCTACCACCTTGATAGTTTTTCAGAACTCCAGTTTCGAACTACCGCATCAGATACAGTTTTTGCCTTTTTTTATCCTCCCACTTTCCAACTTCTCCAAATCCCATACTCATTTTTATCTGCAAAGATTGCTCACATCACATTCGTTGCCACAACATCTATCTTCCTATGGTACATTCTTCGGGCGATCTTAAGAAACGCGCTATGGGCAACCTGTCTCGTTGTGATACCTGCAAGTCTAAACAACGCCTTTCATGGTCAAAACGCAGCTTTAACAGCAGCCCTTTACGCACTATTTCTCATAAACATTGAACGGAAGCAGCCTGTTCTTGCAGGGATCGCTCTTGGTATCCTGACGATAAAACCTCAACTCGGCTTGCTCGCGCCCATTGCTCTCATTGCTAGCTATAATTGGCGTTGTTTCGCAAGCGCATCTATAACAAGCATTTTATTAGCTGGTGCAAGTCTTCTTGTACTTGGCAGCGAAGTTTGGATTAGTTTTGTTGGTCAAGTTCCCATTGCATCTAACGTAATGCAGAATGGCTTTGTAGATTGGGAAAAAATGATTTCCCTCTATTCCAGCCTACGTCAGTTCGACATCAATCACATTTATTCTTCAACCCTTCAAGCTTGCCTTGGATTGGTTTGTCTTGTTTGTGTTGCCTTTGCCTGGCACCAAACAACAGACATGACGATTAGAGCACCTGTTTTGATTGCGGGAACGCTATTAACCACGCCGTTTGCTTTGTCATACGATTTAACTCTGCTTATTGTGCCGTGCGCATTCGTCATCAGAAATGGGTTGGAGCAAGGCTTCCTTCCTTATGAAAAATTTATGTTGACTGCATTTATTGTTCTTTCAAGTTCAACCTCTTCTATTGCGATACAACTAGGGATCCCATTAGCCCCACTACTACCCTTTATTGTTTTTGTTTTAGGACTGCAGAGGTATTTTTATTACTCAAGTTTTTCAACTCAGATGAAGGCTACCAACACAATTAAACCGTAGAGCATTCCTAGACCGCCTTATCCAGCACGCGTGTGCTTAAGTTGAAAAGTGAGAGCTCTTCACGATGGGTTGAAGGGTTCTTCTTTTCATTGCTGGGTGCAATTTTGTTTCAGGAGTTGCACCTATGAGCTCCTTAGGTTATGAAAATCGCATGATGACTATGCAAGCACAAAACATGCTGTGGTGGTGGCGCCGGTGACGGTGGCTGAACACGCATGTCTTGTTGACCTGTAATTTCCAAGCCGCCGCATTTTCTGCAGGCGGCTTTGTTGTATCTACCGCCTCGCAAACATCGAAAACAGGTGTGCACGACCCGGAGGATTGACCATGCCGATTACGGCAGAACGGACTTATAAGAGCAAAGGCGGCGTTATCATCCGCCGTAAAAGCCGAAATGCTGATTATGCCGCTGGTACAAGCGAATGGATGGACAGGCTGGACCGTCAACGCGGTGCTGTGCTTTCCTCTTCCTACGAATATCCGGGCCGCTACACGCGCTGGGATATGGCGCTGGCCAACCCACCGCTGCTGATTGAATCCAACGATCGCAAGATTACAATTCAGGCGTTGAACGAGCGTGGACGCGTGTTGATGCCTGCCGTTCACTGCGCATTGGACGGTCACGAGGATATCGCAGATTTCAATGCAGACGAGTATCGCATTGATCTGACTATCAAGACGCCAGACAGAGCCTTTTCAGAGGAGGAGCGGTCGCGCCAGCCTTCAACCTTCTCCGTGGTGCGTACACTGGTCGATCTGTTCTCCTGTGACGACGATCAACTCGGGCTGTATGGCGCATTCGGATATGATCTGACGTTCCAGTTTGAGCCGATTAATCAGAAGCTGCAACGTCCTGACGACCAGCGGGACATGGTGTTGTTTCTGCCCGATGAAATCCTGATTGTTGACCACTATGGCCGTAAAGCCCATGTGCTGGAATACGATTTCGAGTTCAATGCCAAAACGACAGACGGTTTGCCGCGTGATGGTGAAGAAACACCCTACAAAGCAGCGACTGAAACTCCAGCACGGGGTGACCATGAGCCGGGTGAGTACGCTGATCTGGTGCGCTCTGCAGTCGATTATTTCAAGCGCGGTGATCTGTTTGAGACCGTACCTGGTCAAGTGTTCTATGAGCCTTGTAAAAACCCACCATCCGCCGTTTCCCGACGTTTGCAGCAGATCAACCCTTCGCCTTATTCCTTTTTCATCAACCTAGGCAACGCCGAATATCTGGTTGGTGCTTCTCCTGAGATGTATGTACGGGTGACTGGTGGTCGCCGTGTGGAGACATGCCCTATTTCCGGCACGATCCGCCGTGGCAAAAACGCGATTGAAGATGAAGCGCAAATCCGCAAGCTGCTGAACTCTGCCAAGGATGAAGCGGAACTGACCATGTGTTCTGACGTGGACCGGAACGATAAGAGCCGAATCTGTGTTCCAGAGTCTGTGCGTGTGATTGGTCGTCGTCAGATCGAGATGTATTCCCGTCTGATCCATACCGTGGATCACATTGAAGGCACTCTGCTTGATGGTAAGGATGCGTTGGATGCGTTCCTTTCTCATACATGGGCTGTAACTGTTACTGGTGCGCCGAAACGTTGGGCCATGCAGTTTATCGAGGATCACGAAAAGAGCTCTCGTGCATGGTATGGCGGCGCGATCGGTGCTGTGCTCTTTAATGGCGATATGAACACAGGTCTGACGCTGCGCACGGTGCGCATCAAGGATGGTGTGGCTCAGATCCGTGCCGGCGCAACGCTGCTTTATGACAGCATCCCAGAGGATGAAGAAGCTGAGACTGAGCTGAAAGCATCTGCGATGATTGCTGCGGTTCGCGAAGCTGGACTTGCGCTTACTTCTGAAGAGGAAGTGGTTAAGGCTAAACCGGGCAAAGGCAAGAAGATTCTACTCGTCGACCACGAAGACAGTTTCGTGCACACACTGGCAAATTACTTCCGTCAGACAGGCGCTGAGGTTGTGACTTACCGTAGTCCAGTGCTGGATGATGTCTTTGATCAGGTTCGTCCGGATCTGATCGTGTTGTCTCCTGGCCCAGGCTCTCCAAAGGACTTTGACTGCCGGGCTACCATCGAACGGGCCCGTGCACGCAAGCTGCCAATTTTTGGTGTGTGTCTTGGTCTGCAGGCGCTGACTGAAGCGTTTGGCGGTGAACTTGACCAGCTTGATGTGCCTGTGCATGGCAAGCCATCTCTTGTTTCCTTCAGTCACGGTTCCAAGCTGTTTGATGGGCTGAGTTCACCTGTCAGTGTTGGCCGTTATCACTCCTTGTTTGCTAAACGGGATGTGTTGCCAGATTGCTTTGAGGTAACCTCAGAGACCAAAGACGGTGTGATCATGGCAATTGAACACAAGAATGAGCCTATTGGCGCTGTTCAGTTCCATCCAGAGTCTATCATGTCCCTCGATCAAGACGGTGGTCACAAGATTATTGAAAATGTGATGGCCAAACTTCTTACCGGTGGCTAGATCGACTCTCTGACCAAATTGAATTCATCAATTGGACTAAATTAAAGGCCGGGATTGAGCGATCACTTCCGGCCTTTCTCCTAGAATTTTGTATAGATGGTTTATCTGCACGAAACCTAGAAGCATCTTTGGTCGCATTGTTGTGGAATTGCAGCATATAAATGCGCTGGATAGTGAAAGCGAACCTATTCAGATTGAGAATATTGCAAGTCTCATGTGCGCCGGGTTGCGTTATATGACTAATCTATGCACGATTGAAGTGATTGACGCAGTCATTTTCCATAGGGATCTATAGACTGCAAAAGATTTTTACTGCGTATCCTACCGGAGAACAGTTGCCACTTTTCGGGAATACGCTTTGATTGACGAGAGTTTGCTCTCAAGGTTCACTTAAGAGGATAAAGATGAAGGTACGCGGTATTTTAAGCGGCGTTTTGATGGGCGCAGCGGTTCTAACAGGAACGTTTGCGACTACAGCAACTGCAGCAGAGAAGATCACTGTCGGCGCCTTGCGCTTCACTTCTCATGCGGCGAATTTTGTTGCGTTTGAAAAGGGTTATTTCGACGAGGCTGGTCTGGAAGTTGAGTTCAAGTTCTTTCAGGCAGCACAACCAATGGCGCTTGCTATCGCCTCCGGCGATGTGGACTTCGGCCTTACCGCGATTTCCGGTGGCTTGATTAGTCTTGCAGACAAGGGCGCAGTGAAAATTGTTGGCGGCGCATTGCAGGAAGAAGCTGGCATTGACGGCCAGATGATCCTTGCTTCCAAAGCTGCGTTTGATGCAGGCCTGAAGGCACCGGCTGACCTGAAGGGCAAGAGCTTTGGTGTGACGACAGCAGGCTCGTCTTTCCATTACATGGCACATAAGATTGCGGATAAAGAGGGCTTTGACCGCAAAGACATCAAGATCCGTCCTCTTCAGAAGGTTGGTGCAGTGATTGGGGCACTGAAGAGTGGTCAAATTGATGCATGGTCAATTGTTCCGCACATCGCAAAGGGTTTGGCCAAGTCACCTCAGGTGGAGATGATCGGTAAAGTTTCTGATTACGTGCCAAATTATCAGGTAACCACTGTCTTCACTTCTACGAAGAACATTAATGACAATCCTGAGCTGGTTAAAACCTTCCTCGGTGCCTACTCCAAAGGCGCGGCTGACTTTAACGCGGCTCTGGTAGACAAATCCGCAGGTGATGCAGCCGCGGAAGACATGGTGAAGCTCATTCATAAGTACGTCTATGCTGATCGTCCTTATGAGAAAGCTGCTCCATCCATTCGCAATGGTGCGATGCGTCTTAACGAAGGTGCTGCGCTAAACATGGCGAGTGTGGAAGATCAGCTTAACTGGTTCAAGAGCGAGAAGCTGGTACCAGCAGGCGTAACACTCGATAAGCTGGTTGATGTGAAGTTCGTCGAAACCTTCTAATCCAACATACGCATTGCCCGCTGCGAGTGGGCAATGCCTTTTCCCATAATCCGGTTGGATTACATGCAAATTTCCATTGAAAAACTCTCGCATGCCTACGGCTCTGTCGAGGTCCTGAATGATATCAACCTGACCTTTGAACCCGGTGAAATTGCCGTGATCATCGGACCATCCGGTTGCGGAAAGTCTACGCTGCTGCGTCTGATGGGCGGTCTCGAAGAGCCGAGCAAGGGCGCTGCCTACATTGCAGGCCAGGCACCAGAAGGGTCTCTCAACCCTCTCACCTATATTTTTCAGGACTTCGCGCTGTTGCCTTGGCGCTCTGTGGCCGGCAACATCTCTTTGGTGCTTGAGGACCACACGCTCTCTAAACAGCAGAGCAAAGCGATCATTGATGATGTGCTTGCACGCACCAACCTCTCAGAGTTTCATGATGCACTTCCACGCCAGCTTTCCGGTGGGATGAAGCAGCGTGTAGCAATTGCGCGAGCGTTGGCAGTTAGCCCTGCCTTTCTTCTTATGGATGAACCTCTGTCAGCTTTGGACAGCCAGACACGAGAACTTCTGATGGATGATCTGGTGGCTCTTTGGGCCCGTGAGGCATTTTCTGCCTGTTATGTGACGCATAATCTTGCGGAAGCTGTTCGCCTTGGCCACAAGGTCATTGTGTTGTCTCGCCGCCCGGGCAAGGTTCGCGATGTTGTTGAGATCTCTATCCCTCTTGAAGAGCGCCGGGAGCGTGCTGTGGAGCTTGAGGAGGTGCAGCAGCAGTTATGGCATATGATGCGCGAAGAAGCTCTTGCTGCGGACAGGGAGATTACCGATGTCTGATCAGGTAAACCGCAAGAAAGTTCCTTTTCGTGGAGGCGGTTTCAAGCCACGTCCAATCCGTTTCGTTGCTCCATTTGTATTTCTGGCATTGGTGCTGTTCTGGGAGTTTGGTTCCCGTACAGGCATCATCAGCAATCTGGTTTTACCAGCGCCATCTGAAGCGTTTCAGGCCTTCTTAGATCTCTATAATTCGGGTTTATTCTGGAAGCACGTGAGCACAAGTCTTTATCGGCTTGTCTTTGGCTGGAGCATTGGAACAGCACTCGGCATTTTGGTGGGATTGCTGATTGGGCTGTTCTCATTGGCGCGATCCAGCCTATTGCCGCTCACCTCAGCGTTCTTCCCCATTCCGAAGATTGCCCTGCTGCCACTCTTCATCATCTGGTTTGGAATCGGGGAAGGTTCCAAAGTTGCGACAATCCTGTTTGGTACGTTTTTTCCTACAGTCATCGCCACATATGGCGGCGTTGATAATGTGGAGCGTGGGTTGATCCGCATGGGGCAATCCTTCGGTATGAGCTGGCTTTCCATTGTGCGGAAGATCATTTTGCCTGGTGCTCTACCAGCGATCCTTTCGGGTGCTCGGATCTCTGCTAGCATCGCTATTATTCTGCTTGTCGCCGCAGAGATGATTGGCGCAGAATATGGCATCGGCGCTTATGTGTTGATGGCTGGTTCCTTGTTCGCAACAGATCAGCTGATCGTCGGCGTTGCGATGCTTTCCATTTTGGGACTGTGCGTCAGTTGGTTAATCGGGAAGGCGGAAAAAGCCCTGCTGAACTGGCGCGGATAACAAACAGGCCTCGCTGGAGAAAAAACAGCGAGGCTTTGCTTCCTAAGCAGGACTGGAATTACACGCGTTTTTGAAATGCACCTCAAAAACGCTGACCCAGCCATTATTGTAGCTTTCGCGCATTGTGGAGCCGATTTCGCCCATCTTCTCCCAATCATGATGACTTAGAACCACTTTGGTACCCTCGCCGTCCTTCTCAAACGTCACATCCACACAGGTTGCCATGCTCTCCGGGTTGTTAATGTGCCAGAGAAACGAGAGGGCTTTTGAGGGCTGATAGATTTTGAGCGTTCCCCAGTCATGCCGCGTGCCATCCTTTGCGACTTCATATAGCTTGCCGCCTTCCTGCCGCTCACAAAAGACCTCAGGTAGTTCGCTGCCATTCATTGCTGTTACAGAATGAGTTTGAATTGGCCACCATTTACTGAAATCACCTGTAAAAACCTCGAAGGCTCTTTCTGGGCTACAGTCCACCCTAATCGTTTTCACCACTGGTGTGATCATGCCCCATCTCCTGTTGTTCGGTGACTTCAGTTGCAAAAGCGTTCAGGACGTCCTCCCAGAACTGATCAAGGTAGTCACGCAAAGGTGAGATGCCCTCACGCCTTACTGCGTAGAATCTCGACGTTCCGCGTTGATCGGCCTCCACCAGCCCAGCCCGTTCCAGCACTTTCAGATGCTGAGAGACAGCTGGCCGAGTGACGCCTTTTGCCTGTGAGAGTGCTTTGACATTCTTAGGCCCTGCCCGAAGATCTTCAAATATCTTGCGACGAGTATCATCTGCCAGCGCATGAAGGATATCTTGGTAAGTCATAACTTACGGTAAGCTTTGGCTAACGCAAAGTCAATTGATTAATATGTTTGATTGCATTAACAAATTCTATTGAGAGATCAGGTTGAAACTCTCCACGCTAATACTTCACAAAATTGTATCAAGAACTGAAAGCCGCTCCCATTGAATGCAGAAATTCGGTACTTAAATGTTATTGGTGCTGTGGGAGGTCCAAGGCCTTTTGAGCGATGCGCAGTACTGGATAAGAAGAGGATTACTCATGGTTTTACGCATTAACGATACTATCCCTAACCTTTCTGTAGAAACTGATCAGGGCGAAATCACCCTGCACGATTGGATTGGCGATAGCTGGGCAATTATCTTCTCGCATCCGAAAGACTTTACTCCGGTTTGCACTACCGAATTTGGAGCTGTGGCAAAGCTCAGTGAAGAATGGGCAAAGCGTAACACCAAAGTCCTTGGCGTTTCAGTTGATGGTGTAGAAGACCACAAGAAGTGGAAAGTCGACATTGAATCTGTTGGCGGAGCAAAGCCAGACTTTGCGATTGTAGCCGATGCTGGTCTTGAAATGGCCAAAGCCTTCGACATGCTGCCTGCTGAATATGTGCTTCCTGACGGCCGCACGCCTGCTGACTCAGCAACAGTTCGTTCCGTCTTCATCATTGGGCCGGACAAGCAAGTAAAACTGATGATGACCTACCCTATGACCGTTGGGCGAAATTTTGCAGAAATCTTGCGCGCTTTGGATGGACTACAGATGTCTGCCAAGGGCGTTGCAACGCCTGCTGACTGGACTGTTGGAGAGGATGTGATCGTGCCCCCAGCTGTCAGTACCGAAGACGCGGAAGTCAAGTTTGGCTCTGTGAAAACGGTCCTACCCTATCTGCGATATGTGAGTGCGCCAAGCTAAAAGCTCAAAACACGCTCCTGCAATAGAAAGCCCCGCAGAGATGATCTCCACGGGGCTTTTAAATGTCTTATTGAACCTAAGGCTTAGTCAACTTTGCGAACTGCGCCTTTGGATGCGCTAGTGGTCATGGCAGCATAGGCTTTCAGCGCGGTGGTAACCTTGCGCTTACGCACCTCAACAGGCTTCCATGCAGCATTCCCTTTTGCTTCCATCGCAGCGCGGCGGGAGGCAAGCTCTTCATCAGAAACACGCATCTCGATTTTGCGGTTTGGAATGTCGATATCAATCATATCGCCTTCTTCCAATAGACCGATATTGCCGCCTTCAGCTGCTTCCGGGGAGACATGACCAATGGACAAGCCGGAAGACCCACCAGAGAAGCGGCCATCTGTGATGAGTGCGCAGGCTTTGCCGAAGCCTTTGGACTTGAGGTAGCTGGTTGGATACAGCATTTCCTGCATGCCCGGACCGCCACGAGGGCCTTCGTAACGGATAAGAACGATGTCGCCCTCTTTCACCTTTCCAGTCAGGATCGCACTAACGGCTGTGTCCTGAGATTCAAAGATGCGTGCAGGGCCAGAGAATGTGAGAATGCTCTCATCTACACCAGCTGTCTTAACGATACAGCCGTCTTCTGCCAGATTGCCGTAGAGAACTGCCAGTCCGCCATCCTGTGAGAAGGCATGTTCTTTGGAGCGGATAACGCCGTTTTCACGATCCTCATCAACACCTTCGGCATAGCGGGAGCTCTGAGAGAACGCGACCTGTGTCGGCACACCACCAGGTGCTGCTGAGAAGAACTCGCGCACGCTTGTACTGTCTGTGCGTTTGATGTCCCAGCGCTCAAGAGCGTCGGCTAAGTCTTTGGCATGCACTGATTTTACTGAGGTATCGATGAGGCCTGCACGGTCCAGTTCACCCAGAATACCGAGGATACCACCTGCGCGGTGAATGTCTTCCATGTGGACGTTGGCGATCGATGGAGCCACCTTACACAGCACTGGTACGATACGAGACAGGCGGTCAATGTCTTCCATGGTGAAGTCCACTTCACCTTCCTGCGCTGCGGCCAGCAAATGCAGAACGGTGTTGGTGGAGCCACCCATCGCGATGTCCATAATCATTGCGTTTTCAAAGGCTTTGAAGTTTGCAATGTTACGCGGCAGTGCGCTCTCATCTTCCTGTTCGTAATAGCGTTTTGCCAGATCGACGATCAGGTGACCAGCTTCGATGAACAGGCGTTTACGGTCAGAATGCGTTGCCAGAGTGGAGCCATTGCCCGGAAGGGAAAGGCCCAGAGCTTCTGTCAGACAGTTCATGGAGTTTGCGGTGAACATGCCAGAACAGGACCCACATGTCGGGCATGCGCTGCGCTCGATGCTTTCAACGTCGCTGTCAGAAACGTTGTCATCAGCTGCTGCGATCATTGCGTCGACAAGGTCAACTTTGCGTTTTTCACCGTTTGCGAGCGTTACTTTGCCAGCTTCCATCGGTCCACCAGACACGAATACGGTTGGGATGTTCAGACGCAAAGACGCCATCAACATGCCTGGAGTGATCTTGTCACAGTTGGAGATACAGACCATGGCATCTGCGCAATGTGCGTTGACCATGTACTCTACAGAGTCGGCGATCAACTCACGAGATGGCAAGGAGTAGAGCATGCCGTCGTGGCCCATTGCGATGCCGTCATCGACTGCGATGGTGTTGAACTCTTTTGCGATACCGCCGGCCTGCTCAATTTCGCGAGCGACGAGCTGACCGAGGTCTTTCAAATGCACGTGGCCAGGCACGAACTGCGTGAAGGAGTTGACGACAGCAATAATTGGCTTGCCGAAGTCATTTTCTTTAACACCGGTTGCCCGCCACAGGCCTCTGGCGCCTGCCATGTTGCGGCCGTGTGTGGAAGTGCGCGAACGATAGTTTGGCATCGAAAACCCCAGTCTGGCGAATATGTTTTTTACGCGTTGCGGTATAGTTAGTTTTATCGGACTAATTTGGCAACTTTTCTTCAGCTTACACCACTAATGAGAAAAAGAGTACCCGCGGGTACGCCTCTCCCCTTCTGATCGCTTGAGCATTTCTCGGGTGTCGTCTGCTCGTGCCTCAAGTCTTGCAGCTTTTAGAAGCGGTTAAAGGCAAAACTGGAGAGATCGTGACCAGCTGGTTTCCCTGTGAGCACATCTGCCATAACACGTCCGATAGGTGGACCTATTCCAAACCCATGGCCTGAGAAACCCGTCACGATATGCAGGTTATCCAGATTTGGAGCTCTATCGATCACCGGCAAAAAGTCTGGCATGGCATCAATGAGGCCGCCCCAGGCGGATTGCAGTTTTGTTCCTTTGAGCTGCGGGAAACGATCAGCGAGTGCTTGTGTTAGAGCACCCAGCTCTTTCTGATCAGGTTTAGAGTTGAGGACGCGCATGACTTCAAATGGTGTTATGTCCGCTCCGGTCCAGCGTCTTTTTTGCATCCAGTGATCAGGGTAGTTTTTTGGAGACCATGGTTTGATGCTGGTGCCCTTGAGGTTTTCGGCCATATTGGGCAGCCATTCTTTCAGGAACCGAAATGAATCCAGACCGATATGATGGGTCTGGTTGTTCTTGAGTGCCAGTGTGTAGCCACCATCTTGACGGCGGCGCATAGCAAAGGTGTTGTCTGAGGCATTTGCCGGGAAGACATCCGGTACGGCTTGCGTTGCTGCAACGGTCAACTCTACAGAAAGCTGAGGCAGTTTAATGCCTGCATTGGCGGCGAACAGAGAAGACCATGCCCCACCTGCCAGCATTACTTGCCCCGCTTTGATCTCGCCTTGTTCTGTGACGGCGCCCACAACCTCGCCACCGGATTTTACCAATGTACGAACAGCGTTGTTTTCGCAAATGACAGCTCCAAGTCGCTCTGCAGCTTTTGCGATGCCGAGCGTCGCCTGCCCGGGTTCAGCACGACCATCACTGGCAGTATGCATTCCGCCGATCCAGCGGCCTTCTTTACCTTTGATATCTTCATGAACCTGCGCTCTTGAGATCATGCAGGTATCAAGATCATATTTCCGGCCAAGTTCGACGAATTTCTCAAAATTTTCCATGTCCTCATGCTTTTCAGCAAGGTAGTAGACGCCGCTCGCGCTGTAACCGAGGTCTTCCCCTGTCTCTTCGCTGAGCTCAGCCCACAAACGGCGAGCTTCGATAGAGAGCGGAATTTCCGGCTCATCACGTCCTTGCTGGCGAATCCAACCCCAATTGCGGCTGGACTGTTCTCCTGCAACTCTCCCCTTTTCGCAAAGAGTGACGCTTACGCCCTTCTTGGCGAGGTAATAGGCGGTACACACACCAATGATGCCCCCGCCGATTATGAGCACATCTGTTTCCTGCGGCTGTTCTCCATGGAACTGCTGCGGTGTATTTTCTGAATAAATCACGTCACTTACTCAAGGAGGTTAGATAAAGGGTCCGAGCTTGATTTTGGAGCCATCGGAAAAACGCGAATAACGGAAGCGCGTCAGGTCGTAGCCTGCTGGTTTGTCCATGAGCAAATCTGCCATGACGCGCCCTGCTGCAGGACCAATGCCAAACCCGTGCCCAGAAAAACCTGTTGCGATAAACACGCCCTTTTGCGTTGGAACTTCATCCATGATCGGAACAAAATCCGGCATTGCATCAATCATTCCAGCCCAGCTTTCTTCCATTTGCAGCCCTTTGAGCTGTGGGAAGCGGTCAACCAGACGAGCCTGAATGCGTTTGAGAGCTTTCGGGCTTGGGTCAGGGTTTAGCACACGACATGTTTCAAACGGTGTGATCTCATCTCCAGACCAATGGCGTTTATGTGCCCATGAATCTGGATAGTTTTTGGGTGGATTCATGCCAAAGGAAATGCCTTTGAAGGATGCTTTCACAGCAGGAAGCCACTTGAAGAGATGACGAAATGAATCCTTACCGATGTAGTGATCATGAATATCACTGACCGCAAGCGTATAGCCGCCATCTACTCTTTTACGGAATGCAAATGTGCCATCTGCTGCGTTGCCATTGAAAAGATCAGGCACAGCCTTGGTCGCAGCTACAGTTGCCCGTACGCATAGCTGAGGCATGGACACGCCGAGATTTTGCGCAAAAAGTGAGGACCACGCACCAGCAGCGATCAAGACGCGGTTTGCTTTGATCGCGCCTTTCTCGGTCACGGCACCAGTGAGCTTGCCACCTTCGAACTCCAGCGTGCGTACTGCACAGTCTTCAACAATGACAGCACCGTTCCGTTCAGCCGCCCGGCCAATCGCAGATACAGCTATCCATGGTTCCGCCCGGCCATCGCTTGGTGTGACCATGCCGCCAATCCATTTGCCGTCACGCCCCGGAATTTTGGCGTAGATTTCGTCTTTGCTGAGGAGTTTGGTGTCAAGTTGATGCTGTTTGGCAAGTTCAAGAAAGTCCTCGTAGTTTTTGAGGTCCTTTTCTTTTTCCGCCAGATAATAAACACCCTCCTGGCGAAACCCGAGATCCTCACCGGTCTCCTTCATCAACTGCTGCCAGAGCCGGTTACTTTCCATGGATATGGGGAGTTCTGCGGCATCCCTGCCTTGCTGGCGGACCCAGCCCCAGTTGCGGCTCGACTGTTCTCCGGCAACGCGGCCCTTTTCGCAGAGTGTCACGTTCACACCCTTTTGTGCCAGCCAGTAGGCTGTGCAGATGCCAATCACGCCACCGCCAATTATCAGAACATCAGTCTGTTCTGGAAGGTCGCCGAAGAACTGTTGGGGAGTGGAGCTGGTATAGGTCGCCATGAAGGCCTCTAGGAATCGGAACTATAATTTACAATCCGATGAACTTAGCAGGACTAAGATACCACTGCACGAGGGTGTGCCTAAGCACTTAGTCGACCTTTGGATTAGACCATATTGGTAAGTCTGGTTGTTTCGCAACCAGAAGCTGGCCTGAGAACTCAACGCTCTCAGACCAGAGAATTGCTTAGCGCGGTGCCATACGGATTGCGCCATCCAAGCGGATGGTTTCACCGTTCAGCATTGGGTTGGTGCAGATTGCTTCCACCAGCTGAGCGTATTCGTCGCCGCGGCCCAAACGGGACGGGAACGGCACCTGCTGACCGAGTGAGTCCTGCACTTCCTGAGAGAGGCCACGTAGCATTGGAGTTTCGAAGATACCCGGTGCAACAGTCATCACGCGGATGCCGGACTTGGACAAGTCTCGTGCAACAGGCAATGTCAGAGCGGCAATGCCACCTTTAGACGCTGCATAAGCTGCTTGGCCGATCTGACCGTCAAATGCTGCTACAGATGCAGTGGAGATGATCACGCCGCGCTCACCATCTTCTGTCAGCGGCTCAAGATTTGCCATGCGTGTTCCAGCAAACGACGTACAGCGGAATGTGCCGACAAGGTTTACGTTGATCACCGTCTGGAACATATCCATTGGGTGTGGCTCACCACGAGAGGTGGTTTTTGCAACAGGCGCGATACCTGCACAGTTGACGAGAATACGTGTTGGGCCGTGCGCTGCTTCAGCTGCATCCAGACCTGCTTTCACGCTGTCATCGCTGGTGACGTCAACTTTTACGAACTGACCAGCAATCTCTTGTGCCAGTGCTTTACCAGCTTCTTCATTCACGTCGAAAAGAGTTACTTTAACGCCATGGCCAGCCAATTTCCGTGCGGTTGCCGCGCCAAGACCTGATGAGCCGCCGGTTACAACGGCTGCAATTTCTTTATTAAGTTGCATGGAATCCCATCCCGATTCATTTTGTTTGCCCCGCCGTCTTTCAAAGCTCCCGCCAAAATTCTTTGAAAGCAGCAAAATGCTGGATTGCGGGTCGGCATGAGAAAATCATTCTCACGCCAAAGCCACAAGGTCTACTTTTCCATTGATTCCCGCAACACACTCGGACTTTAAATCTATCATGTTTCCCTTATACCCTTGTCGTAGAGCCATGGAATAACTTGCACCATCTGTCAGGAACCGCGTGCCCTGGACCTTGTTGGCAGCTTCCAGCTTTGCAGCGCGGTTGACAGCATCTCCAATCACGGTGAACTCCAACCGGTCCCGCACACCAACAACACCAACACTGACCGGACCTGCTGCGACCCCTACACCAACTTCAAATTTCATGGGCCAACCTGCAGCTTCCAGATCGGCGCACTCTTCCTCCAGAATGTGAGTCAGTTCGACACCTGCTCGCAACGCATCAGCTGCATACGTTTCGCTGTCTGATACAGCCCCGAAGGTTGCAAGAATTCCATCACCAAGGAACTTATCAATCTTGCCCCCTTCTCCCAAAATCACCTTTGCAGCTTTCTTTTGGTAGAGGCTCAGAACACGCATGGTGGTTTCTGGCGGCAGTTTGGCAGCAGTTTTTGTAAAGGACCGAATGTCGACAAGAAGGATGGCAACATCCCGGATTTCACCGGTTCCAGCCATGAGCCTGCTTTCAGATTCCACAATGGAATTTGCAACTTCCGGCGTAAAAAAGCGGCTCAAGTCTTTTACTGCATTCTTCTGGCGAATGGCTGAGAAGAAGGTGCGGCGGGCTCTGAAGATAGAAAGGGCAAGAAGCGCTGTCACTGACAGGATGATTATCAACTTATCCAGCTCTGCCCCGATGAGAACCGCCTCGCCGGTCAGATACTCGATGTAGTTTCGAGTGATGAGTGTTGAGCCACCTTGATAGGTCAAAGCGTAGAACACCAGACCCAACCAACCCAGGGCTCCGAAAACGCCAGTGAGGATCACGTATCTTGGATCAAAGCGGAGTGCTCTCAGGGCTATGAACAGGAACAGGTACATCAAGGTCGGGGCCTTGAGGTAAAAAGTGGGATGTTGGGCATACTGGATGTGGAAGGAGAAAATCAATCCGACCAGAAGCGCCACGTCTGCCATGATAGACAGGACCAGATACCAGACCGGCAGGGTGGTTCTGAAAGAGACGTAAATACGAATAAGCGTAAAGACAAGATAAAAGGAAAAGGCGATGGGAACGAAGTTGAAGCCCATAGTGCCTTCGGCCCTCGGAGCAAGGGCGTACAGAACAGCAAAAAAGATAATGACTCCGAGCTGGACGATACCGATCAGACGTTCGGAGGCCGCTTCCTGACGCGCTACTTCACTACGCACACGTAAAGGCAAGTCCCCTTCCGGAGCTTTTGGCCCTAAAACACCGCGCTTCAGCTGCTGGTAGAAGTTAGGTTCAGCTTTCTTCTGGTAAGAGATGCCATGGAACTTTTCACTCAAGTCCACATCCGGCTTTTTCTCAGATCCACGTTTTTTTGAAGGATCGGAATTTTCTGGACCACTTCCAACTGCCACACTTGTCTCCCGTCACACCATTCAACAGGCGTTGCTGGTTTGCTCGCAGTTTCATCCGATCAGTTGCGAGCGACGGGTGAATGAACTTAAGGTTTGAAGACCATCCCTTCAGAGGCCACGATTGCTCGTGGATGCATCTGCTGGGCAGCCAGACCTATCTCGTCCAATTCATCATCCGTGCGACGCGGATCGTGATGAAAGATCACGGGCGTTTTCACGTTGGCGCGCTGGCATATTCCGACCACATGCTCCCATGTGGAATGTCCCCAACCCTTATACTTAGGGTATTCGGCACAGGTGTACATCCCATCCTGGATCACAACATCTGCATCACGGATAAACTCTAGGACAGCAGCATCGTGAGATGCGCTCCCCATTTCGTGATCTGTGATGATGCACATGGACCTACCATTGTACTCCATCCGGTAGCCACAGGCACCGCCAGGATGGTTTAGCGCAACGGTTTTGATTATCAACCCATTGTCTTTCTTCAGGGTGTCCCCTGCCTTGAAACTTTTAAAGGAAACAGCACTTAGCGTGTTCGCTCCTACCGGGAAAATAGGGGGCGACATGATCCGACAGATGATATCCTTCAAATCACACGGGTCATTAAAATGGCCTGCGGTTAGGCGAATACTGAAATTGGGATCGTACGCCGGCTCAAAGAAGGGCAAACCACAAATGTGGTCGAGATGTGTATGCGTGAAGAGAAGATCGATGTCGCGGTGTGGGCCTTTCATCAACTCTTTACCCAGATTGCGTGCACCAGACCCACAGTCGACCATCAACAGAACGTCCCCCGCCCGGATTTCAAAGCAGGTTGTTTCTCCGCCGTATCTAAGTGTTTCGGGACCAGCAGCAGCTGTTGAACCGCGAACACCCCAAATTTTAAGAGAAAACTCGTTCAAGTAATCTGGCCTTTCAAGTGGACGCAGGGCGTGCCTGCGCAAGTTCTCTGGTCGTTTTTTCCAATCGCAACGCCAATACACGCATTATCTCGAGCGAAACTTTCGGAAACTCCGCGATGAGCTTCAAAAAATCGTCTTTTGATATTGCCAAAATGTGAGTTGTACCCACGGACTGTAAGGTCGCTGTTCTTGGCACATCACACAGGATCGCAATCTCACCAATGATGGCATATTGTCCAACCTTCGCAACCTCATTTTCATCAACAAACACAGCAACTTCACCGGAAAGGACAACAAATGCACTGTCACCATCATCTCCCTGATGGCACAAGTGCTCCCCATCCTGAAACTCCATGCGGTCACTGATGAACGCAAGAAGACGCAGTTTGCTTGGTTCCAATCCCTGAAAGAGAGGGACACGGCTTAAAGCTTGGACTTCTGCATCAATAGTCACATTTCACTCCCAATAACTTGATGAGCATAGCTGAAGTTCTCCCAGCAAACTGTGTTCCAGCTCACATCATCTCGCCTTTGTTTCACCATAGTTCCCAAGACTATCTTTCGATAACCCTCCCATTTTCTAGGTGGACCGTCGTAGAAAACTCCTCAGCAACACTCTCATTACTTACTCCGAACATGAGAATTTTATCAGCCATGAGCTTCCTAAGGTCTTCGCGCAGGGTCTTATCTGTTGCATTCACACTGTTTGCCGTTTCATCCAGAATGTAGATGTGCGCATTCTTCAACAAAGCACGCACCAGACAAATCAACCTACGTTGATGGGAGGATAACTTCGCACCAGCAATACCCACCTGATAATCGAAGGCAGCGCGGCGAATTGGGGCGATCAGTTCTCTTTCACGCACGAGCTCTTGCAGAACTTGCTGTATTTTCTGTCGGGCATCGCGGCGGTCCAGTCTTGCGTGGCCGAAGACCAGATTATCCTCAATGCTCAAAGTGGTGAGATAAGTGTCTGGATCAAAGAACTCGAAACGCTGATTGTCTTTGCCCACTGTTTCCATAAACTGTTTTCGAGCTGCTAGGATCTTCTCCCGCACATCATCATCCAGAACACCAAGGCGGTGCTTTGCTGGAATGAGCTTGAGCGCCAGCGCAATCAAACGGGCCCGATCTACATCTTTGAGCCGCTTGCGCCGCTGTTCACCCTTTTGCTCATTCACAATACGAGCAAACTCCGGAAGATCCTCACGACTGATGAAAGAGTACCTGTTCAACAAATCACTGTCTGCGCTCACATCAGCAAACAGTTCGACCATGGTCTTTGCGATTTTCAGTCCGATATCCGCCAGGAGCACATCAAACCCGGTCTCTTTGAGGAAAGCTGAAATTTGCGGGTCTGTCGGAACATGTTCAATGGTCATGAAGTGTTCTTTAGGACTTGCAAAAAACAGGTTCTGCGCCAGATTGGCAGACATATTGAATTTTTCAGGGTCCCAGAACTCGACGAGATTTTGAAGTTTCGTGTCATTCTGGATTTTCTCGCGCAAGGCTTTCCGCGCCTCAACCAATTTGGGCATGAGGCCGCCATTGAGCTCTTCAGTCTCGTTTGGATTGATGACTGTCTCAACGCCCAGTAAGTACAGATCACGCGAGAAACCTGCTACTTTACATAGCTCGAGGGCTTTATCTTCCAACTCCTGCATGGAACCAGCATCGGCCAGTTCGTAATCTTCCCAGCGCGCTTTCAAATCAAAGTATGGGTTAAGCGTCATGGCAGCTTCCTTCAACTGACGCTGCCGCTTTCTCAGATCACTGCCTTCGTACTCGACTTTTTCCTGAGGCCTATGACGCAGCCCGTAGAAGAGATTATCGCGAATTGTCCCCGTCCAGACATGTAAGTGTCCTCCGACATAGGCAATCTGCCGCCCCAAGGTCGCTTCTGGCATGCTTTCAAAATTGGTGTTGTTGATGGTGACTGATCCTGACGTGGGGCTCAGCAATCCGGCTGCCATCTGCAACAGTTCAGCGCGGCCAGAACCATCCACACCAGAAACAGCTAGTGGTTTACCCGGCTCGACATTAAGTGAAACATTATGCACTTCCTGCCCGGTCCCTACTCCTGATAGCCCTAGTTTATCTAGGATGAGTGGGCCTGTGAACACCAGAGATTCATCATCCAGCAGGCGTTGTTTGTCGTAGAGATCAGGTGGATCAAAGTTCTCAACCACCGTCTGATATTTAACTGAGACGTCTGCTGTCATCTGGTAGTAGGCCAGCAACTCTTTCCATGGACCAGCCAGATCCTTGTAGGCTGCAATCACCGCAATCAACGCACCGATGCTGAGCTGCCCTTTAATGACCAGATAGCCGCCGATAAAGTAGAAGAAAAACGGCGTCAGCTGGTTCATGAAATTATTGACGAACTTAATGAAGTACTTGCGATTATAAATATCGAAACGAATGCGGAAATTTCGATATAGTCTGTCTGAAAGGTCTGCAGAATGCCACGCTGACGTGTCGTTGCTATGAATCTCGGAGATACCTGAGATGCTCTCCCCCACCTTATCGGCGATCACGCGCACATTCTTCACACGTTGACGAGACAGGCGCACGACCTTCTGCTGGAGCTTGGGAATGATATATCCCTGCACCGGATAAA
Organism: Pseudovibrio sp. WM33; assembly: GCF_001623165.1. Taxonomy (NCBI): domain Bacteria; kingdom Pseudomonadati; phylum Pseudomonadota; class Alphaproteobacteria; order Hyphomicrobiales; family Stappiaceae; genus Pseudovibrio; species Pseudovibrio sp. WM33. Next base: position 60,742 of record NZ_LMCK01000139.1, read on the forward strand.
GTGAGATGGCGGCCAGCCCGAGCAATGGGTCCTGCATGAAAATAAAGCCGACCTGAACGACCAGCATTCCGCCTTGATAGGCTGGCAAAGCGAAGGCCTCTCCAACAAAACCACCAACATCCTCGACCTCGGCGGTAATCATTGGTATGATCTCGCCGGAGCTGACCTTCTTAAAGTGAGGCAGGCGGAAGCGGAGTACGCGCTGAAACAGCTCAAACCGCAACTGGCGTAGCATCCTCTCACCCAGCCTACCCTTGTAGACGTTGAGGTAGAGCTTGATGCAGTTGCTAACAACAACAAGAACCAAAAACAAAATACACAGCACCGCCAGATACTGAATCTGACCGAGCTGCATTCCGAAAAGTTCTACTGGGAAATTGCTACCCTGAATTGCTTCATTGGTAATTGTCTTAGGTAGATCCAGCAGGATGTAACTCACCGGATAGGACAATATGGTGACTAGAAGAATCGCCACTTGATAGCGGGATGAGTTCTTCCAGATGAATTGGAAAAGCGATTTTTCCATGTCCACTCCGATTAAGCTCAGATCAGGCTAACCCAAACTGAGGCGATGCGATTTACGCTCTAACTGACGCAAGGGAACTTTACGCTTCAAGATCTTAAAAAACGGCATAAACCCGCCAGATACCTTGGATTTATGGGGTATTGCTTTCGCGTTTAAACGCGACAAAGCAGGTTTGACCGTTGATTGGCGACCCTCCCCCGCCAAACTGATCTGATGCTGAGGTTTATGCGCAGAAGATGGAATAAGAAGCGCATGACGGTAATGACGCCAAAAATTCTGATTTATAGCCATGACACCTTTGGATTGGGCCATCTGCGGCGATGCCGCACAATCGCACAATCTTTGGTTGGCTCCTTCCAGGAAATGTCCGTTCTCATCCTTTCCGGATCTCCCATCATCGGTAGTTTCGAGTTTCGTTCCCGGGTCGATTTTGTCCGCATTCCTGGCGTGATCAAACTGCGCAGTGGTGAATATACTTCGCTCTCCTTACAGCTTGATATCAACGAGACGATCGCCATCCGATCTTCGATCATTGAGCACACAGCCAAGGTGTTTAAGCCTGACATCTTCATCGTCGATAAGGAGCCGCTTGGGTTGCGCGGTGAAGTTTTGCCTTCGCTTCAGTACCTCAAAGGGCAAAAAACACGGTTGGTGCTGGGTCTTCGTGACGTGATGGATGACCCGCACGTTCTGAAGGAGGAGTGGCTTCGCAAACGCGCCTACCCTGCCCTTAATGACCTTTATGATGAGATCTGGGTTTACGGCCCCTCAGTGATGAACAATCCATTGAATGGGCTTGGCTTTGACCAGTCGGTGATGGAAAAGACGCTCTTTACTGGCTACCTGCGCCGGTCAATGCCAAGTTCAGCTCAGGATTTCACAGCACCCTTTGATGGAGCCCCCTATGTGTTGGTGACCCCAGGTGGCGGCGGTGACGGTGTTGAGCTTGTCGATTGGGTCATACGGGCCTATGAGGCACGTTTGCGCCCCTTGTTCCCTGCTCTCATTGTCCTTGGCCCCTTCATGAGCAAGGCAGATGTGGAAGCGTTTACAACGCGTGCATCTCATTTGCGCGATGTTGAGATCCTTCGATTTACCCCCGAAATTGAGCCCTACATGGCCAATGCGACTGCAGTGATCGGCATGGGGGGATACAACACGTTCTGCGAGATCCTCTCCTTTGATAATCCAGCCCTTCTGGTTCCACGTGTGGTGCCACGCAGAGAGCAGGCTATTCGAGCAGAGCAAGCCCAGCGACTGGGTCTTGCGCAGATGCTTCCGATTGACTCATATCCAAGTGTTGAATTAATGGTGAAAGCATTGGCAAACCTACCATTTATTGCGCCGCCGTCTCATGCTCATTCAGAAAACTATCTGGGCGGTTTGGATATTATCAATCTGCGGACTGCCGAAATTCTTGGCATGCGTGAACAGCATTTATCACAACGTCTTGGTCCACGAGACGATGTCAAACTGACATATAATGCGGGGTAGTGATGGAAGCTGGACGCATTGCTGTGGTTGTGAAAGGGTATCCGCGTCTTTCTGAGACCTTTATTGCCCAAGAGATTTATGGCCTACAGGAGCGTGGGATAGGTCAGCTCATCGTTGCGCTGCGTCACCCCTATGATCCCTATGTGCATGACGTACACGAAAAGATCACTTCCGATGTGCTTTACCTTACCGAGTATCTCAGGGATGATCCTCCTCGTGTCCAGAAAGCTATGGCATGGGCGAAAAAACAACCAACATACGCAACTGCCAGAGCATGCTTTGAGAACGATCTGAAACACAAGAAAAATGCTGAACGCTTCCGCCGATGGGGGCAAGCTTGTGTGATGGCTCATGAGTTGCCTGAGGATGTGATCTGGATACACACGCACTACCTCCACAGTCCTTGCACTGTTGCACGCTATGCAGCTTTGCTTTCTGGTCGTCACTGGTCGTTTTCCGCCCATGCCAAAGACATATGGACCACGGAGCGATGGGAGCTTGAGACAAAACTTACTGATGCTGCCTGGGGAGTGACCTGTACCAAAGCAAACCTTGTTTATCTGCGTTCACTTTGCAAGGAACCTAACAAAATCAGTCTTGTTTATCATGGTCTCGATTTTTGCGGATTTCCTGAGGCTCCCCGTCCTGCCACGTTACGGGATGGAACAGGAGCAGACGACGTTCGGATTATCTCCGTCGGGCGACTGGTAGACAAGAAGGGTTATGACAACTTGCTGCGCGCTTTCAGCAACCTCCCAAAGGACCTGAACTGGCACTTCACCCACATTGGTGGAGGTGAGCTGTCATGTTCACTCAAGGACCTTGGTGTGCAACTTGGTCTGGATGACCGTATATCGTGGCTGGGAGCCCAACCGAGGAAACATGTGTTGGAAGAGATGGAAAACGCTGATATTTTCGCTCTTGCCTGCCGTGTCTCAAAGTCAGGTGACCGGGACGGTCTACCGAACGTGGTGATGGAAGCACAAGCTATGGCGTTGCCGTGTGTTTCAACAGAGGTATCCGCTCTTCCTGAAATCATTGAAAGTAATGAAACTGGCCTGCTCTGCCCTGCTGAAGACATCTCAGCCTTATCAGAGGCACTGCAGCTTCTGATCACACACCCTTCTGAGCGAGAGCGCATTGGAACCAATGCGTTTGAAAGCGTTCATCGCCGGTTCAGTGCCTCGCCCGGTTTGGATTTTCTGGAGGAGAAATTCTCGAGAAGTTTGGAGCCCTGCTGATGAAAGTCGCCTTTACAGCGCCCATGAAGCCTATTGACCACCCTGTGCCTTCGGGAGACCGAACCATGGGGCGATTGATCGTACGAGCATTGCATTTGGCGGGGCACGAGGTTGAGATTGCCTCCACTTTTCGCAGCTGGCGCGCTGAGGGTGGTGAGGACGTGACACGCGACGTGAAAGAGCTGGCGCTTACAGAGGCAAAAGCTATCGCAGAGCGTTGGATTGAACACAGTGCAGTGCCTGATGTGTTTCTCACGTATCATCTCTATCACAAGGCACCTGACTGGATTGGGCCCTACCTTTGCGCCAAGTTCAACATTCCTTATGTGGTCGTGGAAGCCAGCCGTGCGCCCAAACGACAGGCAGGCAATTGGGCTCTCGGGTTTAATGCAGCGGACGCAGCTCTTGCTCAGGCCAGCCAAGTCGTCGCTCTGACGAAATCTGATGCTCAATGCCTGAAGGAAGTCTTGAATGAAGACGTTCTGACGGTTTTGCCTCCGTTTTTGGAGACGGCAAAATTTGAAGTTAGTCACAGTGTCACCAAAGGCTCGGCTGATGGAAAAATCCGACTGCTTTGCGCAGGCATGATGCGTGAAGGAGACAAGCAGTTTTCGTACATGGTGCTTGCTGCTGCTCTCAAGCAAATTGCTGATCTGCCATGGCGACTGACCATTGCCGGAGACGGACCGGCACGAGGCGAAATTGAACCGCTGTTTGATCGGGAACGCACCGAGTTTGTCGGGCTTATTCCCTGGCAGGAAATGCCGCGTCTCTATCGATCTCACGACATTTTTGTTTGGCCTGCCATTCGTGAAGCCTTTGGCTTTGTGTTTCTGGAGGCTCAATCCTGTGGTTTGCCCGTGGTTGGTGGGCGGGTGTTTGGTGTTCCAGACATCGTGGAGGAAGGTACCAGTGGTTTGCTTTCAGATGAAGGTGACGCCTCTGCTTTGGCTCAGAATCTGATGTCTCTCATAAAAAACACACACAAGCGGGAGAATATGGGGCTCGCAGCTATAGAAAACATTCACAAAAACCATAGTCTTGAAGCTGGGGCGAGAGGGCTGGACAAGGTGCTCAATGCTGCTCTTGAACATCACCAGTTTAAGCGGAGAGTTCACGGAGGCCGATGATGAAAGCCTTCATTCATGTTCAGCACTTGCTTGGCTCGGGCCATATCGTCCGGGCGGTGGCGCTTGCCAAGGCGTTGGTTCGTCAAGGCATTGCAGTGACCCTTGCAACTGGGAACCGTATTCCTGACACGTTGAACTGCGATGGGCTATCTGTTGTCCGGTTGCCTGCTGTGCGTGCTGCCAGCGCAAAATTTGATGTTCTGCTGGATGAACATAACGTCCCGATTGATGAGGCGTGGTGGGAGAAGCGCATCACAGCAACGCTTTCTGCCTTTTCCTCTGAGCATTTTGACTTGCTGATCACGGAAACTTACCCCTTTGGGCGCAGAATGTTTGCAGCTGAGATGACGCGTCTTCTTGAATGTGCCGGCAGCAAGCTCTCCCCACCGTGGGTCGTTTGCTCCGTGCGTGATATTCTGGTGCGCAAGGACGAGTTATGGAAAGAAGAATGGATGGCCTCACAAGCCTCTGCCTTTTATAATCGGATCCTTGTCCATTCAGACCCGCAACTCATTACGTTTGACGAGAGTTTTCCATTCTCAAACAAGGTGAACTCACATATCCGCTACACGGGTTACATCAGTGACGACCGTACAACATCTGCAACGTCAACTGACGGGGTGGACGAGATTATCGTTTCTTGTGGAGGTGGGGCTGTCGGCTCTGCTTTGTTGCGGGCCGCGCTTTCTGCTCCCAACCATATGTCGCCCAACATCAGTCACCGGTGGCGCGTGCTCGTTGGACAGGACGTTCCCGACGCTGAATTCCGACAGCTTTCCAAACACTCCTCATCACAGCTCATTATTGAGCGGGCTCGCAAAGACTTCCCCGCGCTTTTGAAGAACGCCAAACTTTCTATTTCTCAAGCTGGTTACAACACAGTTGTCGATATACTGCGTGCAGGCATTCCATCCGTTCTGGTTCCTTTTGCGCAAGAAGCTGAAACTGAGCAAACTCAACGCGCACTCAGCCTTATGAAACATCATCGAGCAGTGGCAGTTCCCGAAAAAGTACTCAGCGCTAATACGCTTGCACAAGCAGCACAAAAAGCACTCTCCCTTCCAGCACCAGACTTACACGTGGCGCTCAATGGAGCGGAGATTTCAGCTCAAGTGCTTGCCGCAGATCTTGGCATGGAAACGCCGATGGATCACGCGCTCGGAATTATCTGGGAAAGGAACGTTTCTCGTGATCTCTAGTTCTGCCCCTGTCATTGAACCCGTTCCGGAGGCTGGATATTTTGTCGGCAACGACCAAGGGGCGTTTGAACAGCACCTCAACCAGCACTTCAATTGGTTCGAAGAGCGCGGCCTTACTGTTAAGTTCTGGTGGCGGGATGATGATGCTGTTTCGCCAACACCTGCACTTGAAGAGCTACTTGCGTTCTCTGGCCGGTTCGGCATTCCGCTTTCGCTTGCAGTTATTCCAAAATTTGCGACAGAAGCGCTCGCCCAGCGTCTTGTCACGGCACAAGAGGTTCATATCGTTCATCATGGTTGGCAACATAAGAATTATCAGATGAAATCGTACGGCGAGAAGGCCAGTGAGTTTGGGTGGCGACGAACATCAAAAGAGATGGCAAAAGAATTAGCAGAAGGTCGGGTGATCCTACAAAGTTTATTTGGAAAGGACTTTGTGCCTTTATTTGTGCCTCCGTGGAACCGGATTGCACCGCGCGCAGTGCAACTTCTCAAGCAACAGGGAGACTACGGATTATCCGCATTCACCTGGATCAATCATTTTCGCCTTCCACGTCTCCAAAGCCATATCGACATCATTAAATGGAAGAAAAATATGCGCTTTATCGGTTGGGATGCAGCTCGTAGACGGCTAGACCTGCAGCTTTGCCGACGGCGAACCAATACAAGTGAGCCGATTGGATTATTGACACATCACCTTGACCATGGTGAAGGATGCTCCGAATTTTTGGAGGTATTTTTCAAGCTCACCTCTGCTCACCCTGCAGTTAAGTGGCTTAGTTCTCAAGACCTTCTGGATGAAGCAAAACGCGATTTTACTTTGGCTACCGGGCAGGTCTGACGAGCCGGAGTTTCCAACCAACATTCTTTGAATATGACTTCAGCTCCAGATCATCGAGTACCTTCCAGTGGTTAGATTTGTCTGTTTCACCCCAAACCTTCTGGATAGATCTGTTTGCTCCCGATTTTTCTCGTGCAGGTGTGTACATGGAAATTGCGATAACGCCATCGTCATCAAGAAATTTTGCGTAACGGTTGAGCTGTAACTCTGGTTCCTCGCAAAAATAGAGCACTTCATTGAAGACAATTGCTGAAAATGTATCCTCCGACTTGGCGTTGAAACTTTCAAGATCTGACTGCACAAGCTGGACACATTCCTCGGCGACGTTAGCATTGCCTAGAGCAATTTCTGAGAGGTCTACACCACAGTATCGTTGCAGGCCTGATGACTTGAGATAGTGATACAGAATTGCTTCACCACAGCCTACATCAAGTACTGCCCGCGTGGTTCCAGTCTGCCCTAGCCATGCGGAGAGAATTCCGTAGCGCGCAGCCTCTTTGATATCATTAAGAAAATGCCAGCGACCTGCTTCGTACTGGCGATCCCAATCACCTGAGAGATCTTCCATTATATTGAGGCTCCAGCTACTTATACGGATCAGCTGCATCGCGCAGCCCGTCGCCCATGAAGTTGAAGGCAAGCACGACAATGATGATCGGAATAACCGGCGCCATCAACCACGGATAAATGGTAACGACAGAAATATTCTGAGCTTCATTGAGAAGAACACCCCATGAGACAGCAGGCCTCCTCAGTCCAAGATTCAAGAAAGAAAGTGCCGTTTCACCAAGTATCATCGCTGGTACGGAAAGAGTTGCGGAAGCGACCAGATGGCTTGTAAAACCGGGGAGCAGGTGTTTAACAATAATGCGACTAGGGCTTGCACCCATGAGCGCCGCGGCCTTGGCATATTCTTCTTCTCGCAGCGAGAGCAATTTTGATCTGACGGCACGCGCCAAACCCGGCCAGTCCAGCAGACCCAGAATGACGGTCAGGCCAAAGTAAATCCAGACCGGCGACCATGTTATCGGCAAGGCTGCAGACAGAGCCATCCAGAGCGGGAGTTCTGGCAGCGAGCGCATAATTTCTATAACGCGTTGAATTGAGCTATCGATCCACCCACCGAAGAAGCCAGCAAGTCCGCCCAGCAAGACGCCAAGCACCATGGATATGCTTACTCCAACGAGGCCAATTGTAAGAGACAGCCGTGCTCCATAGACAAGCCCAGAGTACTGATCTCGCCCCAATCTGTCCGTTCCTGCGATGAAAAGCGTGCCGTCTTTCGCGGGGCAAATGACGTGAAAGCTCGCGGGAAACAGCCCCCAGAACTTGTAGGGTTCTCCTTTACAGAAGAACCGAATTTTTTGGACTTTTGTAGTATCTGTCTCGTAGACCCACTTCAGATTTTCCAGATCAACTGAAGGATTTAGGCCATACACAAAGGGTCCTACCAGTTTGCCTTCATGGAACAGGTGGATGGCTTGTGGTGGGGCAAAGAGGAAGTCTACGTTTCGTTTTGCCACCGGATACGGAGCAATGATTTCGGCAAAAGGGACGCACAAGTAGAAAAAGAAGAGGATGATCGCGGAGAGAACTGCCAGTTTGTGCTTGCGGAATTTCCACCAGATGATCTTCCATTGAGGAGCCTGATAATACCTCTCCTGCTCTCGGGTTAGAATCTCAACATCTTTAGGATCAAAGCCCTTAGGGTTGACGTAGTGCTCTGCTTTGTCCTCTCCACGTTCGCCCGGGCTCATTGTCTCGCCCCTTCTTTTCCAAGGCGAATTCGTGGATCCAGATAACCAAGCAAGACATCAGAGACCAACATGCCAATCAATGTGAGGATGGAGACGAAGAGGAGAATAAACCCTGCAAGGAACTGGTCCTGCGATTGAAGCGCTCCAAGAAGGACGGGACCGACAGTAGGCAGGTTGAGAACAACAGAGACAATAACTGAGCCTGATACAAGCGAAGGAATTAGGTTGCCGATATCTGCGATGAATGGGTTGAGAGCAACACGAAGAGGATACTTGACGAGGAGTTTGCTTTCTCGCATTCCCTTTGAACGGGCGGTTGTGACGTATTGCTTATAGATTTCATCCAGCAGATTAGCACGTAATCGGCGGATCATGGCAGCTGTGCCGGATGTTCCGATGACAATCACCGGAACAATCAGATGTGCCACAATAGACAGGGCTTTACCGCCGCTCATGGGTTCGCCAATATAATGCTCCTCCATAATGCCCCCTACCGTCAGTCCGAACAAGCTGTTGGCCAAATACATTAAAACCAATGCCAACAAGAAGTTAGGGGTCGCGAGACCGAGATATCCAATAAGTGTGAAGGTGTAATCCCCCACCGAATACTGATGTGTCGCAGAGTAAATGCCGATGGGAAAAGCAACGCAGTAAATAAAGAGGATCGTGGCAAGGTTGAGCGCAACTGTAAGCGGCAATGTTGGGCCAACCACTTCACCGACTGGCTGGTCATACTCAAAGGACCAGCCCCAATTACCCTGAATTAATCCATCAAACCCATTGGGTCCGGGCCAGAGCCCCACCCATATGCCGTAACGCTCCACAAACGGCCTATCGAGAGCGAACTCTTTGCGCAAAAATTCCAGTCTGCCAATAGATGCGCTTTCTCCAGTTGAGCGGAGCATGGAGATCTGGTTGGAGATGTAGTCCCCTTCTGGCAATTCAATGATGAAGAAAATCAGGAAACTGATGGCAGCAAGCGTTGGTATCATCACCAACAGCCGCCGCAGGATGTAATTGAGCACCCGCTTCCCTTTCTTTTCTCACACCACTCGTGGGAGAAGTCTAAAGGAGCTCTCTTGGCTTTCTCTGAGAAAATCTAATCAGGTTTGAGAAGCCCTATTAGCCCGCGCTTAAGGCAAGTGAAAAAATCAATGAGGAAGATCGTCTTCATCCGGTAAGAGGTCTTCAAAAAAGAAGAGATCCATGCGATGAATGCCGAACTGAGCTCCTGGATCCCACCCATAAATACCCATTTCAGGTACATTCAAAAGCCCTATAACAACCACCGGCTGCCGGACGGCATTGACCAAACCAATATGGATTGTTTCATCCGCGTGGATCTGCAGGATTTGCTCCCAGATCATGTCCCGTTCTTCGAAACTGCTGCTCACCAGCCATTGATCAAAGAGCTCAATCAAACGGATTGCTGGGGGCCAGTCAGGTTTAACACCTGCGTGTCCATCACTCTCATAGTAGTTGCCCCATGGAGCCCATGAGAGAAAATCTTCGCGCGTGGGAGCATAGTCTATCGGCGGCATATCTGCTGTTGGTACGCCGTTTTCAAAACCGGACCAGACAGACATCATCAAAGCGCCAGAGAGCGCACGGGCCCGGATCGTGTCGCGCTGGCTTGGGCGGATGAAAGCAGAAACGCCGATCTCCTTCCACGTTTCTGCAACAAGCTCCAGCGCATCATCCTGTTCAGCACTCTCGCCTGTGGTCTCAATAATGAGTTGCAGCGGGCGTCCGTCTTCCAGCAAGCGTACGCCGTCTCCTCGCCTATCTGTCAGTCCAATATCATCCAGCAACTGGTTGGCAAGCTCTGGATTAAACTCTGCCCAAGCCGTTTGAAAATCTGGCTGATACAGCGGAGAAATGTTCAGAACCGTATCGTTGCCAGCTCTACCTAAACCAAAATAGAGCACTTTGTTTATGAGTTCACGATCAATGCCCAACGAGAGCGCATGGCGAAATCTACGATCTTGCATGAGTTTACGCCACACCGCGTCTTTAACGCTGAGGTTAGGCAGGATCGAAATCTCAGAGCCTTTTGAGTTGAGCCAAAGGCGCGTGTCATAATCCTGTGTTTGCTCACCACGTTTAAGCACGGAAATGTCAGAGAACCCTAGTCCACGCGCTTGCAGATCACTCTCGCCTGCCAGCGTTTTTGCTGGAATGAGTTTTCCATCGACCACATCCATAATGATGCGGTCGATGTAAGGAAGTTGCTGGCCTGCACTGTCCACCCGGTGAAAGAACGGATTACGCTCCATGACTGCCCGGCGGTCACCCGAGGTGTTACGTGGCACCCATGGCTGCAATGTAGGGATATGTGGATTGGATGCGCCGTACATGTCATCCATGCGATTGAACAGAGGTGCCCACCCACGTACTTTCTCAATACGGGCAATCTGCCGGATAAATTCCGGATTTCCATATTCTTCATGGAATTGCTTCATATAAGCAGCTGGCCGGTAAATGAACGGCGGGCGTGCTTTTGCAAGCTCCTGCAGGAACAGGGGATTTGGCTCATGCCACTCAAAACGGACCGTCGTCTCATCAATAACTGAAAACTCGGGACCTTCACCATCCACCAACATGAACCCCGGCAGACCGATGGGGTTCAGCTCCTCGTTTAGGGCAACATCTTCAAACCAAAACCGAAAATCTTCTGCATTAAAGGAACTACCATCAGACCATTTATGACCTTCACGCAGATTTAGAGTGAAGACCTTGTCATAATGATTATCTACGCTCTCCAAAATGTCTGGATTTAACTCGAGGTTTTCATTGTACCCAACCAGCCTTGCATAACCCCACACATTGATCAGGCGCACGTCTTTAGGCCGCGAAATAAGCGTATGTAGTGCACCACCCTGCACTCCGATTACACGGCCAATATCATCGGGGTAGGTCACTAGCGGTTCTTTGGGAACACGATCTACGACAGATGGCAGGCCCGGTGGAATCCCCGGAGTTTCCTTCAGGACCAGAGCCCCTGAGACCGTAGGCACTGTGAGGCTGATAAACATAACAACCATCGTGAGGAGGCCAAGTTTTCTCATATATGGCTGCCTCCCAATCCGACAATATCGCGCATGCTTTCCATTCCTGGAGCACATACCCAATGGTCTGTCTCAATCTCAACCAGATATGGGACGGTCGTGTAGCGCATCCGGTAGGGCGAAGGCCATTGTGTCGGGTCCGAGCTTGAGGTTCCTGCCAGAGATGAAAAATCCAGTTTGTGTTCCAAAGAAGGTTCTGGCACCGCTTTGAGGAGTGCGCGCGTATAGGGATGGATCGGATTATCTATGATCTGCCGCGTTGGCCCGACTTCCACAACCTTGCCCTTGCACATGACCGCCACACGATCGGAAATGTAGTCAACCACAGCAAGGTTGTGGCTGACGAAAACATAGGTCAGGCCCAACTCATCTTTGAGGTCTTTGAGCAGGTTCAAGATCTGTGCCTGAACGGAGACATCAAGCGCTGATGTTGGCTCATCGCAAATCAAGAACTCCGGGTTTAGCGCCAGGGCTCTCGCGATTCCAATACGTTGCCTTTGGCCTCCGGAGAAGGAATGCGGGTAACGACGCAGATACCTTGGCGACAAGCCAACAAGATCAATCAGTTCCCGGATACGCGCTCCTTGACTGAGACTGTCACCTATGCGGTGTATGACGAGCGGTTCCTGTAGGATCTCGTTGAGTGTTCGGCGTGGGTTTAACGAAGAAAACGGATCCTGAAAGATAATCTGAGCACGCTTTCGGTATTGGAAGAGCTCTTTTTCAGAGAAGCCCTGAATATCGCGTGGACCGTCCTCAGTGGTGTAGGAGATTTTGCCTCGCGTCAAAGGAAAAGCACGCAGCATAGCAAGGGCGGCTGTGGTTTTTCCAGAACCAGACTCTCCAACGATACCAAGGCATTCGCCTCTACGGACCGTCAAAGATACATTGTCGAGGGCAGTTGTCATGCCTCTGCGTTTTTTGCCGCGCAGGTTCTTGAATGTAAAGCTCTTACAAACGCCCTCTAGTTCGATGAGCGGCGTTCCACGAAATGCGTGAGCTTTACCAACCGGGCTTGGCTGCAAATCAGAATGATGCGCGCGAGGTTTGATTGGGCGGATTGGAACAAGGCGCTCATCCGGCTCCATAGAAAGCGATGGAACCGCATGGAGCAGAGCTTTCAGATAAGGGTGTTGCGGGGTCAGGAACAGGTCTTCAACACTGCCTTTTTCCATGATCTCACCGTTGTAGACCACGACAACCTCATCAGCCATGTTTGTGACTACACCAAAATCATGCGTAATCATGAGTAGTGTCATGTTCAGTTCAGCTTGTACTTCCTTAATCAACTTCAGAATTTCGGCCTGAATGGTGACATCCAGCGCGGTTGTCGGCTCATCTGCAATAAGAAGCGTGGGGCGGCAGATCATCGCCATAGCTATGAGTGCGCGTTGCCGTAAGCCGCCAGAGAGCTCAAATGGATAGGCACGGATTGCACGCTCAGGCTCAGGGAAATGAACCAGACGCAGCATATCCTTGGTCAATTCCTGGGCTTCTTTAGTGCCAACAAAGCGGTGCAGCTTTGCTGCTTCGCTGATCTGATCTCCAATGGTGTGCAGTGGTGAGAGCGAGACCATGGGTTCTTGAAAAATCATTGCAATCTGATCGCCGCGAATGGCGCGCATGGCAGGACCAGCCGGAGGCAGTTTTGCAATGTCTACTTTCTCACCGGTTTTGCGATTGTCCCGAAATAAAATTTGTCCTGATGTGATACGAGATTTTGCAGGAAGGATCCCCATAATCGCTCTGGAGATCACGGTCTTGCCAGACCCTGACTCACCAACCAAAGCGACGCATTTGTTTTCTGGGACACTAAAAGACACATCGCGGACAACTTGGTGATGCCCTTCGTCTCCATGAAACTCTACCGACAACCCTTTGACGTCAAGCAGGTTCACGTGCGTCCCTTCCTCACTGGTCTGTTGCTAGCGCACGCGAGAAAACCTTTCGCGGCTTTCACACTAGAACAGGGCTTTCTTTCAATGAGGTTGGGTTGGGTGGCACACTTAAATTAAACTAGAAGACAATGCCGGGATTATTAGTCGTCGCATATGGTCGAGTTGAGCTGCCAAACCTCGACTTTGCCCTTCCGGCCACGAATGTCATGGCTACCGCGATGGGTTACATTATCGGGTCGGCCCGCTTTCTCAACAGTTTCACCGCTCAACACCACACATGCTCCTTTAACGGAGGAGATGGTGCCACCCAGGCTTTGCAGGCGACTGCACACATTCACGGCATCGCCGACAATGGTGTAATTCCAACGTTCGACCGCCCCCACATTGCCAACAATTACCGGGCCTGTGTGAATGGCAATCCGTACATTCAAAGCATTTTCGGGTGTAACTGCATTGGCTTGCTGGATAGCGCTGACCATATCTTCTGCAGCGGCGATTGCGCGGCGGGCATGGTCTTCCATCTCGTTTGGCGCACCCCAGAATGCGAGCATGCCATCACCGACGAACTTATCGACTGTACCCTGATGAGCTTCGACAGCAGACACAAGCAGTTTAAAGTGATCATTGAGCAGACCAGCCACTTCGCCAGCGCTTCTGTGTTCGGAGATCGACGTGAAGCCTTCGATGTCCGTAAACAGGATCGTCAGTTCAGCTTCTTTCGCTTTGGCCGCCCGGTCGATCCCCATAGCCATCAACTTGGAATAGAGTGACTTTGGAATGTACTTGCTCATGGCCAGAAGGCCACTGGTACTTGCATTCATAGCAGACGTGATCTGATCTACTTCGCGGATGTGGCTACGTGGCAATGGCTCAAGGTGTTCAAACTCTAATGCACCGAACTTTTGTGCACGTGCAGCGATATCTTTAAGTGGAGACGCCAAGCGGCGAGCAAAGAAAATTGCAACAAGTGCGGACAGAAACACAACAGCTACACCTGCAAAGACCGAGTTGATTAAGCGGGTGAATTCGTCGTAGCGCGAGTTGGCAAGTTGGTATTCACCTACGTAATACACTTCACCATCCGGGGAGATGAGTTTTTGTAAAACGAGGACGTACATGTCTTCTCCATCAAAAATCAGATGAAGCTCCACGCCCTTCTTCCTCGCTCGCTGACTAAAAGGTTGTGCTTTACTTCCCTCGAACTTTGCAAGGACAGGGTCACCAAAATCTGTCACTCGTTCCAAGAGATTGTGCTGTTGCAAATCACTTGTTGGCGAAGAATAGGCAAGCACCCGATTTTCGCTGGTCAATATGAAACGTGTAACATCTTCTTCATCTTCGATCTGATTGCCAACACCATCTTCATGCGTTGGGACTAGGATCGAGCCGACCCCTTTCATCGTGATGATTGCAGAGACATAGCCAATCGTCTTGCCGTCAAACTCAATAGCACTTGTGACTGTCGCAAAAGGATTTTCACCAGAGGCGTAAAAATCTCCCCAAAAAGGATCTTGATTAGTTTGCGCGTCGATGCTTTGCATACGGGAGAAGTTGAAAAGGGCTTGATCAGGGTGAAAAGAGACCAGATCCTCACGATCTGCTCCATGGCGCAATCCCCAGGACGTTTCGTTAGGAAGGGAGAGTACCAATCCGTCAATGCTCTTTACACCAAACAATACGCCACGAAAGGTTTGGCGCGCCCGAAATATAGCACTTTGTGTATTCGGTTGCTCTTCTGCATATATCTTAATTGCATAGACAGAAGAAAACGCTGGCGTCATATAAGCCCCCAGCGCGTTGTTGATTGCTTCCGTGGACTTGATCGAGGCTTTTTCGATCAAGCTTCGGGTGTTTTTCAGGTTAGTATGAACAGACATGTACAGCACAATGCCGCCGCACAAGGTCACCACAGTCACAAAAGTAAGACTTACCAGCCACGTGAGTGACAGTTTGTAATAGCATCGCCGTATACCGATTGCTTTACGCCTGATCCTATTCCAAAACTTCAAACCGTGACCCACCTGTGTGAGGAATGCCAGCCCGTTAAACCACTCTCCGGACAGAGGGTCAAACTGCCTTCCTGCACATGGCGTCGCTAGTCTTTATTCTACTGCTTATTTGCCTAATTCTCTCAATATCTCATTTCTATGCTCATCGAGAGCTGGTGCACCCTTCTCCAGTTTCAGCTTAGAATTAGTAAACCGAATTGGCGTACGGACATAGGTTTGCTCGCCTTGATGCTTAGAAGTTGTTGGCAATTTGACCTTCATTTGCCGGTGTTCAATTTGCGGATCCTGCAAAACATCAGCAACTGTATTGATCGGACCTGCCGGAACGCCGCGTTCTTCCATTTTTGACAGGAGTTCATCCCGATTGAAGTTCAGCACGAGAGCCTGAAGTTTTTCTGTTAATTCTTCGCGGTGCTTCACACGAGACGGGTTGGTGGCATAGCGCCCGTCCTCAGATAGTTCTTCCTGCCCAACAATCTTGCAGAAGTTCGCAAACTGGGTGTCGTTGCCAACCGCCACAATGAGATGACCATCTTTCACTTCAAAAACCTGATATGGAACGATGTTTGGATGAGCATTGCCCATACGGCTAGGGACATTGCCGCTGCTAAGGTAATTCATCGCCTGATTGGCCAAAACACCGACCTGAGCATCTAACAAAGCCATATCGATCCATTCGCCTTCACCGGTCAGATCACGGCGGCGCAGAGCTGCCTGAATCCCTATGACACCGTATAGGCCCGTGAAGATGTCAGCAAAAGCAACACCCACCTTTTGTGGCTCGCCGCCTTGCGAACCAGTCAGATCCATAATGCCACCCATCCCCTGGATCATGAAATCGTACCCGGCGCGGTGGGCATAAGGACCATTCTGACCAAAACCAGTCACGGAACAATAGATCAGCTTTGGATTGATCTTTTTGAGACTGTCATAGTCGAGGCCAAACTTGGCCAGTCCGCCAACCTTGAAGTTTTCGATCAGCACGTCACTTTGGCGTACCAGATCATAAATCAGCTCAAGGTCTTCCCGCTTCGAAAAATCGGCTGCGATGGATCGTTTACCACGGTTACAAGCGTGGAAGTAGGCCGCACTTTTGCTGCCACCTTCCTCCTCAATAAACGGAGGGCCCCAGGTTCGGGTATCGTCACCGCGCGGGCTTTCTACCTTGATGACATCCGCCCCCAAATCTGCGAGGGTTTGTCCAATCCATGGGCCTGCCAGAATGCGCGCCAGTTCCAATACTTTTATGTTTTCCAGGGGAGCTGTCACGGAAGCAACCTCAGCCTTTTTGTATAGATCTGTTTCAGGAGCTCAGTGCTACCTGTTTTTTCGGGATAGTGCTTACGAGGATCTGTCATGATCTCCTTCCAGTCCTTCCCTTGCTTGATAATTTGATTTTTGGGTGCAAAAGTGATGAGGTTTTCATTCCCTGCATTTGACCGGAACCGTTTTCAACGGTACCGCCGATCTACATAAAAATTTGGAAGCGCTGCGCCAAGGGGTGATCAAGCTGCTTTAACACTTCTTGGGAGAACAGGTATGCGATCTGAAACAGCTCAGCTCATTAAACTGCAAGACTACACAGAGACACCCTACGTCATTGAGAGTGTTTCTCTTGTCTTCAAACTTCAACCAGAAGCAACCGAAGTTATCTCCACCCTCACCATTTCCAAGCGTGATGGCACCGAAAACGGCGCTCCACTTGAGCTCGCTGGTGACGAGCTTACACTAATTTCAGCCGCTATTGATGGCGCACCATTAGCAGCAGACGCTTTCGAAGCCTCTGCAGACAAGCTGACAGTTCATGCACCACCTGCTGAGCGTTTCCAGTTGGAAGTTATCACCAAGGTGAACCCAACCACGAACACCAAGCTGGAAGGACTTTACCTTTCTCAGGGCATCTACTGCACTCAGTGTGAGGCAGAGGGCTTCCGCCGGATCACTTATTACTATGACCGCCCGGATGTGCTCTCCGTATTCACCACACGTATTGAAGCTGACAAAGCATCTAGTCCGATCTTGCTGGGTAATGGTAACCCGCAGGACACAGGTGACATTGAAGGCACTGACCGTCATTTTGCAGTATGGCATGACCCGCACCCGAAGCCAGCTTATTTGTTTGCGCTCGTTGCCGGCGACCTTGCCTGGATTTCAGAGAAGTACACCACAGCTTCCGGTACACCAGTCGATCTGAACATCTTTGTCGAAAAGGGCAATGAGGAACGCGCAGACTGGTCCATGGACAGCTTGATCCGTTCAATGCGTTGGGACGAGAAGGTGTTTGGCCGTGAGTACGATTTGGATGTGTTCAACATTGTTGCTGTTTCTGCGTTTAACATGGGCGCGATGGAGAACAAGGGCCTCAACATCTTCAACGACAAATACATTCTGGCAGATAGCGACACAGCTACGGACTCAGATTACGAAGGTATTGAGACCGTTGTTGCCCACGAATACTTCCACAACTGGACTGGCAACCGCATCACATGCCGCGAATGGTTCCAGCTCTGCCTGAAGGAAGGCCTCACAGTATTCCGCGATCAGGAATTCTCTTCTGATGAACGTTCCCGCCCAGTGAAGCGCATTGCAGATGTGATCCGCTTGAAGTCCCGCCAGTTTCCTGAGGATCAGGGGCCACTTTCACATCCAGTCCGCCCAACAGAATACAAAGAGATCAACAACTTCTATACAGCGACTGTCTATGACAAAGGCGCTGAACTTGTTCGTATGATCAAGACTATTCTTGGTGCGGACAACTTCAGAAAAGGGATGGACCTTTATTTCGAGCGACATGACGGAGATGCCTCAACCATTGAGGACTTCATCAAATGCTTTGAAGATGCCACCCAGATCGATTTATCTCATTTCAGCCTGTGGTACCACCAGTCCGGTACACCAGTCGTGAAAGCAAAGGGCTCTTACGACGAGGCCGCAAAGACTTTCACTTTGGATCTTGAGCAGATTAATGTTCCAACACCTGGACAAGACCAAAAGAAGCCATTCTTCATTCCAATTCGCTTTGGCCTGGTTGGCCCGAATGGCGACGATCTCACCTATTCCAGTGCCGAAGGTGCTCAAGTCGATGGCGACTTGCTGTGCCTAAGCGACAACAAACAAACCGTTGTCTTCCATGGTATTGGCAGTAGACCAGTTCCTTCCCTGCTGCGCGAGTTCTCTGCTCCAGTTAAATTGGAAACAGGCTTGCCCCGTGAAGATCAGATCTTCCTGATGCGCCACGACATCGACCCGTTCAATCGCTGGCAGGCTGCTCAGACGTTGATGACTGAGCTGCTTATTGAGCTGACCAATGGTTCAGAGCCGACAGGCAAGGACGCCTTTATTGAAGCGCTCGGTCACATGGCAGCGGATGAGAACCTTGATCATGCATTCCGTGGTTTTGGCCTGATGTTGCCTAGCGAGCAGGCAATCGCGCTTGAAATCGGCAAAGATGTCGACACAGATGCGATCGGCAATGCACGTGATGCGTTTTCCAAAGAGATCGGCGTTGCACTCTATGATACTTTCAAACGTATCTATGATGCATTGGAGATGCCTGCAACGTTTAACCCGGATGCTCTATCTGCTGGGAAGCGTGCACTGAAGCTGCGTTGTTTGACTTACATAGCAGCAAGTGCAGGTGAAGGCAGCGCTGCTCTGGCTAAAGCGCATTTTGACGCTGCTGATAACATGACTGACCGGATCAGCGCCCTGAACTGTCTGGTTAAGTTCGAGCTGGCAGGAGCACAAGAAGCGATGGCTTCCTTTGAGGAACGCCACAACGGTACTGCTCTTGCCATGGATAAATGGCTGGGTGTTGCAGCTAGCGCACCAAGCAAAGACACCATTGGCGCCCTACGTACTCTTACAGAACACTCTGCATTTTCTTGGGATAATCCAAACCGTATCTATGCGCTTATTGGTGGCTTCCTGGGTGGCAATACAAGAAGTTTCCATGCAGCTGATGGCTCAGGATATGATTATCTTGCTGAAATCACGTTGCAATTGGACAAGACTAACCCTCAGGTTGCTTCCAGAATGGTCAAAAGCTTTGGCACCTGGAAGAATATGAATGCAGAACGCAGAGTAAAGGCAGAAGCCGCTTTAAAGCGAATTCTTGAAGCAGACCAGCAACTCTCTACTGACGTCAAAGAAATAGTTGAACTTTGCCTAGACTAAGACAGTCTACTTTGCATCCTACGAAGTCTCTGAGAGTCCTATGAAAATTAACGGCAGCAAAAAGTGCTGCCGTTAACCATTTTTTTGTGTCGAGACTCTGGACAAGTTGATTCGGATAGATTCAAATGAATGTGATTCGGGTGAATTGCAACCCGAGTTATTTGCGGCGGAATCTGACACATGGGGGCATTCATGGCACGAGCCTTTGCGGGGGGCGCGACCGCTCGACGACTCTTGAGTTCGACCAAACGGACAGGCAAAAAAGACGCTCTGACCGGACATATCAAGTTGCTCGCTCAACCAGCCTACCAACGTCTCTTAACCACGGAACCAATGATGCGCAGAATTATTCCTGCTCTTTGCATCGTGTTCATTGCGTGTACCGCTATTTTCCGCGGACTTGAGATTGCTTACAATTATGAGAATGTCAGCCAAAAGGCTCAAGACGACCTTACACTTATTGCAACTGCCCTGACCGCCAGCATTGAAATTTCTGAGCAAGAAAAAGGCTCCGCCGGCCTGACTTCTGCTTTGCAGCGTGCACTTTCTGAGGCCCTTCCCCCGCGGGCCACCAGCCAAAGCCGCCAGATTCTTTTGACTGATCCGAACGGCACCATTGTTGCCAGCGCTCCAACCCGTCCCAATATGGAAGGGCTGAAGATCACCAGTTTCCTCGGTGACACTCAGCCGATGACATTCTTTGGAAAGCGCGCTGGCGTTTTAACGCTCAATGAGGGCACCAAGGACGCAACCCGCGCAACGGTTCATCATTTACCTAACAAACTTGGCATGGTTGCTATCATGCAGCCAGAAGACGCGATCTTCTCCTCTTGGCGCGCTGAACTTTCCGCCAATGTCACGATCTTTGTTGCAACCTCCATGGTGCTGCTGGTCATTATCTACGCCTATTTTGCGCAGGCAACCCGAGCGCAACAGGCAGATGGCATTTACTCGGCGACGCGCTCTCGCATTGACGCTGC
Source organism: Pseudovibrio sp. WM33 (assembly GCF_001623165.1). NCBI lineage: Bacteria > Pseudomonadati > Pseudomonadota > Alphaproteobacteria > Hyphomicrobiales > Stappiaceae > Pseudovibrio > Pseudovibrio sp. WM33. The sequence goes on from NZ_LMCK01000139.1 coordinate 81,061, forward strand.
CCTCAACCGTGGTCGTTGTGGTCTGTTTGACTGGGACCTTTCCCGTGGCCGCGTGTTCTGGTCCGCTTCGCTCTATGAGATGCTGGGCATGGATCCGCGTAATGATATTATGGGCTTTGCTGAGATCCAATCCCTGACCCATGCCGATGACGTTGATCTTTATGATCTTGCAAAGAGCCTGCTGGATACCGGCAAGAGCAACGTGGATCGTCAATGGCGCATGCGTCACAGTGATGGTTCCTGGGTCTGGCTTCGGGTTCGTGCTGAAGTTCAAACTGATGCGGGCACCAATGAGCCTCACCTGATCGGCATCTGTATGGATGTGACCGAGCAAAAGCGCTTGGCAGAGCAGAGCCGTACTGCTGATCTACGCCTGCGTGATGCGATTGAGAACATCTCCGAGGCCTTTGTCTTGTGGGATGCTGACAACCATCTGGTGATGTGTAACTCCAACTACCGCAAGCTGCATCAGCTGCCAGACCATGTTGTGCAGTCGGGCACGCCTTATGCGACTGTCATGTCCTCGGCAAGCCAACCGATTATTTCTGAGCCTGAGGAAGGCGACCACATCGACAGCGATATGGGCAGTTCCTACAAGGTTGAGATGGAAGGTGGCCGCTGGTTACAGGTATCGGAGCGCCGGACCAAAGATGGTGGTTTCGTTTCCGTTGGCACCGACATTACAGAACTGAAACGTAAAGAAGAGAAATTGCTTGAGTCTGAGCGCGGTCACATGGCAACCATTGCTGACTTACGCCAGTCACGCCAGAAACTTGAACTACAAGCTCAACAGCTGGTGGAACTGACCGAGAAATATGCGGATGAGAAGACCCGTGCGGAAGATGCAAACCAAGCGAAATCCGAATTCCTTGCCAACATTTCCCACGAGCTGAGAACACCACTGAACGCGATCATCGGCTTCTCTGAGATCATGGATCAAGGCATGTTTGGTGATCTTGGTTCTGACAAGTACAAAGAATATTGCAAGGACATTCATTCCTCCGGGAATTACCTGCTGAACGTGATCAACGACATTCTGGATATGTCTAAGATTGAAGCAGGTCGGATTGAATTGTCTGTTGAAGATGTTCAGATCCAGCAGATTGTTCAGGATGCAGCCCGGATTATCTCTGCGACAGCAGCTGAGAAAAACATCAAGGTTGTCAGCGAAAACCTTCCTCATATGCACCTGCAGGCTGATCGCCGCGCTGTTAAACAGATCTTGCTCAACCTGCTTGCAAATTCCATCAAGTTTACACCAGACAATGGTGAGGTTCGGGTCTCTGCTCGTAAGGTTGGTGCCTTTGCAGAACTCAAGATCTCTGACAACGGTATCGGCATCTCCAAGAAAGATATCGACCGTCTCGCCAAGCCGTTTGTTCAGGTCGAAAACCAGTTCACCAAGACACACAAAGGTTCTGGCCTTGGGCTGGCGATTGCACGGTCTCTCAGCGAGCTGCACGGCGGTTACATGGAAATCGCTTCTGAAGTTGGTACAGGCACCGAGGTTACGATCAAGCTGCCCTTGAAGGCTAAAAGACGCGAAAAAGGCCGCCTGACGGGCATCAGCAACCTGAACGCTGCTTAAGCGTAAGAAGACATTCTTCAAAGAAAAGGCCGCTTCATCAGCGGCCTTTTCTGTTATCTTCGATGGGTATTGTCTTAACTGGCCTTTTCAGCTTCTTCCACTTTGCCAATGAGATGCTCAAAGGTTCTGCGGACCATGATCTGTTGTTCCTGCATGTAGATGGTCAGACGTTCAAAGTCTGGCTCACCTCCTGCATTTACAAGAAGATCAAGCAAGCCACCCGGAGCCGTTTTGGGATCGAAGTGACCAGTCTGAGCGAGTTTCAGGATCTGTGTCAGATCCTCATAGTTTCGAAGCGCCGGAATGAGCGTGTCAGCATCCTCTTCGCTCAGAACTCCAAAATCACGCGCCTTAAGCAATGCATCTTCTGTCCGCGCCTGCAGGACTTCGGGGTGCTCAACACCATGCGCCAACTGCAAGAACTGGGCGATAAACTCAATGTCGATCAAACCACCCGGAATGCCTTTGATCTGCCATGGGCTCTTTGCCGGCTTTTCTTTCTGGATGCGCGCACGCATATCGCTGACATCACGGGCCAGTTTTTCAATATCTCGCTTATCCTGCAACAACTGAGAGACTGCACAGTCGATCTGCTGAGCGAACTCAGGACTTGAGCTGGTAATGACACGAGCGCGTGTCAGGGCCATATGCTCCCACGTCCAGGCATCGTTGGACTGATAGTCCTTGAAGGACACAAAACGCGTTGCAAGCGGTCCAGAGTTTCCTGAGGGCCGCAAACGGAAGTCGACCTCATAGAGGACGCCTTCTGCCGTCGGCGCGGTCAGCGCGGATACAAGGCGCTGTGTGAGGCGACTATAATACTGGCTTGGGGCCAACGGGCGCTTGCCATCACTCTGCACCACATCCTCAGGGAAGTCATAGAGCAGGATCAGGTCCAGATCCGAAGCACAGGTGATTTCCTGTCCACCCAGTTTGCCCATGGCGACAAGTGCAAGTTCAGCACCCGGAATTTTGCCGTGGGCGTCTTCCAACTCTTGCTGAACACGTGGCAGCAGTTGACAGAGCACTGCGTCTGCAAGTGTTGAAAGCCCCTGCCCTAATTCTGCTGCTGTGATCGTTCCTGTGATCAAGCGCAGGCCGAGCAAGAATTGTTGCTCCTGTACAAAGATACGTGCCCGGTCGAGCGCTTCTTCATAGTATCCTGCCTGATCGAGCGTGACAGCAAGGGCGGTCTCAATCTGCTCTGCAGAAGGTGCCCCACCAAAGAATGCCGGGTCGAGAAGCGCATCCAGAACGTGGACGCGCTTGGAGACGATTTCGGCCATACGCGGTGCGTTGCCCATAACCATCGTCAGCAAGTTGAACAGATGCGGGTTGGACTTGAGCAACCCGAAGAGTTGCACTCCCATAGGCAGTTTGGAGAGGAAGGAGTCAAATGTGAGCAGTGCTTTGTCTGCATTCTCAGTACGCGCCAATGCATCCAGCAGGATTGGTGTGAACTCAGTCAACCGTTCACGAGATTTTGGCGCACGAACTGCCGGATATCTGCCGTAATGCCATTGACGGATGGTGCGGATTGCATCGACAGGCCTTTGGAAGCCAAGCTGGCTGAGAGTTTCGAGCGTATTGGGGTCCTCATCATCTCCTGTGAAGACCAGATTGCCAAGGTTGGTTGCCAGATCTGGCTCATGTTCAAACAAGCCAGAGTAGTGCTTTTGCACCAACTCAAACTTAGAGCGGATCATGTCAGCAAATTCAGAGCGGTCTCGAATACCCATAAGGTGATAGACACGTGCCAATGCTTCTTCATCCTTAGGCAGGATGTGGGTCTGCTCATCATTGATCATCTGAATGCGGTGCTCAACCTCACGCAGATAGCGATAGGCTTCTTCCATATCTTCTGCAGCAGATTGGTCGATCCAGCCACAATCGGCCAGTCTTTCCAGTGTGATCAGTGTTCGCCGATCACGTAGTTGCGGATTGCGGCCACCTGCGATCAGCTGTTGGGTCTGCGCGAAAAACTCAACTTCACGAATACCCCCTCGTCCCAGCTTCACGTTATGACCAGCAACCGTGATTTTGCTGAAGCCTTTGTGAGCATGGATCTGGCGTTTGATGGAGTGCACATCTGAGATGGCTGCATAGTCCAGATATTTGCGCCAAACGAATGGCCGGATCTCTTCAAGGAAGATCTCACCCGCTTCAATATCACCTGCACATGGACGTGCTTTGATAAGTGCGGCACGCTCCCAATTCTGGCCCAAACTTTCATAGTAGACCAGCGCTGCAGGAACAGAAATTGCCAGTGGCGTTGCTCCTGGATCGGGTCGCAAACGCAAGTCAGTTCTGAACACATATCCGTCCCCAGTGCGTTCGTTCATGAGCTTCACCAGACGGCGAGTGATGCGGACGAACTCAACTGGCGCTTCTGCACCACCAATCAGGCGACTGCGCTCAGGATCGTAGAGAACTATCAGGTCGATATCAGAGGAGTAATTGAGCTCACCAGCACCATGCTTGCCCATGGCCAGAATGAAGAAGCCAGCCTCTTTCTCTGGCTCTTCATGATCAACCGGAATAAATTTACCTCTGACTTCAAGCTCGCGAAGGCAGAAACGTAGGCAGGCGGTCAATGATGCATCTGCGAACTTGGTGAGAGCACCCGTTACATTTTCCAGCTGCCATGCGCCTGCAATATCCGCCAGCGCAACCGTGAGAGCCATTTCCTGTTTTGCCAGACGTAGCGACTGCATAAGCGCTGCTTCGCTTTCAGGGCGAGCATTCAGGCAGTCCTGCAGAAGGATCGCAATGGTCTCTTCCGGCGGCGTGTTCAGAATACGCAGGAAGCGTTGAACATCGCGCAGCATGGTCTCGCGTAGGAACGGCGCATTGACCATAAAACCTTTGATAAAGCTGCGCAGATGAGGCGCGCCCTGACAGAGTTGCTCAAACTCAGAAATCAGATCCTTACGTTCCAGCTTCTCAATAAGATCTTTCAGGTGCCGATCACCCAGATCTTCATCTTCACAGATGGGCTGGCGTTCCAAGCGCTCAAATAAAGGAGCAAGAGCTCCTTCACGATGTTCGCGCTTCAGAATGCTGCTTTTTAGCTGGTGGCGTTCTTCTTCCGAGCCTTGTCCCATGCTTCGTTGCCCTCTCCCTCACCTCTTTGCCCTTTGTTTAAGGGCAGAACAATCCGGGCACGCAGGCCAGATTGCTTATCGCTTTCAGAATCATCTGCTGTCCCAGCCGATGTTAGCTGCAATTCTCCATGATGGAGAGTTACCACCGCCTTGATAAGTGACAATCCAAGTCCAGAACCCGGTGCATGGCGAGAGCTATCAAGCCGAACAAACCGATTACACACCCGCTCACGATCAGCAGCAGCAATACCAGCACCATTATCTTCTATACTGAGTATAGCCTGCTCATCATTTCCAGACAGTACGACTTTGATTGTGGGTTTGACATTCTCTTCGGTTGGGCGACCGTATTTGAGAGCATTTTCTATCAAGTTTGCGAGAGCTTGGGCCAATAATTCCCGATCACCTTCGATGACAGGCTCATCTTCCAGTGAGACAGAGAACTCGACACCATCATCTTCGGCAACGGGCTCATAGAGTTCGCACACGTCCTTGACGATGTTGCCCAGCTTGATTGATTGCAGCTCAGCTCCAGTGGAACCAGCTTCTACACGTGCAATGCGCAGCAGTGCGTTAAAGGTGTTGATCAACTCATCGGTCTCAACCAGTGTCTCTTCAAGACATTCCCTGCCTTCACCTTCACTCAAGTTTTGCCGCAGTGCAGCTTCTACACGCCCACGCATGCGTGTGAGTGGTGTTTTGAGGTCATGAGCAATATTGTCGGAGACTTCCTTGAGGCCCTTCATCAGCTCTTCAATACGATCCAGCATCACATTTAGGTTGCTGGCCAAACGGTCGAACTCATCTCCGTTACCAGTCACATCGAGACGACCGGCAAGATCACCTTCCATAATCAGGCGTGAGCTCATGGAAAGGTTATCGATGCGTTTCAGGATACGGCGATTGAGGAAGAACCATGTGATGCCAGCAAGAACGACCATTCCTACCAGCCAGAGGGTCAAAGCGTCACCCAGCAAGCTTTTCAGATGGACCTGATCTTCCAGATCACGTCCGACCAGCAGCTTGAAGTTGCCGGGCAGTTCGAAGATGCGGACGATCGCATTGGCTTTGTTCTGGTCCGTCTCAGCAAACCCTAGAGGTGTGTAGGAGACAAACTGAATCCGGCCATCGGACACTGAGAGAACTTTCTCAGGCAGGTAGGCGATGTTGCCTGTAATGACGTTTCCGGAATAATCCAGAATGAGGTAGAGATTTGAGTTCGGGCTTCGGACCCGACGCTCCACACCAACTACGAGTCCGTTGATGCCGTTTTGTGCATATTGTTCGGCAAGGCCCTGAATTTCTGCATCAACCGTCTGCACCACCTGTTTGTTCATCAGGTCATCAGTGTTCTGCGAGATGAAGATGAACAGAAACACAGAAAGCGCCGTAAACGACGTTAGGTAGATTGCTGCCAGCTTGAAGGCTGTGGTTGAGAGGATCCTAGTTAGAGCTGTCACGGATGGAATACCCTGCACCACGAACAGTATGAAGCAACGGGAAGTCGAACCCTTTGTCGATCTTTGACCGAAGCCTTGAGATGTGAACGTCAATCACGTTGGTCTGCGGATCAAAGTGATAATCCCAGACGTTTTCCAGCAACATGGTGCGTGTCACTACCTGTCCGGCATGCTTCATGAGGTATTCAAGAAGGCGGAACTCGCGGGGCTGCAGCACTATCTCCTGTCCAGCACGGTTAACAGAGTGCGCGAGGCGATCCAGAACAAGATCAGCAACTTGCAACTTGGTTTCCACTTGTGGACCAGCTTTACGGCGGCTCAGCACTTCAACGCGGGCGAGCAACTCAGAAAAGGCGTAGGGTTTTGAGAGGTAGTCATCTCCACCTGCACGCAGACCGGTAACGCGATCATCTACTTGCGAGAGCGCTGAGAGGATCAATACGGGTGTCTCATCACCTGAGGCGCGCAAAGTTTCGATGATGGAGAGGCCATCGCGTTTTGGCAGCATGCGATCAACGACGAGCACATCCCACGTGTTGGAGATTGCCAGCTCAAGTCCGTCTTCGCCATTGTCTGCGTGATCAGGAGAGTGCCCTGCTTCTTTCAGTGCTTTGAGCAGATAGTCTGCCGCTTCCCGATCATCTTCAATAATCAAGATTCTCATTTTTTCATTTCCCAGAGCAAGGCATTGTTCGTTTCCTCACATTGACGGGAAACGAAAAAAAGCAAATGCTGTTGGGGGTAACCGTCAGCATTTGCATAAGTTTTATAGGTGAAGTTGGCAGATGATAAGGTCCCTGCCTTTTCTTCCAGCATTGGTTTTTAGGACTGACATCAAGTAGAGGGCTACCCTTGCTATCAGCCCCTCAAACAACCGAAACACCTGTGAGGGTATTCTTGGTGTTTCGACGAGGGATCACGAGAGGGGCGTTTCTCGTGATCCGCATTCTTGTAAGTGGCTTATTCCTCGCCCTTTTCCAGCGGGATCGCTACAAAGAGCGTGTTCTCACCACGGGTGACACGCAGCAGAACTGCCTTGCGTCCTTGTTCACGTGCTGTTTCAACCTGTTCTGCAACATCGGTTGGTGTTTCAACTTTAACACCAGCAACTTCGGTGATGATCGCACCAGGTGCGAGGCCTTTGTCAGCAGCAGGTCCATCTGGATCTACTTTGGTGACAACAACGCCTTCTTCATCAACACCAGCCTGTTCAGCAGTTGCCAGTTCCAGCCCTAGGCTGTCTACCAATGCGGTATTCGCATCCTTGCTTTTGCTGGATGAGGCTTGTTTTTTCTCTTCAGGAATGGTGCCGAGCTTCACAGTCGCGGTGTCGATTTCGCCATTGCGCCAGTATTCGATCTTCACTTCGGTATTTGGTGAGTATCCAGCGATGACTTTTGCCAGTTCACGCGGGCCATTCACTTCTTCACCATCCACTTTGAGGATGATGTCACCAGCCTGGAAGCCAGCAGCTTTTGCAGGAGTATCGCCCTGAACTTCCGCAACCAGCGTGCCGTTTTCGTTTTCCAGACCGAGGGATTCAGCTATGTCCTTGGTCACAGGCTGGATCTGAACGCCAAGCCAACCGCGGGTTACTGCGCCGTCTTCTTTCAGGTCAGAGATGATCTTTTTTGCAGTCTGCGCCGGGATCGCAAATGCGATGCCCACGTTGCCACCACTTGGAGACACAATCGCGGAGTTTACGCCTACTACTTCACCCTTCACGTTGAATGCAGGACCACCGGAGTTGCCACGGTTCACAGAAGCATCAATCTGGAGGAAATCATCATAGATGCCTGCGCCGATGTCACGACCACGGGCGGAGACGATGCCAGCCGTTACAGTGCCACCCAAACCGAATGGGTTGCCAACTGCGACGACCCATTCACCAACCAGTGGAGCATCATCTGTAAAGGCGACGTATTCAAACTTTTCTTCGCTTTCCACCTTCAGAAGAGCCAGATCAGAACGCTTGTCGGAACCAACCAGCGAGGCTTCCAGTTCTTCGCCTTCACTGGTTACGATTGTGAACTCAGTTCCACCTTCAACCACGTGTTCGTTGGTCACCACATAGCCATCATCAGAGATGAAGAAGCCGGACCCTTGAGATTGATCGAAACGCTTACGTGGTGGGGCTTTCTTTTTTTGCTCACCACCTGGACCACCAAACTCGCGGAAGAATTTCTGCAGTGGATGATCATCCGGCATATCACGGAACATTGGAGGAATGCCCGCCAGACGATCATTCTCTTTAACCTCAGAGCGAACACGAACGGAAACAACTGTTGGCTGAACGGCTTCGACCAAACCAACAAAGCTTGGCATTGCCGGCGCATTTACGCGAACAGGCTCGGCTTGAGCAGTTGCTGGAACAAGTGTCAGCGGAGCAACCATTGCACCTGCAATTGCCAGCGCCATGGTGCCATTAAGAAGACGGGAACGACGTTTGGAAGTGGGTTTTGCAGCAGACAGGGAAACAACGTTGGAACTTGCGTTCTTGGTCAACTTCATTTGGCTCAACTCCATTTAGTCAATCTCAGCCCAACTGGGGAAACGGGGCTTTTGCATTTCGTTGAGAATGACTATGCCAGAGCGAACCTTACAAACACCTATCTGCCACATTAATCTTCTGTAATGATGGGAAAACTTCGTAGTTGCTCCCACCTCGCTTTTGTTAGCCCTGCGTGTAGCGGCTTGCCCATGCTGCAATCACACGTGCTGCATAATCTGCATCTTTGTATTTAAACAGCAGATGATCGGCATCATCCAAAGACACAAATGATTTCGGATGCTTCGCTGCTTCAAAGATTTGAGCAGCATTCTCGATGCCAACCGTGGCATCAATCGGAGAATGAAGAACCAGCACCGCCTTTTTCAGCACAGCAACGCGCGACCGAACGTCCTGCGCTTCAAGATCTTCGATAAACTGACGTTTAATCTTAAACGGTCGTTCACCTAGCTGGACGGTTGCTTCGCCCTTTTCTTTTATCTCATCGAGGGAAGCCCCGAAGTTATGAATCACATGATCTGCTGAGGCTGGTGCACCAATTGTGGCAACTGCTTTTACCTCGGGGACCTCTGAGGCTGCTGCAAGGACGGCTGCGCCACCCAAAGAATGCCCTACAAGCAGCTTTGGTGCTTCATAATGCTCACGCAGGTAATCAGCGGCGCGAACAAGGTCCTGAAGGTTGGATGAAAAGTTGGTGGATGCAAAATCACCACCGCTGTTGCCGAGACCAGTAAAATCAAAGCGCAGAACAGCAATCCCGTCTTTGGTTAGAGCAGATGCAATGCGTCGTGCTGCAGAAAGATCCTTGGAACAAGTGAAACAATGAGCGAACAGGGCATAGGCCTTTGGTTCACCATCTGGTGTGTCCAGACGCGCTGCAAGATGCGCTCCCTGAGAGCCTTCAAATTCCAACTTAATGGGATCGTTTGCCATTTGAACTGTTCCTGTCATTTCCTGCGCAGCTGGCACATTCGGAATATATATTAAGAGACAGGTATCTAGTGCGCGCTTACAGGCGCCTTTACAATTCAATTGGTTGCAAGAAGATGTGATTAAACGTGAGCCCCGCAAACCATGTCTGCGAGGCTCTACAATCAGTCTTATTTAGAAGACATGAGCTTGTCGAGTTCGGCTTGCTCTTCATCCGAGAGCGGTTTGACACCCGCTGTACTGCTCTTCAGCGGCGCATGCTTTTTCTTTCGCGATGTACGCCACAGGAAAAAGCCGCCCAGCAGCAATGCAAGAGGTCCCCCGCCCCATAAAAACAGGGTGTGGAACGCAAAGCGCGGTTTGAGAAGGACAAACTCACCATAGCGGTCAACAAGATAGTCCATGACTTCCTTGTTACTGTCCCCTTCTACCAGTCGCTCCCGTACCAACAGGCGTAGATCCTTCGCCAGTTTAGCGTTGGAGTCGTCGATGGACTGGTTTTGACAGACCACGCAGCGCACTTCCTTGGAAATTTCGCGTGCACGTTCTTCCAGAACAGGATCTTTCAAAACTTCATCCGGGTTAACTGCATAGGCAGCTGGAGCTCCCAGAAGAATAGAAGAGATCAATACCAGTACGAACTTCATCTTCATGGTCATTACTCCGCCGGAGTTGGGGTTGCTGTTGCAACACTGCCTGCTACGCCTTTGCGCTTGCGGGCTGAAACAGGAGCACCAACACGCAGGCGACGATCAAAGAGTGCAATACAGCCACCCAAAGACATAAGCAGAGTACCAATCCAGATCAGTGTGATCAGCGGTTTGAAGTAGATGCGGGTAACAATACCACCATTCTCGTCAGAATCACCCGTTGCAAAGTACACCTGCGAGAAGCCAAAGGTCGCAATGGATGTTTCACTCATTGGCATTCCGCTGGCATTATAAGCGCGCTTAGATGGCTCCATGATACCGACAACATTGCCACCTTTGCGAAGAGTATACTGGGAGACCATCTCCTGATAGTTCGGACCATTTTGAGTCCAGCTCTTCTCATAGGTCACATTGTAACCGTTCTGTTCGAGGGTATCGCCTGGACGCATCACTTCAACGCGTTCAGATTCAAACGCCATTGTCGTCACAATACCCAGGACGGTAATCCCAAGACCAGCATGGCCCAGCACAGTAGACCAGACGGTTGGTGCAAAGCCTTTGATACGGGCCATGGAACGACCAAAGCCAATTTTGAACAGCTGGGAACGTTCAATGATTTCCCAAAGGGAGCCAAAGATTGCCCAGAATGCCAAGCCGAAGCCGAGCGCTGTCATAATGCTTGTTGTGCTAACGCCCATGAACCAGATCAGACCGACAGTCGCGAGCATTGCGATCACAAAAGCAGAGGTCAATCGTTGGGCGACACCCCACGCATCACCACGCTTCCATGCCAAAAGCTGGCCAAATGGCATCAGGATCAACACTGGCACCATGATTGGGCCGAATGTCAGGTTGAAGAATGGCGCACCCACGGAGATCTTGTCGCCAGAGAAGGCTTCCAGAACGAGTGGGTAAAGCGTACCAACGAACACTGCAGCACAAGCTGTTGTCAGGAACAGGTTGTTCAGTACCAGTGAACCTTCGCGGCTGATTGGTGCAAACAGGCCACCTTGACGAAGCAATGGTGCGCGCCAAGCAAACAGTGTGAGTGATCCACCAACAAAGATCAGCAGGATCGCAAGGATAAAGAGACCACGTGCTGGATCAACTGCGAATGCGTGCACGGAGGTGAGAACACCAGAACGGACGAGGAAGGTACCCAGCAGCGACAAGGAGAATGTCAGCAGTGCGAGGAAGACAGTCCAAACCTTCAGAGCATCCCGACGTTCCATAACGATTGCAGAGTGCAGCAGAGCCGTACCAGTGAGCCATGGCATAAAAGATGCGTTTTCGACCGGATCCCAGAACCACCAGCCACCCCAGCCGAGCTCGTAGTAAGCCCAGTAAGAGCCCATTGCGATGCCGAGGGTCAGGAAGATCCAGCTTACGAGGATCCAAGGACGTACCCAACGCGCCCAGGCGGCATCCAGTTTACCAAGAATGAGCGCAGCTGCAGCAAACGCGAACACGATGGAGAAGCCAACGTAGCCAATGTAAAGAATTGGCGGATGGATCGCCAAGCCGACATCCTGCAGCATTGGGTTGAGGCCCGAGCCTTGCAATGGTGCAGGGCTGATACGGGTAAACGGGTTTGATGCAACAATGACGAAGAGCAGGAATGCAAAAGAAACCCAGCCCTGAGCGCCAAGAGTAGCAGCCCGGAGGCGCTGCGGAATGTTGCGTGAAAACACTGCAACCAATGCACCGAACAGCACCAGAATAAGCACCCAGAGAAGGATAGAGCCTTCGTGATTGCCCCACACACCGGAGATCTTATAGACCAGCGGTTTGTCACTATGGGAGTTCTGATAGGTATTCAGAAGCGAGAAGTCTGAGTTCAAGTATGCCCAGGTCAATGCGGCGAAGGCAACGCAAGTCAAAAGGAACATAAGTACGGCAAGGCCAGGTGCCATCCCCATCAGACGGTGATCTGAATTCACTGCACCCCACACTGGAAAGACCGACTGAACAGCCGCGACTACCAATGCCAGAATGAGTGCATAGTGGCCAAGTTCAATTATCATTACGATATCCTAGTATCCATTTGGCGCTGGATAACCGGCCCTTTTGGGCAGAGCCGATTGATTTTACTTTTTAGTTTACTTTGATGCTTTGCTCTGCGGAGGCGGCCTGGTCCTCTTCCATCCAATGGCCATCTTCCTTCAAGGTCTCGTAGACCTCTTTTGGCATATAGCTTTCATCATGCTTGGCCAGAACTGTGTCTGCAATAAAGACACCCTTCTCGTTCATGTGGCCTTCAGCGATGATGCCCTGCCCCTCACGGAACAGGTCTGGCAAAATACCCTTGTAAGAAACCGGGATAGCTTCTGCCTGATCGGTCACGCGGAAGAGGATCACTGAGCCTCGGCTCTTATCGAGAGAGTCATCTTCAACCAGACCGCCAAGACGGATGCGTTGTCCAACTTCAACTTGCTGTTCAGCGATGTCGCTTGGGCTCTGGAAATAGGTCACGCTGCTGGAGAGTCCATAAAGAACCAAGCCGACAGCTGACCCCAGCACCAATCCCGCAAGACCAATAAGCCCGAGTCTTTTTTGTTTACGTGTCATACTCGCAGTTCCGTAGATACGTTGCCAACTAATGCCTTACGGCGTTTGTATTCTGCAGCTCAATAGAACATCAAAGGAAGCTCTATCTCTTTGTTCTAGACATATCTTATTTCCGAAAATCGCTTGGCATTCATCAAAGATATGCAACCCCTGCCTTATTCGGCAGGGCGCAAATTCAGGCTCGCGGTCAGTTGGTTGATCTGTTCCAGTGCTGCCGCATCGTCCTTCAGGTTTTGCTTGGCGCGGGCGACTGCTTGTGCGGCCTCCACTTGCTCCCCGAGAATAATGCGGGCCTGTATCAGGCGGCCCCACTCAGAAACAGAACCACCTTGTTCATTAAGGCGTTCATCCAACTGCACAACCATCTGGTTGATCATTTCATTGCGATCTTCTGCACTCATCTCAGCTGCTGCTTCAACTTCTTCAGCAGAAGGTCCAGCTGGCTGTCCAAGTGCCGGGATCGCCTCAGCCTCACCAGATACAACAGCGCCTCGTGCGATCAGTTCGTCACGCTGTGCTTTTGCTGCGTCCACCCAAGGAGCATTTTGATCTGCAGTCTTCAGCAGAGCATTCCAGGCAGCCAGCGCTTCGTTTATCTGGCCCTTCTGGCCCATAGCCATTGCCAGATAGTAGTAGGGTTGCAGCATTTCAGGCTTAGCGAGATTGATCCGGCGCAAAACTTTTTCAACTTCTTCGGACACTTGTCCGTTGTTTGCGAAAATGCTTGCTTCAGCCCAACCAACCATAAAATCGAGGTTTTCAGGGAACTGGCTCAACGCCTGCGCATAGGCGCGGCGGGCCTTTTCAAATTGGCTGGTACGCATGTAAACAGGCGCGATTACAGCCCAACCCTGTCCGTCGTTCGGGTTTTCTTTGAGGTGATCCTCAGTCCTGGCAATCAGCACTTCAAGATCAGCCTGCCCTGCGGTTTCAGCCAAACGCTCAGCACGTGGCTGGTCAGGGATTTCCGGAGAACCATATTGTAAATACATACCTAGCGCTGCCAGAGGTACCAAAACAACCGCTGTTAGCTGCACAATGCGCATGCGCATTTTAGAGGGAGCTGACTGGTGGTCTCCCTGGTTTTGCTTGTGCGCGGCTAACAAGCGACGCGACACTTCAATTTTGGCGGCTTCTGCCATGTCCGGCGCGATTACACCGCGCTCAAGATCTTTTTGTATTTCTTCGAGCTGGGCACGAAACACAGCTTCATCATTGCGCTCATCAGGGTGAACCTTGGGAGAGCGAGCCAATGGAACGAGTACGGCCAATGCGACCGCCGCCGTCAAAATTGCGAGAACTAACCAGAATGTCATAGTGGCTTAAATAGACAGGTTCTAAATGTGAAAGGCAACAGTTCCCCCCCTGCGACGGGCAGTCGCACAAGCCATATACCCACAAAATACCTATGAAGTTGCACTTATTTTCTAAAAGACGCAGGCACTACTAGGGGGTTAGGCGGCATCTTTCAGGTAAGTCTTCTGTCTGCGAATGAGGTTCGCGGTGTCTTCCGGCTCCAGAGAGATCTCACTCATCGAGATTAAACGGCTCAATTTTCTCGAAATTTCGCCATAATTCGGAAGGTTTTCGGTCTCGTTTTGCTCGTCTTTGGGAGCTGTCAAAAGCTTCTCGGAGTTGCGATCGATGAAACGTTCGACATGATCTCTGGTTGAGATTTGCAGCTCGTTCAAGCCAAGCACACCTGCATATTGCGACGCTAACTTGGCGAGTTTTAATCCCCTCAAACATTTGTGATAGGCGCGCTGAATCTGCTCCAGCCGATAACCACCCTGCAAATCTGCAAGGTCAGGTTTTTCTTCTGAAGCAATTGCCTCCTCCAGTTGTGCCGGAAGGTTGCGCAGTTCATCGCGTAGCAGAATACACAAGCGGTTTTTGAGCTGAACAGCGCGCTGGTTCCATTGACCGCAAGCGCTGAAGCCTTCGAGTTCTTCCAGTTCCTCAAAATGTAGCAGGCAGGCATTGGCTGCTTCCGGAAGCCCAACAATGGCCTCCTCTTCCATGCGCCAGCCTTCAACGACAGACACACTTTGCTCCAAAGAAGACAAAGCAAACTCTATAAAGGCTGCATAAGGGGTGCCCGTAACATCTTTAAGAGCAGGAACAGCTGCGAGGGTTTGAGCCAGTTTAATGAGGTCAACAGGCGCTTCGTCCAGACGAAGGAATGAAAGCGCTGCAAGATAATTGGCCTCAGCTCTGTGCTGTTCCATATGGGCACGCATGTTTTGCAAACTGTTACCGGAGGACATGGACAGGATGTCTTCTGCAAAAGGTGGAGTGTCTGCCATCACCTTTTCCCATGCAGGCGCTCTTGCCAAGATCACCAGAACATCACAGAGGAAATCAAAATTGACGTGGCCTCCAACCTTGCGGCGAAGCTTTGTCTTTATCTGAATGTCTTGATCTGCTGCTTCCAGCTCTTTTTTTGCAGCAGCAACCAAACGCAGACGGAGACCTTCAGCGCATGTATGGAGTGCTTTCTGGATGGTTTCGTGGGTCGTGGGCAAATCTTGTTGCTGACACAGCTCTTCCAAGGCTTCTACCGCTTCGGTAAACTCATTAGAAAGAAGCACCTGGCGCATGTAGGTCCAGAGCGGCTCCATTACTGTGGCATCGATCCGACCTTGCTGCGGCGTGCTCAGCGGTATTTGAGTGAGGAATGGTTGAAGGGGGCTTAGAATTGCGCGCTTAAGTGGCGTATCCAGAGATAGCTTATTCTCAGGAATGTAAGAGGCTTCACCAAGGAGCCTGCGAATAGTGAGCAGCATGAGTTCGGCATTTGGCACAGATGTTCCGCTTTGCACCGTATCATCGACAGACCGTTCCAACATCCGCAAAGCAGATTGAGACAAGGCTCCTAACACCTTCTCCATTTGCAATGCTTTATGGTTGACCTCGTGCATCCAAATCTCTCTGGTACTCAGCTTTACACTGGTTGAGCTTATACACGCTCAACCCTCACAACATGCAGCAGACGACAACTGCTAAAATTGTATTTGTTGATCAAAATTATCGGCGGAATTGCTTAATCAAATCTTGATAAGCAGCCTTTTCCGCATGCGAAAGGTGTGTTTCCTTCCGCAAAAACTGCTTATAGCGAGGGATTTTGGGCTAGTTCAGCGCTGCCCAGCGCTCACCGTCCTTACAGGCCGCACCTTTGATCAGCTGCGTTTTCTCATCATACGCGATGGTATGTTGGAAATCGCGGCAGCGGCGGTCATTCACGTAATAGACAGGACCAGACTTAACTGTGCCTTGTGCGCCAGAGAATCGGTTGCGCCAGACAACTTTGTTGCCTGCATCAGAGGCATTCAACGCTTTGCTCTGTGCTTTATAGACGGTATCGAGGTCACCGCTTCTGAGCAGTTGCTTCAACTCACCTTCTGTGGCGCTGTCGATTGCAGCCTGAGCTGCTGCGTTTTGCTCACTGTCAGAAGACCAGAAACCGAAAATAGACGAGGATTCGGCATCGGTTTGAGCACTGGTGACATGATCGGATGTCGCACAGCTGGCTAAACCGCCAACAACGACAGGTAAGACCATCAGTTTTTTCCAGTTTCGCACCAACATGCATCCTCTTTGTCGCTTCTGCGACTTATCCGTTTTCCGGAAAGGCACTTTCGTCCCTTCCAAGGTCTTCCAGTAAGGCCTCAAACCAAAGCAGCGTCATTAGCTTGAAAACACTTTCGTGGAGCAACCCCTTAAAACACAGTTACACTTACTATCAGTACTGTTTGAAACAGATGCAACCCCTGCCCCAAAACAGATCAGATTGTCAGAGACGGCAAGATCACCGTTGCCTTCAATCCACCTAACTCGCTATCGCCAAGTTCAAATGAACCACCGTAAATACCTGCAATGTCAACAATTATGGATAAACCTAAACCCGTTCCGGGGACAGTTTCATCCAATCTTTGCCCTCTGCGCAGTGCACGTTTTTTCTCTTCAGCACCCAGTCCAGGACCATCGTCTTCTACGATCAGAGCAATGAGTGACGCAGAGGAATTGTTGTTTTTCAGCGTCACTGATACTTTTTTATCACACCATTTGCAGGCGTTATCCAACAAGTTCCCAAGGATTTCTTCCAGATCTTGTTGTTCCCCGCGGAACAACAGAGTCTCATCCATATCAACCGTGATCTCCGGCTCTTTGTCGCGATGGATTTTTTCCATAGCGCGCGCCATGCGCGACACGACAGGAGCAGCCTCACATGACACTCCGATCACCCGGCGCTGAGCCGCCATTCGTGCTTTTTCCAGATAGTGCTGAACTTGCCCTCTCATAAGATCCGCTTGCTCCGAAACCTTCAGGGCGAGCGGTTCATCTGAACTTCTAGCCTCGTTGGTAATGACAGAGAGAGGCGTTTTCAGGGCATGGGCAAGATTTCCCACCTGAGTTCTGGAGTGTTCCACTACTTCTCTATTTGAGTGGATGAGAGCATTGAGTTCAACAGCAAGCGGTTTCAGCTCTTTGGGCAAATCTTCCTGAACTTCTTCCTCTTTTCCCTGACGAACGCGACCAAGACTCTCCTGAAGTTCAGTTAGCGGACGTAAACCAAAGCGCACCTGCAAGAAGATGGCCGCGACAAGGCCAAGCCCAAGAACACCAAGTGTGATCGCCGCTTGCCATGCAAAGGATGCCGTACTCTCGCCCAGCTCGCGGGTGCTTCCTGCGACTGCTATTGTCACCGGCTGAAGTCCACCGAACTGGATGCGTTTTTGCAGCAGACGCAGATCCCGACCAGCTGGACCAGTGACGTTTTGCTTGAGTTCCAGTTCGCCCTTCATGTTTTGCAGGCGTAGCGTGTCGCCAAAAAGAGATTCGCTTTCAAACAGAACTTTGCCACCGCGTTGCACGGTCCAATACCAACCCGACAGCGGCATGTTGAACCGTGGATCACCGATACGTCGTAATGCAGGGTTTTGCTGGTCGCCTTCCGCAGCAAGCGCACTGACAATTGCTGTCATGTGGACTTCAAGGCGTTCATCCAGTGCTTTCTCACCCGCTTCACGAAACAGAGCGACAAGAATAGCACCCGCAACCACAAGACTGACAACAGCCCATAGGCCCGCAACAAAAATCAGACGCCATGCCAATGACGCCTGTTGCTTCTTGCGAATGAACCTGATGGGATTCCAGTTGAGCGGCCCCTGCAAGTCGTTGGTGTCTGCGCTGTTCTTATCAGGCATTTTCTTCCTGTAGCCTGTAGCCCAATCCACGTACGGTCTCGATCAGTGAACTACCAAACTTCTTGCGCAATCGGCCTACGAACACCTCAATGGTGTTGGAGTCGCGGTCAAAGTCCTGATCGTACAAATGTTCAACCAATTCGGTTCTGGAAATCACACGGCCTTTGTGGTGCATGAGATAAGACAGCAGGCGGAACTCGTGAGAGGTGAGTTTTACGGACATGCCGTTTTTCGTCACTTTGCTTGCTTTGGTATCCAGAACAATGTCGCCAATGGAAATCTCGTTGGAGGCCAGACCAGCGGCGCGGCGCACCAGTGCCCGCACCCGTGCCAGCACTTCTTCCATGTGAAAGGGCTTTGCAACGTAATCATCTGCGCCTGCATCAATGCCGGCGACTTTATCGCTCCAACGATCACGAGCCGTCAGGATAAGGACTGGCATGGAATGGCCGTCTCTGCGCCAGCGTTCCAGCACACTGAGACCATCCATCTGCGGCAAACCAAGATCCAGAATGACAGCGTCATAGGGTTCAGTATCGCCGAGGAAATGACCTTCTTCGCCATCATATGCTTTGTCGACAACGTAACCGGCGTCTTCCAACGCTTCAGACAGTTGTCTGTTCAAATCCCGATCATCTTCAACGATCAACATTCGCATAAGATCTACCCCACACAAGCGCTCAGGCTCATAAAGCAGTTCAGACTGCTCTAATTTTTCAGTTGCACATTCCTATCTGAAAAGTGGATACCGGTTTTCAGATAGGAATGTGCAGTATCGCCTAATATCGCTTTCAAAATTCGTTCAAATTCAGGCAAAAAAATCTCTATCCAGAGTTCTTCTCAGCTCGGTTACAACCGGCGCCCTGTTCGTGCATCCAGCGTCACTTGCGAGACGTTGCCGTTGTTGAGTACGGACAGCACATAGACCAATCCCCCTCCTCGCTCACAGAGTTTGGCTGAAAGTATCTGCCCATTGACCCGCAGCGAACCCAGAGGCCGCGCCTGACCGCTGGCGACAGCCTGCCTTGTCTGACTGGAGGACAAACACGCGGCCTGCGCAGGTGCAGACCATGTAAAAACCGTTACCGCCAAAGCCAGTGCCATCAATGAGCGAAAAAAGAGGTTGTGGAATTGGTGTCTCATAGGGCGTCTTCTAACCGGCACTGGCTGAACCTCACATGAACGAGGTGTTATATATTTCAAAACAAAGACCTAGCAGATTCTCTGGGGTCTGTGATGTTTCTTGGCTTGGTTTGCAAATAATCCGGTAAAAGCAATTGTTAAAGTGTTACGCTCGCCAAGCAATCTGAAGTTGTCCCCAAACCGAATTTCGATGAGTTTTGAGCAACTTCACAGGCTAAGAGATGCTGACCTGCTCCAAATAACGATTGCAGCTCGGTTTGTGGGATTGTCAGGCTTTCCTGTGTCACCTCATATTCACGCAGAACAGTTCGTTCATTTTCGCCCCCATCCTGACGATAAAGCGTGACCGAAAACTGAAGTTTATCCTCTTGGAGCGGAATATCTGGCGTTGCCCAGCTATCCGCCTCCCATCTGGCTCTGCGAATCCATTTAAGTTCCAAATCACCATTATCTGTTTGGCTTGCACTCAGATGAACAGGTGCGAATGGTTTAAGTGAGCTTTGTTTTCCAGCATGGCTTGTGTTCACTGCCCATTTAAAGCCCAGAGGCTTGCCAGCTGGAACGACACGATATGAGAGGGCAACATCGGCTTTGTCACTGGTCCATGGCAGTTTCAGCAGGGATTGATCTAACAGGATGAAATCAGCGTTCTCAGCGCTCGACGAAGCAACCAGATGCTCCGTACCCAATTGTCCTCTGAGCAACTGCGTGAGTTTGTAGGTCATGGGGGCGATCAGTTCTGCTTTACAGAACTGTATCACTTCCCACTCCTCATTTTTGCGAATGGCACAGGCATTTGCGCCTGACAGCACATCAAGCAGCTTTCGGCTTTGTAATTGTCCGCCATAGAGTTTTACGGTGATATGGGAGACCAAATCCCATCGCCAAAGTGGGCCAGAGGTGAGAGGTTCTTGCAATATGCCCGTGGTGGCTGGTTCTGTCACCTGTACTAGCGGTGTGAATTCTTCACCTGAGCTGGAACTGTACAGCTGATAGGCGCTCGGCCAATTCGCATTGTAGATAGCGACCACCGGGCTTCCATCATCCGCTCTCTCACCGTGGAACCTTGGCAAATCCAAGATGCTGACAATTGGCGGACCTGAGGTGGTGTCGTTGAAAGATCGTTGTGATGATCCATCCGAGATTACTGCAGCTGTATTAGGATATCCGTTGAACCGTATTGCCTGAACGTCTAGATGAGCACCAGATGAGATCTGATCAATCCGGCACTGAAAGGACGTCATGTCATCCCCCAAAAGCTCACCGGGAAGTTCCAATACATCCCCCGGTCGCAGATCAATTTTACTCAGAGCAAGTTTAAACTGAAGGGTCTCCCGATCCAGCCACACGCTCTGGTGCATTTTTTGAACCAGCTTTTTGGCAGAGGGGAGCGAAGCTGTGATGGGGAGCTGGATGTTGGAGGTGCGCCTGTCCATGCCTTCCAGACGGCGGGAGGAGACGACGAGAGGCTCATAATTGTTATTGGGGTCCATTCCCCGCAGTCGAAGTTCAGCTGGCAGGTCGCTGCCATCATTGCGGCTGATGGAGATGTAGCCCTCCTCCTCTTCAGCTTCCAAAAGGTCAGCAAGGCTCAGTTTTCCATAATCTGTGGCCTTGGCGTATTTGGGGAGGATGGCCAGATGGGTTCCGCGATCAACGGCGATGCCTCCGGCCAGTTGCAGGATGGGAGAGAGCGCAGAGCGTAAGGACGTTGGGCCTGTCACGATCAGACCTTCGAGGGTTTCGCCCAGTTCAGCGATCTCTGTCAGCTCTTGTGTGTGTCCAAAATCATCACGCATGGCACGGATGAGGCCTGAGAGAGAGGTTGCGCCGAGACGACCTGTCAGCCAATGGCCGAGCTGCCAGTTCTGACCATCTGCCCAGACATCGGAATATGTCGGGAACTCAGGGAACGGGCGGGCGTCCCATGTCCAGAGGAAGGCGTTGTCCGCATCGACCATCGTACCTGCGTAGGCACTTGAGGCTGGATTGTCGCCTTGCGGCCAGTCCGGATGGTCTGTTCCCCAATAACTGAGGCTTGCTTCCAATGCACGACGCTGGACAAGGTCATCCTGTTGCCCGCTGGAGAAGTGCGGCAATGCGCTTTCGGCAGATTTAGGATCCACGAAGACATTGGGCTGGTTCGTTCCTTTATCGACAGCAGGAAAGCCGAGTTCGGTGAACCAGATGGGTTTGGATTGCGGCACCCAGGGGGTTGGCGTGTTTTGTTCAGCATTTGCGGTGCGTTCAAAATGTTGGTTCTGCCACCAGTTCTTAAGGTCTTTTTGCCGGAACACCCATGGCTTGTTGTAGGCTCCGTCTGTAATCGGGCTGCGGGTTTTCTCAGCTCGGTCTGTGTCATTGACATAATACCAGTCGTAATATTCGCCGGATGCTACTCCCTCCCGAAGCTCCTTGAGGTTGTAGGCTGTTTGCGGGTCATCGTTCTGACGCAAGTCCGATAGTGGCAGGTAGTTATCGATGCCGACAAAATTGATGTCAGCATGCGCCCAGAGTGGGTCTAGGGGAAAACGCAGGTCTCCAGATTGGGGACTGTGGCCTGCATATTCGCTCCAATCGGCTGCGTAGGACAGTTTGGTCTGGTTGCCGACAATCTGGCGAACCTCTGAGACCAGCGTTTGCAAGTGATCAGCGAAAGGAAACGCGTTGCCGCCTGCCCAACATTGGGTGAGACCGCGCATTTCTGAGCCGATGAGAAACGCTTCCACACCACCGGCCTCTTTTACCAAATTGGCATAGTGCAGGATGAAACGGCGGAACCGCCAGTCACTGCCTAAGCCGACAAAAGCGTCTATCTGCGGCGTGACTGCGCTGGTTCCCTGCTGTGTTCCGGGTTGTCCTGCTGCGATGTCAGAGGTGATGCGTCCGCGCCAGGGGAAGCTGGACTGCTTGGTTGCGCCATACGGGTCGGGCAACTGATTGTCATCGGGGATGTCCATCATCACGAACGGGTAGAACATGACAGCAAGGCCAAGGCGCTTCAGTTCCTTGATGGCTTCTGTGACGGAAGCATCTGAGGGTGTGCCACCATAGGCAGGTCTGTCATTGATGCGGGAGACCTCTTGTGCTTCAGCGCGGGTCAGGCCTGCAACGCTCCAGTTCTCAGGCAAGTGCTTTGTGGTCTGGTAGGTCACTTTGGGCTGAATGGTGCACTGGGAAGCGCGTAGGTCATCGCCAAACCAGGCGACAACGAGCGCGACGCTTTTCAGGTTTGGGCAGAGGGCCTGAAGTTCATCCAAAGAGCGGACCAGATCGGTTTCCTCGCCCTTGCCATGGCGGTTGACGCTCCGGGTGTTGCCGGGGGTCAGCTCCTCAATGACTTCCTGCGGGTGGTAGGCGAATTCGCCTGCTCCGGGGATGAGTGTGACTGCCTTGATCTGCTCTTCCAGTAGTTCAATGGAGCGGAGCACTTCGAAGGCGAGTTGAGGGATGCGGTTGCCGAACTCTGCCAGAGAGAGGCGTTCGAACACCACATACGCGGTGCCTTTATAGGCTGGCGCGGTGCCTTGCTTGGCTTCGATCAAGGGGTCGGGTTGTTGATCTTCTGCCCCCAGATACACCCTCATGTTAATTGCGCTGGTGTCCAGCTCCGTACCGTTGGCCCAAACACGGCGCACTGCGGTGATGGGGCCTTCACAGAGGGCCACGGCAAAGTTGGCGAAGTAGCTGTGGCTGGTGATATTGGTCGATGAGCCGGTGGATTTTCCGCCCTGCTTTTCTTCGGAGACCACCTCTTCCAGCCGCGTTGCCCAGATGATGTTGCCAGTTACTCGGACACGGCCATAGACAAAGGGAAGAGATGCGCCTTCAGATGCGGTTTGTAATTGCAGGTCGCCTAGCTTGCCGACAGAGAGTTCCCGGTTTTCGCCGAAGATCTGTTGATCGATCCACGCCCCACCAAGAGCCCCCAGTGTTTGTCCTATGATGGCGCCGAAAGGGCCACCGACTGCGCCGCCAACGGCTGCACCAACACTTGATAGCACCATTGTTGCCATGGTCCTGTCCTTTCCGGATCACTGACTTGAGAAGAATGAAAAACGCCCTGCAATCTTGTTGCGCCACATGGGTACCAGTGGGCTTTCAACCACTCCCACCGCCTCGTAGGCATGGATGAAGCGGTCTTTGCTGGTCATGAAACCGAGATGTTTGCAGGGAGACTGCGGTGCCCAGCGAAACAGAATGACCTCCGCCGGTTTTGGCTTTTGCAAAGACCCTTGCACCTCGTTCAGATACTGGTGCGCAGCATTGAGCAACTGGTCCTCGCCTTTCAGCTCCGCCCATTCAGGTGCGTAACTGGCGGGAACGGATGGTTCGGTGTGATGCAAAAAGCGATAGAGGCCGCGGATAAAGCCAAGACAATCGCAGCCGGCACCTTTGGTTGTTGCCTGATGCTGATAAGGTGTTCCGACCCAGCTCCGCGCTTCTCTCAGGAGGGTTTGGGAAGACTGCTGCATGATCACCCCACCAGCTTTTCGCCGTTGTTGGCGGCAGATTGGCTTTCAGGTCCGGCAAGGATGAAGTCATTGCCCGGCATATGAGGAAAGCCTCGGAAGTTCTCGGTGTTTTGGAACTTCGTCTGGCAGCTGCCCCAGCCTTTATCGCAGCCTGCGGAAACGGACGCGAATAACGGATAAGTTTGCTCCAGTAACAAGGGTGCCCAGAGCGTGAGTTTGTGATTGCCTTGTTCTATGAGTTGACTGGCAATGCGCAAAGGTTGATTGGCGTAGGGGCCGGATTGAAAGATGAGCTTGCCGAAGGCCCACCAACCTGTGCCGATATCGGTGTTGCCTTCGATGACCAACCGATTGCTGTCCTCTTTGCCTGTGATACTCACCTGTCTTGTGTAGGCAGCGGCGTCCAGACTGATCCCGCAGTTGGTATCTCCCAGATCTGCATGACATTGGTGGGAGAGTTGCCGGCCTTTGGGCTCAGAGAGTTTGGTGGCCAATGAGCGGAACTCGGCGCGGAATACATCGGCATCTCTTGTGACTTCGCCAAGGGAGCCGCGCCGGAGTAACTCGTGCTCCTCCAGGTTTTGCCAGTTGACCAGATAGACCTCAACTTCGGCATTGTCCCAGAGGCCCGCACTCAACTCCTTTTCGCTCAAGCTGTCGGAAGAAAGGAAGCCCAGAGCTTCTTCCTGTCCGGCTTGAAAGTCAGATTGAGCCATGGCCTGCGTGCCATCCAGTCCGATGCCGGGCTCATAGGATTTGCCAAGCAATGTAATGGAGTGGTCGTGGGTGGTGAAACCAAGGCTGAGGCCAGATGGGGCGGTTAAGCGCCAGCAGTAGGCCACGGTTGTGCCTTCACCGGTCAGGTGTTCTTTCAAAGCAGCATTGAACATGGGTTTGCTCGCAGAGTTGGTTTCAGATGAGAAGTTCGACGAGTGGGATGGACGGTACCTGCCCTGCCTCAAAGTGCAGCAGGTTGATTTCCAGCTGATCGCTTTCAAAGCGTGTGGGCGTGTCGAACAGGAAACCCGCCGTGATCACCTGATCGTTTGAGGGAATGTGGCCTGCTTGAAATTCCAGGATGCCTGTTAACGGATCGAGCAGCACATCGCTGCCGACGGTTTTCAGTTGACCGGCGACCGCAACCGAGACAGTTCCTGCCACTGGTTTCGTAATTTTGCGTTGCCAGGCAACGCTTGCCGCTCCCAATTGCTTGATGAGCTGGAAAGTCGGTGTTGTCCCGTCGCCAGTTCCGATCGTCACATCGGTTGCAGATGGAGTTGCATCAAAGGCGCAGGATTTATGATCCATGGGGTCACGAAACCGGAATCCGCAGAGGCGACCACCCACTTTTTCGAAGAAGGAGAGTACCCGTTGCAGATCTGCCGAGCTGCGCAATCCGGTCCCCACATCAAAATGCCGTCGCGTTCCCTTCCAGATGGCGTTTCGGGTTTCTGCACCATTGAGTAACCTTGTGACCTGACTGCGTTTTTCTACTCTGACAGAAGCCCCTAGGGAAATTCCAAGTGGGAATGTTTCATCAACAAAACATGGTTGCATTTCACCCTCCTGTTTGACTTGGCTCAAGGCTGGGTGCCCGCGAAGCATCTAATAGGTTTGACATGGGAAAGTTATCTGCGTGATTTGCGTAGACCCGTTGTCGATGCTCCTCCCTCTTTGCAAAGCAACGGATTTTTCCAAAAAGTTTGCTACCACCGTCCGGTAGCAAAGCCACGTCGGTCCTTGAGTCCCTCCTCTTCAATGCCGACGTCATAGCCCGCGTCGCCCCCGTCCGGTGGCGCGGGCCATTATCATCGCAATCTGCCCCTGAGATCTTTCAAAGCTGCGCACATCCTGTGTCGCCACATTTATTGTGACGTTGGGCTGCGTGCTGCCCGCGTTCATGGCAACGCCGAGACGGCCATCACTACTGCGCTGCAAGGGTAGGATTGCCTCTGCTCCGGCCTCCCCCATCACCCCCAAACCCGTGTTGCCTGCCGCAAACATGGTTGGGCTGGAAACGACACCACCTTTTGCAAAGGGCGTTACGCCTGCCACATTGCCGATGGCTGATGAAATTCCGGCAGAAAGCAAGTTTTCAAGTGGCTTTAAGGCACTGTTGAGTGCAGAGCTGGACATGTTGAGCGCGACTTGTGAGAGGATCGATTGCAGGTCTTTGCCAGAGGTGACTGCGCTTTGCAGGCCTTTGCCAAGCTCTGAAGAGAACTCTTTGGCAAGGGCGTTGACCTCTTGCATGGTTGTTTCCAACTCGCGCGCATCTTCTACGTTCAGCGGTTCATTAAAACTATCGGTCATGGTGTTTGTTGATCCTCTTTGTCTGGGAACTGGGCCAGCAGCCCTTCCAGTACACCTCGTGTGATCGTGCGGGCATTACGGGTTCCCGGTGGCGTGAAAGCCATTTCCAGCTCAACCAGTGTTGATTGCCAGAAGGTGTGCGGTGACCAGCCAAGCTCCCGGCAGGCTTTGTGCACCAGGTCATGCCAGGGCACAGCTTGGTTTTTAGATTGCCCGCGCTTCATGATTTTGACTGCTGAGGTGGAGAGAACGTGGCGACCAGCAGTTCACCTGCCAGCTTGGCAAGGGCTGCAACGCCGCCTTCATAGGAGAGCTCTGCAACCTCTTCGTTCTCAATGACAAGTCCACCCCCGCGAAGACCTGCACCGAGCACTTTGATGATATCAGCAGCACTCAGCTGCCCAGAGGAAAACCGCTCTGTCAGCTGCTGTAATGTGCTGCAGCTGAGCGCGTCTTCCAGCTCTGCCAGTGCCCCGAGAGTGAGCACAAGAATGTGCTTTTGACCGCCAAGGTCTGCGAGGACTTCACCGCGCCTGCGATTAACGCCTCTGCCATAGGTTTTAGGTGGCATCCTGTACTCCTCAGGTTAGCGGGGTGAACGTGAGAGCACCGGCGGATTCCAGCGAGATCTCGAAGGTGACTTCAGATCGGTAGTCGCCGGAGTATTCCAATGCAGACAGGTGAAACGGGCCTTCCAGTGTTCCAAAGCCGGGCAGGATGATCTGCCATGGACGCAGCTCTCCAGCAAAGAAAGCGGTGCGGACTTTTTCTGCGGAGGCTTTGTCGCGAAACAGACCACTGCCAGAAAGTGAGGCGTGGCGGGTGGAGGCTCCCGCCAGCAGCTCGCGCCAGCGGCCTGTGCTTTCTGCATCGGTGATATCGATGGGCGTGGCGTTGAGGGCGAGGCGTCTTGAGCGCAGGCCTGCAACGCTTTCAAAGGTTCCATCTCCCACTGTGTCCAGTTTCAACAACAGGTCTTTTCCGGCCTGAGCGACCATCTGTTTTCCTCTCAAAGGTTGGTATTAATGCGTCTTTTGCAGCAGGACGGAGAATTTGATGCGTCCGTACCATGTGCGACCATCGCCCAGACGGCGGCAGCTGGTTTCAGTCATGGTCAGGCCTGAGGTTTCAAGTCCGGCAGGTGACGTGACACCCGTCTCCAGCAGTTCGTTGAAGATCTGGAGGATCTCCTGGGTTTGAGCCCGGTCTGCATGGCGGGAGTAGATGCCGATTGAGCCTGTGAGCCTGCCGCCGTCGTCCAGATGGCCTGTCAGCAATTGTGTGGTGACAGCCTCCAGCGTTGCATAGGGCAAGGTTGCTCCCCTTGGCACGCCGTCAAACACCCGCATTGGATCTCCCAGATAGGGTTTTAGCGATGCCTTGGCGTGGATTGCCTGAAACAGGGCTTTGCGGAACTCAAGCTCCCCCATCATCGCCCTCCTCTTGCTCACAAAGGATTTGCATGAAGGGCGCCTGCTCTGAGTGCGGGAGAACCGCTTTTACCCTGAGGCTCTGTCCACCCCGCTCCACCCGCCAGCCCTCTGCCACATCTGTGCGGCGGCGAAGGGTGAGCGTGAGCGGGTAAGTGCTGGCGATACGGCCTGCCACGGTACTCTGTGAGCCAGTGGATGCCTCTACCAGCCCCCAGACCATGGCGATTTGCTGGTAACTCCTTGTGACAGAGCCATCCGTGCCATTGGTGATCTCTGGACTGAGTAACAGCAGGGGTTCGTTGAGTGTGCCTGCTGCTCTCATATCCTGAGCACCTTGTAAGGCGAGAGTGCTGCCTCGAAGCCGTGGGGCATGAGGCCTGTGAGGCGGCCTTCTTCCAGCATGGTGCGGCGCTCATACCAGAAGCCGACCAGCATCAGGATGGCTGATTGCAGACCTGCGGGAACCGAGGTTGCTGCTGAGCCGTAGCCAGCTTTGAAGTCAACCTCGATGCCGTTGAGGTCACGCAGAGACCCGATGGCGCCTGCTTTGAAGCGCAGGCGGGCGGGATTTCCGGCCAAATCCACCTGATAGTTCGACGCTGGCACCAGCTGTTGGTTGCCTTCCCTGTCATAGGTGTAGACCTGCAGGACTTGGGCGACCGGCGCGACAGGCAGGCGGATCAGGCGGTCTGGTGAAAGATCATCCAGAAGCAGCCGCCACTCTTGATCAATAAGAGCCCGCCGTGTGAGGGTCTCCACTTGCTCCCGCGCGGCTTTGATCAGACGCTCGATCAGATCATCCTCGTGGGTGTGGGAGACCCTGAGCTGCGCATGCGCCTGGGCGAGCGAAACCGGCTCCAGAGCTGGTGGCACTGTGAGTATAGCCGTCACGGCGGCTCCTCCTCGATTGTTGTTGAAGATGATTAGGCGCTGAAGTTCAGCAGTTTGTAGGCGTCGAAATCCATGATGCCACCACCGACGCGTTTGGTGATGTAAAACAGCACGTTTGGTTTGCTGGTGTACGGATCACGCAGAACAGAGATGCCGACGCGGTCCACCACCATGTAGCCACGGTGGAAGTCACCAAACGCGATGGCGTAGGGATCAGAACCTGCGGTCATGTCCGGCATGTGTTCAGCTTCAGTGACCGGGAAGCCCATGAGGCTTGGGTCAGCGCCTGCAGCTGCAGGTGGTTGCCAGATGTAGTTGCCCTGCCCGTCCTTCAGCTTGCGGATGGCAGCTTGCGTTCTGCGATTGAAGAGGAAGCGGGCATTGCGGCGGATGGCGGTTTTGACCCCGTATATCAGCGAGATCAGCAGATCGCTTCCGTTGGAAGAGGGAAACGCCCCTGCCTGTCCTGTCTTGATGGACCCGATGGAGAGGCCTGTATCATTCAGCGTGCCGTGAATTGTGCCTTTGAGCAGCCCTTGCGGCTGACTGGTGCCGTTGCCATTGAGGAAGGCGGCGGATTCTTTTTCTGCAAAGACGGTTTCCACCTCTTCTGCCAGAATTTCCCCGATGTTGACCGCTGCGTCATCCAGCAGGGTTTGGGTGACGGCTGGCAGAGCAGAAAGCTCGAAGATCTTCACCTCCCGCATCTCAAATTTCATTGCGTTTGTGGGGGTGCTGCGGGCGTCGGTTTCGCCTTCCCAGTCCGCATCCGGGTTCACCGTCACAACAGGACGGCGGTAAGACGCGCCGGAGATCTTGCGGTTGGACGCGATAGAGCGGATGGGGGACAGGGCCGTGATGCGGCGCAGGATGTCCGTTTCCAGCTGCTCCGGCACCAGATATCCGCCATCGCCGGCAGTGCCGGAGGACATGGCCTTTTGCTCCAGCGTTTTAAGGCGGGTCTCCTGCCCGTCACGCATGTAGGTCTCAAACGCAGATTTGTGCTCTACCTCAGCTGATGGGCCGCCGGTGGTTTCTGGCGTTGAGCGCGGCAAGCGCTGGGATTTGAGTTGAAGCTCATTCAGGTGGCGCAGCTGACCGTCGATAATCTCGTCCAGACGGGCCAGTTTTTCGTCCAAAAGCGCATCCGAGCCGGATTTTTGCTCCAGCTCAGCCAGACGCATGTCGTTGGTCTGGGTGTACTCAGAATAAGCGTGGTTCAGCTGGTTGAAGCTGCCAGAGGCCTCTATGCCAGACACAAACTGCCCTGTTGCCGGCCCAGAAAGTGCGGGATGAGCTGATTTTCCTGCAGCTTCCCTTGCGAAGTCTTTGGTCTCTAATGCTGGATTACATGTATTTCTCATAGGATTATTTTCCTCGTAAAGCATATAAAAAAACTGCGGCGCCGATTGGAACCACAGATCGTACTTTCAAATAATCGGGAGCTTCAGGAGACCACAATCAGCCGTGCTGATGGCAGCAACGGGAACGTGACCAGCGAGATCTCCCAGAGATCTACCGCCAGCACATCCCGCCTGCCGGTTTTGCTGTTGCGCTGGGCGCGGCGGGTTTTGAAGCCGATGGACAGTCCGTCCAGAATACCCGTTTGCACCATGGCGATAGCTTGCCGGCCCTGCGTGATACCCGGATAGAGCAAGCCCTTTACAAAGAGGCCGATGCTGTCCTCCTGAATGTGCAGCCACTTGCCAATGGGGTGGGATGGATCGTGCTGCCAGAGCATTTTAACATCCGTGAGTTTTTGCTTTTGCAGCGTGTTTTGAAATGCACCTTTGCGCATCACGTCGCCGCCCTGATCGCTCAGTTCAAACCGGCTGGCGTAGCCCTCAATGGCGATGGGGTGATCTGTGTTCAAATTGATTGCCTCCCTTAGCGAGCTTTCAATTGTTTTTTCTGCCCGAGTTTGCTCCCTCCGACTTTGCCGCGCGTCGCTCCACCAATGCTCCGGCGAGGGCCTTGGTAAAGTTGGCGAAGGTCTGTGCAGGGGCTTCATTGCCGCGCTGCGTTGGCTGCTGTTTTTGCTCAACGGGCACGGCTTGTGCTTTGTGATTTTGGATCAAGGCTTCACCTTCAACCTTTCAAATAATCTCAATAGTCAGAGGGTGCGATTTTCATGGATCCATGCGGAGCAGCTGGTTGAGTTTTTCCAGTTCACTCATGAACTCCTCGAACCTGCGATTGAACCGGATGACTTGCTTTAATGCCCATAGGAGCAGCGATGTGGAGGTGCCTGCCCAGGCGCTAAGCGCCACATGGGCAAGGTCCCCTTTTGCAGCGAGCGCTGCCAGCAGATCATTCATCTTTGCCCTCCGCCCCATATCCAACGGCGATGCGCTTTTCATCGCGGGAGAGGAAGTCCGCTGCAGTGATGCGATCCCACAGTGCTTTGCGTTCCAGCGCCAGCGCTTCGACAGCATCAAGGTCCAGCTCCAGCGTGACCTGTTCGTCATAGGCTGCAGAGAGCCAATTGGAGAGCTCGGAGAGAACCCGCGCGGCGAGCGGCACAACCGTCAGGCGCCAGAAGGCGCGGTTGGCTTCCTGATAGTTGGCATAGGTGTTGTCTCCTGGAATACCGAGCAACATAGGCGGCACGCCGAAGGCCAATGCGATTTCGCGGGCAGCGACATTCTTCAGCTCAATAAAGTCCATATCCTTGGGCGACATACCCATCTGCTTCCAGTCCAGCCCACCTTCCAGCAACATGGGGCGGCCAGCATTCTTTGCCCCCTGATAGGAGCTTTCCAGCTCCTCCTTGAGGCGGTGAAACTGGTCGTCCGTCATGTTCATGGCATCGCCTGCACCATAGACCAGCGCACCGGTTGGGCAGGCAGCATTATCGAGCAGAGACTTGTTCCAGTCTCCGGCGGCGTTATGAATGTCGAGGGCAATTTGCGCGGCCTCGATGGGCGCGAAGCCGTAGTGGTCGTTGAGCGGGTTGAAGAGCTTGATGTGCAGAACGGGCTGGACCTTGTCACCGGGCGCTTTGCGCAGTTCCACTTTTCTACCTGCCACCTGATACTCGTAGGCCTCCACCCAACCAGCCTCATCCACCAGCACCTTCATGCGGTCGGGCCTGAGAGCGTGGAGCTCGCGCGGTGCGCTTTCCAGCGAGACGGCCTCTACATACGCATTGCCGGAGACCAGCAGGAAGCCGTAGACCTCCTCCAGAAACGAGCGCCGTGTTTGCATGGGGGTGGGCTGGTTCAGAAGTTCCATCAGGGGATGGGCTTCCAGCTCTTCATCGCCCACCTTTACAGTGAGGGACACGTTTGCGGCGGCTTCGGAGATGAGACGCACGCATCTGTAGGCGATAGGATTTCGTAAATACCCTTGGTTTATAAGTGATTCATAGTTGCGCGGGGTCCAGACGGCCCCTTCACCAAACCGCATGAAGGCGACTGATTTTGCCCGCGATGCCTTTTGCTCAGTTACTGGTGAAAAAACTGAATCAAGAAGTCTGCGTAACCCCATGAGATCAGAGTCCTTTTCGCTCTAACTTAATGTTTTGATTCATGTATTTGAGTGCACAAAAGCTGTTTGCTTTTGGTCTGCCTTGATAAACAGCTTTAACTCATTTTCTCGCGTATCCTTATCCGAAAACCGGTTCCCACTCTTCGGCGATACACGGAGGGCTAATCCTCACAAACAGAATCAAGTTTGCGAGCTAACCCTTCAAATTATTGATGTTTTTAAAGTTTGCGCAGGCGTGGTTTGCCTGCCGGGCGG
This sequence comes from Pseudovibrio sp. WM33, assembly GCF_001623165.1. NCBI lineage: Bacteria > Pseudomonadati > Pseudomonadota > Alphaproteobacteria > Hyphomicrobiales > Stappiaceae > Pseudovibrio > Pseudovibrio sp. WM33. Next base: position 113,076 of record NZ_LMCK01000139.1, read on the forward strand.
CGGTTGAGTTCTGTTATGGCCCAGACCAGTGCATCCAGCCGATCTGGTGACCTTCCGTTGCTCAGGCCACCAACCCCAAAGTCGGAGAGTTCATCTTCCAGCTCAGGAAAGACACCGCAATGATGAACACGCCCTTGCTCGTACAGCAGGGCGACTGGCTCTGCTCTGCGGCGCTTGCTTTTGGTTGCGTGGACGGACCTTACCGGCACGCTGGCATCGACACTTTCAATGACCTCACGCACCATCTCACCGCCTTGATTGACCTCTGCCAATAAGCAATCCGCCTCCAGCTCATGATAGAGTTTGATGGCTTGCTCAGCCCATGCAGCGGGGCGCAGGCCCTGGGCGGTTCTGTCTCGCAAGACATGCAGGTCACCTGCCTCTGTGATACCTGCTGCAACGATGCCACAGGAATCTGCAGTCCGGCCCGATGTGGCCGGCGGGTCCACGGCAACAACAATGCGCTTCAGTTCGGGAGCATCCCGCACCCGGCCCATCTCGAACCATTTGCGGGCGAACAAAGCGTCGTCCCGGTCTTCAATCAGTTCGCCGTCCAGCTCCTGCCTACCGAGCCGTGTGCCGCCATAACGCTCTGTCATTTGTTGCAGAAAAACCTCTGCCAGAAAGGCGGCATTCGCTTTCGTGCCAGCCTTGGTCACTACGGTGCCTTTGTCTTGCAGCAGCAGCTTTAACAGCGGCGTGGATTTGGGCGTTGTGGTCACCAGCTGCTGTGGTTGCACACCAAGACGCAGACCAAACTGTAGCATGTCGAAGGTATCTGTTGCGTTGCTCCACTTACCTGCCTCATCACACCAGGCGGCATCAAACTGGGGGCCGCGCAGAGCCTCAGGGTCTTCTGAAGAAAAGGCCCGAGCGACCGCTCCGTTCGCCCATTCCAAACGGCGGCGTGATGGGTTCCACTGAGGCTTGTGACCTGCCGGGTGGACGGTGAGCAGACCAGAAATGCCCTCGATCATGACCTCCCGCACATCCGCATAGGTTTGCCCGACGAGCGCAATATTGCCAGCCGCCGGACCAGCCCATGCTTCTCCTGCAACCTTGCCCCTGACCCATTCTGCCCCTGCTCTGGTTTTGCCTGCACCGCGTCCGCCCATAAGCAGCCATGTGGTCCAACTGCCCTCAGGTGGGCGTTGATGGGCGTGTGCGAACACCTGCCAGTTATATTGAAGATAACTCAGTTCATGTGCATTCAAGGAGGCGACAAAGTCATGAAGTTTGCCCTGCGCTACACAAGCTTTCAATGCGCTGCGAAAGCTGTTGTCGCATCTGGTCATCACTCACCTCTTCTGTGTTGTCCTCACCGTGTGCTTGCTGCAGGTCGATCAACATATCCAGCGTCTTGGCGAGGCTGGTGATGGCTTTTGCCGTGGCATCCATCTCACCCGCTGCTGATTGCGGATCACCGCTTAGCTTTTTCAGTTTGGCTTCCAGTGTGCTGACCTGCTTTTCGAAGGCAGCATAGAGACGAGCGATCAGGCGCTTGCGCTCCTCTGGCTGAGAGCTGGCAAGCTCCTGCGCCAGTTCCCACTTCCGCAGCCATCCTTCCCGTTTGATCTTGGTGGTGATAGTGCTGCTCGGCAGGCCTGTTTTGCGGGCAATATCCGCAATTGAGATGGCTTCTTCTTCCACCATGCGGCGAACAACCTGCCAGACCTCTAATGGCACACGCAGTCGTATCGCCTGGTCGCCCTCCAGTTGAGGCTCCTGTTCCTCTGCCATATCCCCTCCCGTCGCTAAAATTGATTGCGTATCTTGATCCGAAAACCGGTGCCTACTTTTCGGCGATACGCTTTAGGCACAAAAAAAGCCGCCCATTGAAACAAGGAGCAGCTGGTAAATTCTCTAAAATGTAGTGCAGATAGAAAGAGCTGAATTGCCTCTGCAGGCACCGTCACACTTTCTCTAGCATGCCCAAACCCTATCAAAACAGCGGTGCGCTGTCAAGATTATATTCCTAGGTCAAGTCACCCAAAGAGGCATGGACACTTATCCCCGTTTCACGTTAGGATTGAAACTCGTTCAACTTTAAATAAAGAAAGCTGTAAGGCTTTGATGAGACATTCAAAAAAGCGCAGGCCCTGAGGCACTGCACTGGCTTTACAATTGCTTTGAATTTTGACTTATACCCGCTTCTCACCTGTGGAGAAGTAATTGAAAATAAACATATTTTGCAGGATCAGTCTTTGGTGTATTCCTCATCCGGCCAGTCGACGAGATAGTTTTCGAACTCTTCTGGCTCCATTCCATCTTCGCTGATGGTTTTGTCTTGGACTGAGATTCCGGCGTCATGCACGCTCTGCGGATCTTTTGAAACAAGCGGATGCCACCAGTACAGATCCCTGCCCTCACGGATTAGACGATACGCACATGTTGGCGGTAACCATTTCAAAGTTCTTACAGTTTCCGGCGAAAGCTGTACGCAATCGGGCACTGTGTCGAAGCGCTGTTCATAGTTTTTGCACCTACATGTGGTTCCATCCAGCAGAGTGCACGCGACGTTTGTCCAGTAGATTGCGCCTGTGTCCCAATCTTCAAGTTTGTTCAGGCAGCAGCGTCCACATCCATCACAGAGTGACTCCCATTCTTCATGGGTCATCTCATCTAGGGTTTTGGTCTGCCAGAAAGGGCGGTGACTCTCAGAGTTTACGGATACCATTTTTGTCGTTCTCATTGCAAAATTCCGATGGGAATATCGCGAGGATGTCGCTTAGCTAGTTCTTCGGTTTGGTTCATTGTCCCCCTTTGCGCATTCAGGGGTGTGACCGGTACTACGGGTAATCAGTTTGGAAGAGAACTCTGATAACAGCGAAAAGCAGAATGTCACGAAAAATTCTGCTGATAATGAGAGAAAAAAGGGTAAGGAGCGATCTTTTACCCTTCATGATCTATCTCAGCGGATGCTTGCAACCGATGCATGGCTGGATTCTGCGCTTTGGCATACCTCCCAGTTTCTTGGGGTCTTCTTTCGTGAGTACTCGGCCTTCATGCGTCGCTTCTCGCTGCGCGGCCCCTCCAGGTTCATTGCAGGGCTTGCTTCTGAAGGGCTGACCTATTGCGCGTTCGGCTTCCTGATTGTGCTGACCTTCGCGCAGCCGGCCTTTAAAGCAACGGAACGCTCTGACTGGAAAACCACCTCTGACTTTTCTGTCAGCTTTTTTGACCGGTTCGGGAACCCGATCGGCAAACGCGGCATTTTGCTGAACGACAAAATTCCATTGGATGAAATTCCTGATCACGTGATTCAGGCCACCCTTGCTACCGAAGACAGACGGTTTTTTGATCACTTGGGAATTGACTTTGTTGGTACCTTCCGCGCCATGGTTGCCAACATAAAAGCACGTTCTGTTGTGCAGGGTGGCTCGTCGATTACACAGCAGCTCGCAAAAAACCTGTTCCTTTCAAACGAACGCACATTACAACGCAAAATCAAAGAGGCCTATCTCGCCTTATGGCTCGAGATGAACCTGACGAAGCGAGAAATTCTCAAATTATACCTCGATCGCGCCTATATGGGCGGCGGGACATTTGGCGTCGCCGCCGCTTCAGAATTTTACTTCGGCAAAGACGTACGCGAAATTTCACTGGCAGAAGCTGCAATGTTAGCAGGGCTTTATAAGGCCCCTTCCAAGTATGCCCCGCATAAAAACCTGCCCTCGGCCCGTGCCCGCGCCAATGAGGTGCTGACGAATATCGTGCAAGCTGGCTTCATGACTGAGGGACAAGTTATTGGCGCCCGGCGTAATCCGGCCGAGGCGATTGACCGGAGCAAAAGCCAGGCTCCAGATCACTTCCTCGACTGGGCGTTTGAACAGGTGAAAGACCTTGCTGAACAGTACCCAGAGCTCAGTAATGACAGGGTTATCTCCGTTCGCACCACGCTTGATCCGGGCCTGCAACGGGAAGCTACCAACCAAATCGAAAGCACACTACGCCAATACGGCAAACGTTACGGCGTTGAAGAAGCGGCTATGACAGTTATCACCACAGAGGGCGCGGTGCGCTCTATGGTTGGTGGGCGCGATTATGATGAAAGCCAGTTCAACAGAGCAACGGATGCACTTCGCCAGCCGGGTTCCTCGTTCAAACCGTTTGTATATATGACAGCCTTCTTGAATGGATATGAAAGCGAGAGTGTTGTCCCCGATCGTCCGATCAACATCGGCGGCTGGAGCCCACGCAATTATACCCGCCGCTATGCAGGTGCCGTGACGCTTAAGACGGCTTTGACCAAGTCGATCAATACGATTCCCGTTCGTCTGGCACAGGCCATCGGACGCGATAAGATTGCAACCACAGCCTATATGATGGGCATCAACAGCGAGCTGCGTATTACGCGTGCTATGCCGCTTGGCGTCTCTGAAGTTACGGTTCTTGATATGACAAGTTCCTACGCGGCCTTCGCAGCTGGCGGGAAGAAGGTTGACCCCTACGCCATACTAGAGCTGCGTAATTCAAAAGGTGAGTTGCTTTACAACCATGATCGTGACGCTGGCCCTTCTCTGCGGATTCTACCGTTTGATAAGGTCTCGATGATGAATGATATCCTGGTGAACGTGGTGGAACGTGGCACTGGCCGACGTGCTCGGTTGGAGGGGATTACTGCGGCCGGTAAGACTGGCACGACACAGGCTTATCGCGATGCCTGGTTCATTGGCTACACGGGCAACCTTGCAGCTGCGGTCTGGTACGGAAACGACGACTTCTCCTCTTCGCGCCGCATGACCGGGGGTAGTTTACCTGCGATGACCTGGGGCAACTTTATGAAATATGCGCACCAGGGGTTGGAGCTGAAAGCTATGCCCGGTGTGGAGCCGCCTGAAGGTAAGGATGTTATTGCCGCGAATGGTCTCAGTGATGTTGAGGTGACTGGTCCACCTGAACTGCTCAACAGAACATCGCAGCAAGTTTTGGAAGCGCTTGGGAAGCGGCTGCGTGCGCTTCCATTCAACAGTACTTCTCAGTCAAACGTGCAGGCCCAACTGGGCTCTGACGCACAGGCGGATGTGACGTATACCCGATGACCCACACCCCTCACATGCCTTTGGTGGCGGTTCGCGAACCAGAAACCACTCAGATTTTTGATGGAGAAACCTCCTGGCAAAAGCCTTGGCCTCATATTTCGCCATTGCTTTTCAAAGCGCCGTTTTTCTCGTTCGGACCGTTCTTATTCTCCATCATGATTGCTTTGATCGTGGGGATAGGCAGTGCTTATCTGTCGCTGAACAGAGGCTCTCCGTTCAGCGCATTGGAAAGCGGTGTGTGGGTTGCGCACCCGCATGCAGGGACGATCGACAGTGACCCTTACAGTACAGCGATCTTTGCACGAACCGGGCGCGTGCCGCTTGGAAGCGGTGAAGGCATTGCGTTTTACGCTGCCTTTGATGACAGCGGACGGGCGCTAGACCCCCAGTGCAATTACCGAATTGCCGGTAAGGTGCCATCTACCCGGCTTTGGACCATTACGGCTTTGAACAACGCCCTGGAGCTGCTTGCGACTGATGCTGGACGCGCCTCCTTGCATAGCCATGGGCTTTTGACGGATCACACAGGCGCGTTTGCAATTCAGGTTTCTCCTGAAGCCCGGCCCGGGAACTGGTTGCCAACCGGGGGGAGTAACGGGCTGGTGTTTGCCATGCGTCTTTACGATATCCCCTACACCACGGGTGCCGGTTTGAGTGCCCCTGTGATGCCTGCTGTTGAATTGGTGAGCTGCAAATGAATGATCTCCTCAAAAAACTGCAGGACATTTACATTTCCCCCCGCTGGATTTTATGGGGCGTCGGCGGATTGCTCGTCGCGGGGATAATTCATGTGGCCATTGTTTTGAGCATTCCCGCTTATGTTCCACATTCCCCCTATGAACGCGTTGGCGGCTTTGGTGCGGATCGCAGTTTTCAGATGTTGCCACCGATCCTGCCACGCAGTGAGCCTCTGCCGGATCTCGACCCATCTATGCGCCATGCGATCTGCCGTTATTCCCTAGAGAACGGCCCATTGATTGTAAGCGCTTTTGCTCCATCTCCGTTCTGGTCGCTTGGCCTGTTCAATGAAAAGGGACAGGTGACTTACAGTCTCAATGATAAGACGTCTGAGGGCGAAACTGTGCGCATGCTGGTACTGACACCGCAGCAGCTTTCGATCCTGCGCGAGAACCCGCCAGAAGACCTGGAAGAAATGATTGTGGTTGAGACGAATGAGCTGAGGGGGTTTGCGCTGTTCCGTGCCTTTGCGCCGTCTAACGCGTATCTGCCACAGATCTCCGCAGCGCTGCGATCCGCAACTTGCTCTGATCTACCAAAGATTTAGAGCACCTCCCCGGCTATTTTTGCGGGACAGCGCTCTCCAAACCCCATCCGGTAAAGATGCGGGACGGTTTTTCGACCTGTTCTGCCTGACGCTTGACCTCGGCATAGCATTGGGAGGGCAATTCTTCGTAGGTGCGGCGCAGCTGCTCATAACCTTTGCTCGCGTCCCAGATTTGCTGGGCAGACGGAGTTTCCACTTCGAGCGCATTGATGGCGATCTGATAGGCCTGCAGGCGGCGACCTGTGGCGCGGAGCACCCAGTCTACGAAGGACTTATTCTCGCGCACTCTCGCCTTTACTCCCGTTGCGAACTGAGGGCTCACCTGAGTTTGGCGGCTCAGTGCCTCCAGACGCTCATGATCACTCACCAGAACCTGACGGGCAATTTTACAAAACGGCAGGAGGAGCTTTTGATCGGACCTCATGTCATCAATCAGACGGGTATAACGCGTTTCGCTGGAGCGGTACTTATCCGAGCGCAGATAAACGTAATAGTTTGATGGATTGATCGCAGCGTATGGATCTTTCAAAAAACCCTGACGTTCCAACTGAGCCTTGTTGGCTCCGATCCAATCCTCAGAGGCCGGAGGAACAACCAGCGTCCATCCGCGATCACGCAGTTCATTTTCCTGATCTGTCAAATTGAGGTTGGAAACGTCTTGCTTCTGGGAATAGCGGTAGAGCATACCCAGATCTTCTGCGACGCGGTCATGAAGGAAATTTGGCTTTGCTCGGCCAAAATCTCCAGTAGGTTTGGCGCAGGCAGACAACAGCAGGCTGGTTGAAGACACAAGTAGGAGACAAGTTGCAAAGGCCCGACCTTTGCTGATCAACTCTGTTTTCCCGAACTCGCCCATGACTCACAATCCCACTGCTTGCAGCAATGGAGATACAGGCAAAGAACGTAGGAAGCTAGTCCCTCTCGTATTCCGAGTGCTCTTCTACAACGCGAATAACACCAATTCTACAGCGGCAGGCTAATCCCGACGGCATTTTGTAGACACCCGGGAATATATGGATCTGGGCTGATGAAACCTGGCGGTCAAAGCCTCTGCGTATCTGTAAAGGTTGCCTGCGCGAACGCTCAGTCACGAGATCATGAAGTGTACCCATCGTTTATCCTCTGGCACATTTACCGGTCAATTTCGTGGTTCTTCCAAGTCTCAGTTAAGCGGAGTTTCAGTTAATGAGCTGTAAAGCATTTGCTCCTAAATTTAGCTAGTAATTCTATTCGATGTCATATGTGTCGCTGTGTATTTCTAGCGATTGCGAAAAACATCGAGAAATCATTGTTTTTCGTATACAGGTTCATTCACTCATGGAAGACAGGTCTCAACTCTTAATCGCAGCAACAGAGGCTTTTGCTCAAACCAGCCATTCTCATGCAAGCTCTCATATGTATGAGGAGTTAGCGCTGCAGCACCTGTCATCAGCCACTGCGGCAAGTCGACTGAAGGTAGCACATCTGTTGTGCCCGATCTCTCATGCTCCGGAGGCCGTGATGAAAGCTCTTGCAATTGACCATGACCAGATGATTGGAGAATACGTTGCTCTCAATTCCAGGAGTACCGTTGCCCCTTCACATCCAGCTATTTACTCTGATGAGCTTGTTGAAGATCTGCTTAGTCTCTTCCTGGAGAGCGCACCGATATCATCATACAAAGACCTTTCGGCAAGCTTGAAAGATGCTTCTGCTTCAGATGACGCGGTTGACACACTGACGGAGAATGAGGCGCAGGAACTAACACTTAGGGGGCTAAAATTTGGCCACACCAGTATGGTTGGCCAGCTGGCGCACGCCTGCCGCATGACTCCAGACCAGATCCATCAATGCTGTACGCATTCTTCCCCAGACGGGTTCATTGTCATACTCGTTGGTCTTGGGTTCTCTTCCCGTCTTGTCGATCAGCTGCTCGTACGATTTTGGGGCACACTCATTGAGACGGATCGCATGAGAGACCTGCAAAAGTCTGCTGCTGGCGTTAGCAAGAAGATTGCGCGACAGTTGCTCTGCAGCTGGAGTGGAGAGCCTTCCCAGCCTCGCTATCACACGATTTTTGAGGCAACCGAGACAGTTGCGCGGGAATTTAAAGCCCAGAGCACGTCTTTAACGCGGCCCTCGCACTACCATTCAGAACTTGCGACCCTTAAAGCCTGAGAATAAATCTTCAGGCCCCGGCTCTTTTGGCAGTGACAGGAAGCTTCTGGCCTCCTTATCTTCAACTTCGACAACCCAGAAGTCAGGGTCCATGCGTTCTTCGCGTGTGAGTTTGGCTTCAATTTCCTCTCGTGAAGTCTTTTCCATCAAACATTCAAACTCGCGATCAAGTGGCTTTTCCTCTTCAAAGAAAGACTGTGGCGCAGGACCGTAAAAGTCGTAGGTCGTGTCCAACCGATCAACAATGATGAAGATGGCCCCTGCTTCCAGCGCGCCTTTGCGGCGTATGCCTGCGAAAGCACCTTCCCCGAAGCACCGGCGTGTGTAAGCAGCGACCCAAAATTCAGAGGTTACTCGCATCAAGTTGTCTTTCTTATAGAATTGGTCGCGCTATCAGATCCGTGTGCCACTGACTGTAGCAAGCTTAGAGAAGAGAGCTTCGCTCATTTGCCCGTCTATCTGCAAAGCATTATCGCGTTGGAATGCGGCAATTGCAGAAGCGGTCTGTCCGCCCGGAATACCATCAATTGTAAGCGGGCCGTACCCCAGATCCGCTAGTGTTTTTTGCAGGCGCTTGATGCGCTCAGTCATTGCATCCGTTTGACCGGAGACTTGTGTCAGATTGGAGCCACTTTGCATCAATGCTTCAATTTCCTCAGGACTTGCCCGAGGAATAGGAATCTCAGCTCCTTCAGCAGACGCAGTGTTTGGAGACGGCGTAAACGCGGCAAAGTCCATTGTAAGCCGTGCAAGCAGCGCTTCGGTCACCTGCCCGTTTTCATTCATTGCGCGTTGTCTTTGATAAGCGCGGACTGCCCGTTCTGTCGCGGGACCGAACTGGCCATCCAGGCTGCCTGGATACACCCCTAAACGGCGCAGTTCCTTTTGCACTTCAGAGACTAACTCTTGCTGCCTCAATCTCTGAGTTGCTCTTACAAGTTCTGAGCTATCTAACTGGCTTTGAGAAACCCGAGTGGCGATCATTGGAGAGGGATGCTTGGCATCTTGCAAAAAGGCAGCGTTCACCGCGATCAGCGATGCCATGCCAACGAATCCTAACAGCACCAGTGTGGAGAGCTTATTCATGCCTGGAGACTTTTTGGAGGCAGCGTTAGCAACAGCAGCATGATCGACTTCGCCATTTTCATAGAAAACACCGTCTTCGTCATAGTCCACATGCATTTGGTAATCACCATCAGGCTGCGTTTGTGCAGACCCCCTACGGGCTCCACCTTTGCTCGCTTTTTTGCCGTTTGGCTTTCGCCCCACCATCAAGTACTACCTCTTTCAACGCAATTTGTGTGTTACCCGAGTACTAAGTCACTACCAGTTTTAACTGATGTCTTCCTGAGAGGTTAGAGATATCGCCCTCACCTCAGCAAGTCCACTTTGAATAGCTCTCTGCCCACTGAGAACCACCATAAAACCTTGGGTTAAATTGGGCTATACTCCGGTTTTCCAGTCCTCCTGTTTCTATCAAGTTTTGCTTAAAAAAACTCTTATGTGCACTTCTGAGTTTTAATTGTGAGCCCCATCTGGTGGTTTTTCAGTTCAATAAGATACCGCTGGGATACTTTTTCTACACCTTTTATTAATCATAGATACGCTTCGCCAGATTTTCGAAAGACGAAAAATAACCATAAATTTCAGTAGTTTACAAATTTACATAAAGTTTGATTCAATTTTATTGAGAACAATATATGATATATTTGAGAGTAAACCCTATAGTTTCAACAAGTTAAACGACTATCTAAAAGTTGTCGGCCTATTCGGCACACTTGAAACCCACGGGCGAAGCCAATGTTCTTTTTGCTTAGAACCACATTTTGGATCGGACTTGTACTGCTTCTGCTTCCAATTGGAACTGGCAGCGATGAGGACGCACCATCTATTGGCATCGTTCAGGTTTACCTTGCAGCACAATCCACCGTGAAGGACCTTGGCGGCTTTTGTGATCGTAATCCCAATGCTTGCGAGATGGGCGGTTCAGTCATCACTCTCGTCGGTTTAAAGGCAAAAGAAGCTGCTCGCTTGACTTACAATTACCTCAGCGACAGTGAGGCAGAAGACCTGCAACACACAAAGTTTGCTGCTCTGCCTTCAGCCCAGGATGCTATCGAAGCTATCCCGTTTGATGAAGTTGCGGCAGGCCAGCTGCTGCCGAGCCTTACAAGCCCATCAGACGAGCCTGCACATTCCGGTACACTTAGTTCAGCTGATCGGGACATTCCATGGCAACTCAATCAAGGCCAGCAACAGAACAGCTCTGCGCAAGCAGATCCATCTGAACAAGGTCTGTTTGCTGAAGTTCAGCCAATCTATGCAACTCCGGTTGCTGCTGTGCCGTTGCCGCGTCCTAATCCGCTTTATTACGGTCGGAATTAAGACCAATCTCCATAATACTGAGCCTTTTATGGCCTATACTCTAGCTTGGAGTGTGGGCCGTTTTATATTTTGAATCCAATCGTATTGCCCCTGACCGAATGGCGCGGTAGAAACGCCTGCAAAACCCTGAGTGAAAGAATAGTATTATGACCACTGCGATCGCTGATATTCTGGAAGGCTTTGAATTCCTCGAAGACTGGGAAGACCGCTATCGCTATGTCATCGAGCTGGGCCGCGAACTTGAACCCCTAACAGATGATGAACGCAGTGAGGAAAACCGCGTTCATGGCTGTGTTTCTCAGGTCTGGCTTTCGAAGAACATTCAGGAAGATACCGATAAAGGCCCGATCCTATTCTATAAGGGCGACAGCGATGCCCACATTGTTCGCGGTCTTGTTGCTATCGTTCTTGCGCAATACTCCGGTGTTTCTGCAAAGGAAATTCTTGCAACGGACATCGAAAGCATATTTGGCAAGATTGGCCTCAAAGAACATCTGACGCCTCAGCGTTCCAATGGGCTGAGTTCCATGGTTCAGCGTATCAAGGATGATGCGTCTGCAGCTCTAACTCTGAATTAGACGCTGCCCAGCTCGCCATCTGAGCATTTTTTGGACCGACAGCACGATTACGAGACGAACCGTAATGTGTCGCAAGTCGGTCTAGTGCCAACCCCAGAACAATCTTGGCCGTTCGTTGCGGCCACTGGCGCTCGCTCTCTACCTGTTTCAGAGATTTCAAGAAACAGCATACATCCATGAGAACGCCGGAGAGTTCCGGTCCGACAGTTGAGAGAGCTCTTTGAAGGCGATCTCTGGCATCGTAAACGCTGTCGGATACGTCACCTACCTTAGTACTCGATCTTGACGATCGCTCACTGCGCCAGTTCGATCTAACGGTTCCCCAAAGTAGCGCGTAGGTGAAGTCTTCTCTTAATCGCTCACCTGCTTCAAATTGCAGTTCGGAGATGTAACCTCTCCCTGTTTTGTCTTTTCTACTCTTTAGCCAGGCGAGCGGGCTTTCTGAGTTGATGGTGTTGATCTGAGATTGCTCCGTTTTGGATTGAGTTTCCAATCCTCCTTGGCTCAATTTTCGCCGTAACCAGCTTTTGCCTTCTTTGGTCAACTGGTAGCCCTCCGTGTAGGAAGCAACTAGCGACAGGGCTATTGCACGCGATAAGACAGCTTTAACATCCCCCTCAGGTTCCGCATGTTTCTTTGCAACTGCGAGCCCTTTACAGAACTTGATGAGTTGCATTTCAGATACCGTATCCTCAGGCTGTGTAGGCATCAGATTGCCCTCCTGAGCTCAGAGAAGAATGCATGCGGGCACTGGCAACAGACGCCGACAGCTGGCCCTCTATCTCAGAGAGGACGGCATCAAATCTTGGGTCTTCTCTTAGATCTTCAACAACCTTGCAGGCATGAGCTGCAGTTGTCCTGTCACGACCAAAGACTGCACCTGCTTGGGACAGGGTCATACCCATTGAGACGTGAAGAATATACATTGAGACTTGTCGTGCTTGCGCGGCCTTTGCATAGCCACGAGAAGCAGAGTGAAGCTCCTCAGGCTTCAAACCAAACGCAAGTGCGACATGACCTGTGGCCATCCAGTCCACTGCTGACAGAGGCTTTTGCGACAGTCCAGAATGAACCGAAGACTCCGAACACGGACTCTTGGACATCTTATTTTTCTCCCCCTCAGAAATTCTTGGCATTTAATTACTCCAATGAACTGATTGGTTATCGTCAAAGAACAATTGATTGTTGCCCTAGCGATACTCGGGGGGGATAAGATTGGAACCTCGCGGCCTCAAAACATAAATTTTTCTAAACGACCGGCAGAATTAGCCGATTCTCAAGTGCCGTTTTGGTTTCTCGAAGGCTCTCCGTAAAACCTTATCGAATTACATTTTTGAATTAACTTATGAAACTTGCAGGCGTTTTGAGATCACAACTTAGGAAAGCACAAGAAAATTAGAACTTAAGCTCTAGTGTCAGATGAGCTAGTTTTACCTTTACGGAAGCTGAAACAAGGCGTGCCATGTCACTATGCACAGCACGTGCACCCTTAAGGGAAATTCATCAATAATGGGGGAGTAAGAAATAGCAGAAGGGGAATAAAAAAAACCAGCCCCGAATGAGGCTGGTTTTCTGTCAGGATATATCCTGAAATTACTTAGCGCGTTTACGCTGCTGGCCGAGACCCATTTTCTTAGCAAGCTCAGAACGAGCTGCCGCGTAATGAGGAGCAACCATTGGGTAGTCTGAAGGCAGACCCCATTTTTCACGATATTCTTCAGGTGTCATATCGTAATGCGTGCGTAGGTGACGCTTCAGGGACTTAAACTTCTTACCATCTTCAAGACAGATGATGTAATCGTTCGTGACAGACTTCTTAACTGGCACAGCTGGCTTGAGCGGCTCAGGCTCTGGCTCAGAAAGATCACCGCTGGTTTTCTGCAAAGCGACGTAAACGTCGTTGATCAGCACAGGCAAATCGGCAGAGGCCACAGTGTTATTACCAACATAGGCTGACACGATATCAGCAGTCAGTTCCATCAAATTGTTATCTGCAGGGATCTCGCTCATCTCTAACCTGTCATCTTGTGGATCTAAATTTCGTAGGTATGCTTGTATATTACAGGACTAATACTTCAATCCGAAGATTAAACGTTAGATCCGTACTTATCTCAGCTAAGCTTCGACTCTAAACAAGCAAAAACCATAGGGGGCTTTTATAGAGACAGGAAATAAGGATAACAAGTTAAATTCGGCATGAAAAAGCAGATTTACTATGGTTTTTTGTGCATTGTGATTTAGAAGGACCTTACAGACTTCCAACAAACTTGAGAAATCATAGAAGTAAACTAGATAAACTGCTTGCCGTAATGTACAGGCAAAAGAATGTGACTGTACTGCGTAATCGGCTGTTGGCAAGGCGATGCCGGTGAAACTCGCGTTTCTAGTCAATCGCCTTACCAAAGGGCATTGTCGATTATTTCTGGTGCTCTGACTGCACTAAAGTCCAAAAATCTTAGCTAAAGTCGACATATTATTGCGGAGCTTCAGGCTCTACAGACTTTTTCGTTACACTCAGCTCATCCAACTTGGTTTCCTTACAGGGTTTATAACCCACCACATAGGCAGCTCGTGCGATGAGATGAGCAGAAACCGGAGCCGTCAACAGAAAGAAGCAGACGGTCGCGACAGCCCGCATGAAATCATCCCACTGTTGTGAGTAGAGACCAAGTGCCAGCACCATCAGGCCGGACCCTAAGGTGCCAGCCTTCGACGCCGCGTGCATGCGTGTATAGACATCTGGTAGACGGTTGATGCCGAGCGCCGCACCGGCTGCAAAGATTGCTCCAATAATGAGCATTATTCCGGTCAGGATGGAGATAACTGCTGACATCATTTCTGCTCCTCCTGTTTTTCGGAATCTTGGATTTCCTGCATAATAATAAAGTCTTTCGCCTGTCCTCGGTTCAAGATGAAGCGTGCGAAGGCAACGGTTGCCAGAAAGCCGACAAGTCCGAGTGCAAGCGAGATATCGATGTAGAGCGTGTATGATGACCCAACACCTACCGTGGCGATCAGACCGATAGCGACAACTACCAATAGATCCAGTCCAACAATACGGTCAGGCAAAGTTGGGCCTTTGATAATACGATAGACAATCAGCAAGAATGTCAGGCCGAGAATAAAGAGTGCAATACTCACACAGGCATACAGGAAATCTGCTGCAAAAGCCTCAAATCCGTTCATCGAAACGCCTCCAAGATCTGACGTTCAAAACCATTCTTGATGCCATCAATTGTTTCTTCTGGGTCTGGTACATTGAGGCAATGCACAAACAAGACCTTTCGATCTTCTGATACATCGACCGATAGCGTTCCCGGCGTCAGTGTGACCATGTTTGCCAGCAATGTGATCTCAAAGTCTTCACTGACTGAGAGCGGCACTGCGATAATGCCCGGATGAAGCTTGATCTTCGGTTTGATGACAATCATCAGCACACGCCATGAGGACAGAACCAACTCTTTGAAGAAACTGCCTGCAAGAATGAGGACCTTCCCTCCGCGTTGAAAGTAATCCCGAAATGCGATTTGCTCCCGGATCAGGAACAGCGCGATGCTGGACAAGATAAAGCCAAAAATCAGATTGAGCGGTGTGAATGAGCCGGTGACCGCCCCCCATGCTGCCGCAAGCAGCAAGTTCATGAGAAAGACCATATTGTTCATCGGATACCTCCAAACACGGAACCGATATAGGCTGTCGGATCAATCAGCGTTTTTGCTCCATTTTCAGTTATGGACATCATGGTTTCCGGTAAGATTCCAATTACGAAGATCAGTGCCGTCAGTATGATGAGCGGTAGCCAGATACTCCACGAAATGTCAGCTGCATCGGAGCTTCTGGCAATGGGAAGAGCTTGAATGCCATCTACCGTGTGTTCGTTGCCACCTCGCCAGAATGCGAAGATCCAGAGACGTCCTACAGCGATGGTCGTAAACAGTCCTGAGACCAAAATACCTGCTGCAACCCAGCCACGACCAGCTTCTAACGCACCTGCTACGAGGAGCAATTTAGCCCAAAAACCAGAAAAAGGTGGCAAGCCTGCCACTGCAAGCAAGAGGATCAAGCCAATTCCGGCCCCCAAAGGCGTGCGGATATAGAGACCACCAATTTCGCGTAAGGAAAATGTGCCGCTCATCTGGAACATAAAGGCGACCAGAAGGTAAAGCGCAGTCATAATGAGAACGGAGTGCATGGAGTAGAAGATTGCGCCAGATACAGCAACTTCATTGCCAACCGCGATACCTGCCATCATGGCACCGATACCTGCGATAACGAGATAAGCCATCAGGCGTCGGATATCTGTTTGAGCCAGCGCACCAAGCGAGCCGGTCAGCATCGTTGCGATTGCGACTATTCCGATTAGTGAGGCGAGCCAGTCACGACCTTCAGGCATCAGCAGAAGCATCACTCTGAGCAGCGCATAAACACCGACTTTGGTGAGCAAACCTGCAAAGATTGCGGCCACTACCAAGCGTGGCGTGTGATAAGAAGCCGGAAGCCAGAAGTTGACCGGGAATGCCGCTGCTTTCATAGCAAATGCGAGGAAGTAAAGGGTCGCTAAGCCAAGCATTGGACCCGAATTATCAAAGGCTTTCAGCTTGCCAGCGATATCCGCCATGTTCAGCGTACCAACCAGCCCGTAAAGCAAGCCAGTTGCTGCAAGGAACAGCGTTGTCGCAATCAGGTTCAGCACTGCATATTTTACGGCACCATCGATCTGCACCTTTTCATTTCCGAGGATCTGCATACCGAAGGATGAGATCAACAGGACTTCAAACCAAACATAAAGGTTGAAGATGTCACCCGTTAGAAATGATCCAGTGACACCGCAGAGCAGCATCAGAAGAAATGGATAAAAACCGTAACGCCGTTCGTTTTCGGCAATTGAGTTCATTGCGAAGACGGCAACACACATGGTTGCTACAGAGGCTGTCAGCGCCAGCAACGCGCCAAGTGGGTCAGCCGTAAAAGCGATACCGAATGGCGGGAGCCAACTGCCCATCACCATTGTCACGACACCGTTGGTGAGGACGTGGTTAAGCAAGCCAATGTTTGAAAGGATCACCAATGCGATTGTTGTGATCGCGATCCAAGGCTGAGTCGCCGACTTCTTGCGGAAAATAATTGAAATTGCACCGCCTGCCATAGTGAGCAGGACAGGAGCAACCAAAAGCCAGTCTGCAAGAGGCACGGCTTCCGTCACCATTGCCGCTGTAATATCAACTGTAGTCTTCGTTGCAGCCATCTACTTAGTACCCCAGCGGCGGTTCAGAATGTTCTTTAGGTTCTGCGACGCGCATATCAAGCAAGTCATCCGTTCCCAGTTCCTGATAGGCCCGGTAGCCAAGGACCAGGAAGAATGCCAGGAAGGAGAACGAGATCACAATTGCGGTCAGCACCAATGCCTGAGGCAGAGGGTTCGCTGTTGCTTCTACTGGGAGATAGCTCTTAAGCGGAATGATTGGCGGTACATCACGTGTGAGACGTCCTGCTGTGAAGATCAAGAGGTTCACGGCATTCCCAAGAATGGCAATGCCCAACAGGATCCGCACGAGTTTGCGAGATAGTAGCAGATAAATGGAACCAGCAAAAAGGATCCCGACCAGAACAGAGAAAAGCGTTTCCATTAGTCTGCCCTTTCTTCCAGAGAAAGAGCGATCGACGAAATCGCCCCAACCACCACCAGATACACTCCGATGTCGAAAAACAGCGGTGTTGATAGATCAATCACAGTGCCCAAGAACGGGAGAGCAAGCCACTGGCTTGTCATTGCCGGTTGACCTAAGAACAGGCTCGGCAACACAGACACCACCGCCAGGAGCAAACCTGATGCAGCAATGGACATGGGATGAAATTTCATTGCCCGGCGAACTGCTGAGACACCGCAAGCAATGCCATAAATTGCAAAGGCGGAGACAGCAATAAGCCCCCCGATGAAGCCTCCACCTGGTTCATTATGCCCACGGAGCAAAACGAAGACGGAAAAGAGCATCATCAGGGCAGAGAGATACGGAGCGACCGTTCTGAATATAAGCGTATTCATTAGCGATTTTTCTCCGAGTTCGAGTTTCCGTTTGATTTAGGTCGCACTCGGATAAGTGCAAGGACCGCCAGACCAGTTACCATCACAACGGAGATTTCTCCGATGGTATCAAAGCCACGGAAATCAACGAGAATAACATTCACGATGTTCCGGCCATGTGCGATCGTCCGACTGTACTGTGTGAAGAACTCAGAGAGTGTTGGGTCAAAAGGCAGCTGAACAATAGACATGAGCAACATGCTGATACCGGCACCGCAAAGCACTGACAGACTGATGTCAAAAGCCTTGCCACGTGACGACCGGGCATCGGTTGGCTTCAGGTTCAGGCGGGTCATTACCAATGCGAGGATCACAACCGAAAGGGTTTCGACCATAAACTGCGTGAAAGCCAGGTCCGGAGCACCAAAGAGCAGGTAGATCAATGCCACTGCAAAACCTTGAATACCAAGCAGGACAATCGCAGTTACTCGATAGCGTGCTGTCAGCACGGCATAAACGCCAATCACAGCAATGGCAGCGATAAACCACTCATAGGCGTAGAAGCTACCTATACCTTGCAGCTTTGGCCAATTGCCAGTGATAATCATTGGCACAAATAGTACGAGTGCAATGACAGTGAACGTGGCACGCATATAAGTGACCATACTGCCAGTCTGAACAGTTTGGGTCAGTGTGGTGGCAAAGCGAATGATGATTTCCAGGACCTGGTCGAAACCTTTATCCGGTCCCCACCCAATGGCGCGCAGAGCATCGGCAACAATCACACGGAGCTTATCCATGTACATGAAGATGATAATACCAAGGGCAATTGTCGCCAAAGACAAATAAAGCGCTGGTGACAGGTATGTCGGGAACAGATGCAACTCTTCATCAAACGGTGTGCCGAGAATTGCAGAGGTCATTGGTGACAAGAGCTGATGACCAACTGATGCGATGAATGCGCCTGCAGCCAAACCCAGAACCGCGAGTGTGATTGATCCTGCAATGAGTAAGACTGTTCCTTCATGAGCAACTTTTGGTGTTTTCACCTTGGCACCGAAGAACGGTTTGATGGCAACGGTTGCAGCCAGAGCAAACATCATGGCGTTGCCTAATACGGCGAAGCCGGTCCAAAGTCCGCCATTCACTGCGTGCCATGTTCCATCATAAAGAACTTCTTTTGCAACAAAGCCGACAAGGGGTGGTAAACCCGCCATTGATAGAGCTGAGAGGACTGCAGCCGTGCCGGTGATCGGCATAAGTGAGAACAAGCCCCCTACCCTGTGCAGATCGCGTGTGCCTGATTCATGGTCGACGGTTCCGACCACCATAAACAAAGAGCCCTTAAAGAGAGAGTGCGCGAACAGGTATATAACAGCGCCTTGAATAGCGATCGGATCTGATGTGCCCGTCAACATCACAAGCAGCCCAAGAGATGCAACTGTTGTGTACGCCAGAACGAGTTTGAGGTCCGTCTGCCGAATGCCAAGGATGGTGCCGACAAGCAGCGTGATGCCACCGAAGATCGGAAGCACAGTCATCCAGAGTTCAGTATCTCCCAGAACTGGATGCATACGCATGAGCAGATAAACACCAGCTTTCACCATAGTCGCAGAGTGCAAATACGCAGACACCGGTGTCGGTGCTTCCATGGCGTTTGGAAGCCAGAAATGGAATGGGAACTGAGCAGATTTTGTGAAGGCGCCAAGTACGACAAGAATGAAGATCGCGGTGTAATACGGGCTTTCGCGCAAAACGTCGCCAGAATTGAGTAGCTCACTCAACTCGAAACTGCCGCCTTGGTATCCAGCTAAGATCAGACCAGCCATGAGCGCCAGACCACCGCCGCCAGTCACAACAAGCGCCTGCACAGCAGAGCGGCGCGAGGCACGGCGCAGGTGGTCAAACCCGATCAACAGGAAGGACGTGATGGACGTCAACTCCCAATAGACGAAGAGCGTGATGACGTTGTCAGCAACAACAACGCCCAACATGGCTCCCATAAACAGGAACAGGTAGGACAGAAACTGTCCAAGATTCTCATGGCCCTTCAGGTATCCACCTGCATAGAGCGTAATGAGCGTACCAATTCCCGAAATCAAAAGCGCAAATAAGACAGACAGGCCATCCAGATAAATCGAGAAATTTACGTTGAAGGTGGGAACCCACTCCAAGCTCGCCTTGAATGTTTGCCCCTCGGCAATACCTGGCACAAAGTAGAGAAACTGTAAGAACGCCAATGCAGGAATAACAGCGAGAAGCCATGCAGCATTGTGTTTCAGAGTCTTTGCCAGAAAGGGACTAAGCGCAGCGGCAACAAACGGGCCTAATAACGCCCAGAACGTTGCCTCGACACCGAATAAAGGCATGTAGCACTCCGTAAATTTATTAGTGTGGTTAACCTATAAGACCGAGTCGAATTTGCCAAACACGCTCCCCCGACCACTCCAAAGACATAATCTGCCCACCCATGCAGGGCAAGTTCATTACATTCTAGTTTTGTCAGGTTCCAATAAACTTTAACCTCACCTAATTGTAACTTGCCTTATAGGCATTGGCTGTTTGTTTATGTCTTGGTAAACTTAACATGGCCCTACCATTGAGCCCGGTGAATAAGGATTTCTATCATGTTTAACAAAAAATCACCTAAGGACATGACCGAGTCGGAATGGCGGGAACAACTGACCCCTGAGCAATATCGTATCCTTAGGGAAAAAGGTACCGAACGGGCCTTTACAGGCCCTTATTGGAATACCTTTGAAACAGGCACCTACAGCTGCACAGCATGTGGCTCTAAGCTATTCAAATCAGACACAAAATTTGATGCAGGCTGTGGCTGGCCAAGTTTCTTTGAGGCGGTCTCTCCCGATGCTGTGACAGAACATAAAGACGCTACGCTTGGCATGGTGCGCACAGAGATTTGCTGTGCAAGTTGTGGAGGACATCTCGGACACGTTTTCCCTGACGGCCCACCACCAACAGGACTTCGCTACTGCATGAATGGTACTTCGATGACATTCACACCTGACACGTAGTTTTGATCAAATCCAAGATAGGTGTTATCGCGAGGCAAAAGAGCGACGTTTTGAAGCTGTGGAAGAACAACTCTAATTACATTGAAATAATATTATCTGCTCTCTTCGAAAGACATATGAGCATGAAAATTATCGGTGTAAAAAGCTTCAGGTTCAAATTTATACCTTCGATTCAGCGCATATCTTCTCAGGGATAAGTTTTAATCGGGAACTGGCTTTATGCTCGTTCCCGATTAAAATGCTGAAGAATAGAATTCAGATTTCAAAATCATAAGCGTAAACTCAGTCAGGTATAATGAAAAAGTCAGTTCCACCAAGCGCGCAGATGCGCACTCATGAAACCAGCCATCATGGTTTTACTCGCAACGAGCCTTATGCCTGGCTGCGCGCAGATAATTGGCAGGAGGTAATGCGAGACCCCACTCTGCTTGATCCTGAGATCCGTGCCTATCTTGAAGCAGAAAATGCCTACACCGAAAGCGAGATGGAAGACACTGAAGAGCTGCAAAAAGCACTTTTTGCAGAGCTAAAGGGTCGTATCAAAGAAGACGACAGTTCAGTTCCTTCTCCTGATGGTGAGTACGCCTATGCGACCAAGTTTGTTGAAGGTGGCCAACACCCCAAATTTGTGCGCAGCAAGCGTGATGGAAGCGACCCCATAGTTCTTGTCGATGGAGACCTTGAAGCTGATGGCAAAGCATACTTCAAATTTGGCGGTGCATCTCACAGCGATGACCATAGGTATCTGGCCTGGGCTTATGATGACAAAGGCTCCGAGTACTACACACTGAAAGTGCGCGACACGACGACAGGACAGGATCTGGAAGACACCATACCAGACACTGGTGCAGGCGGTGTTTGGTCTACGGACGGTCAGTATCTGTTTTATGTTCAGGTAGACGCAAACCATCGCCCTTCCAAGCTCTTCCGCCACAAGCTCGGTACAGCACCATCTGAAGATGTTCTTGTTTATGAAGAACAAGATACAAGCTTCTTTGTTGGGCTTGGCAGAACACAATCCGGACGCTTCATTTGTGTTGGTTCAGGCGACCATGAAACCACCGAGGTTTGGCTTATTCCAGCAGATGAACCTTTGGCAGCCCCTACGTTGGTTGCCAAGCGTGAGACTGGCGTGGAGTATTCCGTCGAAGATAATGGTGACCGCCTGCTGATCTTGACCAACGCTGGTGAGGCTGAAGATTTCAAGATTGTCAGCGTGCCGCTCGTCGCCCAGCTTGCTCTTCCGGGTAAGTCACACTGGGTTGATCTGATTGCTCATAAGCCTGGCCGTCTGATCCTATCGCACGATGTTTACAAGGATTATATGGTGTGGCTTGAGCGCGTTGATGGCTTGCCGCGGATTGTCGTCCATCGTTTCATCGATGGTATTTCACACAGCATTGAATTTGATGAAGAGGCCTATAGCCTCGGTATAGCCGCAGGGTTTGAGTATAACACCACAACCATACGGTTCACGTATTCTTCCATGACAACACTAAGCGAGGTTTATGATTATGACCTTGCTACGCGCGATAGAGTGCTGCGCAAGCGGCAGGAAGTGCCATCTGGTCACGATGCTTCTGAGTACATTACGCGCCGCCTGATGGCTCCTTCACATGATGGTACACTGGTTCCGGTTTCTCTGCTCTATAAACGCTCGACAGTTCTGGATGGAAGTGCTCCTTGCCTGCTTTACGGTTATGGGTCCTATGGCCTCTCAATTCCTGCCAGCTTCTCCACCAATGCCCTGTCGCTTGTTGATCGCGGATTTGTTTATGCGATTGCGCACATTCGTGGTGGCAAAGACAAAGGCTATGCCTGGTACAAGAACGGGCGTCGTGAATTCAAGAAGAACACCTTTTATGACTTCATCGCAGCCTCGAAGTTCCTAGCTAGCGAAGGCTTCACCGCTCATGACAGGATCGTTGCGCACGGCGGCTCTGCCGGTGGCATGCTGATGGGTGCATGTGCAAACATGGCACCTGAGGCTTTTGCTGCAATGATTGCTGAAGTACCATTTGTGGACGTGCTAACCACCATGCTCGACGATACGTTGCCGCTGACACCGATTGAATGGCCGGAATGGGGTGATCCGATCCGCGATAAGAGCGCATATGGATATATCGCCTCCTATTCTCCCATCGACAATGTGGAAGCGAAAGACTATCCAGCGATCTTCGCACTTGGCGGCCTGACTGATCCGCGCGTTACCTATTGGGAGCCAGCTAAGTGGGTTGCAACACTGCGTGAGAAGAAGGCTAATGATAGTCTGGTGATGCTGCGCACCAACATGGATGCCGGCCACGGTGGCGCATCCGGTCGTTTCGATCGCCTGAAAGAGGTCGCCTTGGTCTATGCCTTTGCCTTAAAGCAGACCGGCAAGGCCTAATCTAACTTCACCAAGTGATGTAAAAAGGCGCCTCAAACGGGCGCCTTTTTTAATTAATATAGCTGCAAGTTTGCCTTAACCTTATTCTCAGTTCAAAAACTCCGTTAAGAATACTGGAACCAACATAGGACTAAGATTATTTGGTCGAATGAGGAGCTTTAACTCCTCTTGGCGCTCAATGTTAAAGACATAAACAACAAAAAAGTCTGGAACATCCTGTGCGTGCCATTCTGGTTATCTTGCTTCTTATCCTTATGCTTCCTGCGTCTACAGTCGCTCAGGTCAACAATAAGCTTTATCCGTTCAATCATCTGATCCCGAATGACTTGCGGTCGGCGCCGCGGATCTATGGGTCACAGTATGATTGTCGGATCAGGGTGAAAGAGGATGGGGCGGAGAATGTTTATCAGGCGTTTGTGACCGGGTATTTCAGCGATCCCAGCCGCAATATCTCCAGCGTTGCCTGTTTTCGGACAATGAAGAAGTGTCAGGCTTATCTGAATTTCATGCGTGGGTATTTGGAGCTTACGCGCAGTGCCAGTTGCCAGCATGGGTATTACAAAGGACTTTTTGGCTGGTTTTAAAATACACTTTTGACAGAAGAGGCCGATAAGGCCCGAAAGCGTTGATTAAATGAAGACAATTGCCCCACTCTCCTGCTTTGCAGCGGCGTCTCTGTTTCTGGTCAGCTGCAGTCAACCACCAAGCACCAATTATCTGGAACGACAACTGATACCTCGTACAGGGCCAATCATGCCGCGCGTGAAAGGCACTCAGTATGATTGTTCCATTGCGACTGCTGAACATGGCGCGTCCAATATCTGGCAAGCAAATGTTGGTGGGCGCGTTTTGAGTGATAATCAGCCCTATAACGTCTCAACCGAGGCTTGCTTCACAACTCAGAGTGAGTGCGAAGCATTCCTCTATCTGATGAACGGGGTCTTAGACCAGATCATCACTTCCCGTTGCCAGCTTGGATATGAAAAAGGCTTCTTCGCCAAACTGTTCGGATCTTGAACTACTTAAAGCTGATCGATAGTTCTGCGGTTTTTGCATAAGATTGGCAGGTCAGAATTGCCCCTTTGGCGACTTCAGAGTCTTCCAAAGCCATTCTGGCCTTCATGTTCACCGCACCGCTCTTGATCTGAGCCCGGCATGCTCCGCAGATTCCTGACTGGCAGGAATAAGGTGGCTCCAAACCCGCTGCCCGGACAGCATTCATAATCGACTGCCCTTTTGCAACTTCCAGCTCAATGGTCTCGCCGTAGTAGTCGAGCTTCAGCAGAGCTAGCAGGCTGGCCACGTCTTTTGGCGTATCAAGGTTCCCGCCAAAACTCTCCGCATGGATACGATCTGTCGGAACATCGCAGTTTCGAAGAGCCTCGCGCACATCTGCGTTCATAGTACCGGGACCGCAAACAAAGTATTGCGTATCCTGAGCAACCGGTCGGCATTCAGACAAATACTCCAAGGCCACATCTTTGGTTATCCGGCCAGATTTCCATGGTGAGAACATAGACCACAAGGATGGTTTGGATAGAATATGCCTGACTTCCAACTGAGACGGGAAGCGCTCTGCCAACAGCTCCAATTGTTCCTTAAAGATGATGTCATCAGCTGTCCGGTTCGCATAGAGCAAAAACAGTTTTGAACGTGGTTCTCTTTCCAATGCAGCTTCAATCATTGCGACAGCCGGCGTAATTCCGCTGCCACCGGCAAAGAAGTAGAGCGTTCTTTGCCGGTCTTTTAAAGGCTCAAGCGTGAAACCTCCGAAGGGTGGCATCACATTTAGCTGATGACCTACCTTCACCTTTGTGCAGAGGAACTTGGAGACAATGCCATCTGGATTGGATTTGACCGTGATCTGTAACGCGTTACCGTGACTGGGGGTCGCTGAAATAGTGAAGGGACGACGCACTCTCTCGCCGTTTACATCCAGCTCAATCGTGATGTGTTGTCCTGGCTTCCAGAAAAACTCTTCCTTCAGCTCTGCAGGGACGTCAAATCGGATGGTTTTCGCGTGCTTTGTTTCAGTGATAATCTCTGAAACCCTTAGCGAATAAACAATATTTCTCACGGTTTGCGCTCCACCCATTCAGCCACGACACGCTGATGATCGCGAACGGGCTTTTCGCCGTGTTTGGAGGACGGGCCGTGTTCAAAGAAAGGACTCTGCAGGGACTTCTGCTGCTGTTCGCAGGCGTAGATATCTTCCTGCATAAAGTCACCAGACGACATCGGATCCACTTTCGGGTCTGCGTTGAATTTGGCACCCAGATGCTTATCCCAGAAGGAGGCTGATGCCATGGCCGCTTTTGTGAAGGCCCAAGTGGATTCATTTGCCACACGGGTCCGTATCTCAACCATGGATCTGTCCGGGGCGATTGGCGTTATATGGAAGGTGGACCATGAATTCTCAGATTCACCCAATCCAATCCCCGGAAACAACATTGGCACCCAGGCTCCCATCTTGTCTTTCGGGATGCCCGGAATGAGTGGCATTGGTGTGACCTTTTCCACTTCAGCTGCATAGAAGTCTGCAAGGGGCTCCCAGAAGGCGAAGTGTGGGCCGATGAACTCACACTCAATCTTTGAGTGGTCATACATGTTGAGCGTATGAGAATGCAGGTGTGACAGATGATACCCGTCGATGTAGTTCTCGACGATAATCTTCCAATTGGCCTTGATTTCGTGCTTTGAGTAGCCCTCTTCCGTCTCAATCAATCCAGCTGGATCATATGGCGCAAGGTATGGCTCTACCTCTCCAAACCAATTTATGATTGATGGAGCATTTTCATCTGGGTGAACCCAGAGCATTCCGCGCCAAATATCGACAGACGCCTTTTTCAAACCATTGCAAGACAAATCGATACCGGGAAACTCTTTTTCTTGTTCCGGGACAGAAATCAGGTTGCCTTCAAGGTCATAAGTCCAATCATGGTATGGGCATGTGATCGCCTTTTGCGTCTTGCCTTCAGCTCGCAAAAGCTGGGTGCCTCTGTGGCGGCAGATGTTGTGAAACGCACGCAAGCGATGATCACGACCCATTACGATAAAGATATTGTTCAAACCAGGCTGAACGGAAATGTACTGGCCAGGTTCAGTGATGTCCTCCTGAAAGCCTGCCAGTGACCAGGTTTTGGAGAAGATTTCGGCCTGCTCTCGATCAAACCATTCTTGTGAGGTGTAGGCCTCTTTGGGGAGAACGGGCATACCGTTGCTATGAGTAGACATAGGGAACGCCTCCTAGCTTCATTATTAGATCTGCGAGGATGAGATAGAGCGAAAGCGTCGCCCACAGGATGATTGTGATCCAGAACAGGAACGGGTTATCACCGCGAGTGAGAGTTTCGACAACATAGACGGATTGACTCCGCCACGCTCTAACTGTCCAGAGGAGGAAAAGCGCACCCCAGACCCACTGCCAGCCGTAGTAAAGCGAGGCAGCAATCAGGATCAGAGCAAAAATGGTTCGCCACTTGCCGTAGCTGATTATCTTTCTAAGGAGCTCTTTGAGTACCTGCATTATCTTCCAAGGACCTCAGCAGCAGCAATGCTGCATTTTTTGCATAACGCCTCCACGCGTGTGGCGGCTTGAGGGGAGCCAAGGAATCAACGTTGAAGTAGAGTGCCACGATGCCATGGGCAACGGTTTCGGCGGCTTCACTCTCCACTTCAGGAAAGTCTCGTTTAATTGCCTCGACGACAACTGCTGTAAAATCACCAACCCATTTTAGAAGAGCTTTTGCCTCAGCAGGAAACCTGTCTGCTGCTGCAACAATGGATTGGAACACCATCATCTCAGCTGGATCAGAGTGGCCGTGATCATCAAACAGATGATCAACGGCAGTGTAGGAACCACGTTTTGCTGGCAATGCGTTTGCGAACATTGTCGTCAACTCACCAAAGCCTGACAGAACATGGGTTACAACAGCGTTTATTATCTCTTCCCGATTACCGGCATGGTGCCTGATAAGCGGTCGTTTCAGTCCGGTTTCTTCAGCAATGCGTTCCAGCGTCACGCCTTCCAAACCATATTGAGCAACGCATTTCGCAGCAGCTTCAACAATTTCATTTAGTCTGGCGGATTGAACACTAGGACGCGGCATGGGTATGTGCTTTCACTCATCGGACACGAGTAGAGATAGGCTTCAAATAATTAACTGTCAATAGTGACAACTTAAAAAATCAAAGCCATCGAGACAAAAAAGGCGGCACGAGGCCGCCTTGATTATAATCTGTCTTTGGGATTAAACAGCTGCAGAGTACAGCTCTTCCACGTATTCCCAGTTGATCAGGTTATCAACGAACGCTTCCAGGTACTTAGGACGCGCGTTGCGGTAGTCGATGTAGTAGGAATGTTCCCATACGTCGCAGCCAAGAATTGGGGTTGCGCCGTGTACGATTGGGTTTTCACCGTTAGGTGTTTTCATCACCACGAGCTTGCCGCATTTAATAGCCAGCCATGCCCAACCGGAACCGAACTGGGTTACACCAGCGTTGATGAAGTCAGCGCGGAACTTGTCGAAACCACCGAGGTCTTCGTCAAACTTCTTAGCCAGAACGCCCGGCAGAGAAGAACCGCCGCCATTTGGCTTCATCCATTTCCAGAAGTGCAGGTGGTTAAGGTGCTGACCAGCGTTGTTGAACAGGCCTGCATTGGTGCCGTAGCTTTCCTTGACGATCTCTTCAAGGCTTTTGCCTTCAAGACCAGAACCTTCGAGCAGCTTGTTGCCGTTGGTTACATAAGCCATATGGTGCTTGTCATGGTGGAACTCGAGAGTTTCAGCAGACATATAAGGGGCCAGAGCGTCGTATGCGTATGGCAGGTCTTCAAGAGCAAAAGACATGGTATACCTCCATGGGAAAGGAAATTTTGGGCGCAGAACTTTTCAGTTTTACAACCGAGCAGCGCTGCAACTCATGGTGCAAAATAGTGATGTTTTTCCGTATGAGCAACGGGTGAAGAGCATAATTTGCAAATATTTTTCTTGTTTTTTTGTAAGTAGAACTTCTAAGTTGGAAATTACAGGAGCTGTGAGGTCACATTATTGGCTGTATTCTGCGGCTTGTAAGGAATCAATTTGTGTCAGATGCCTCCGAAAAACTCATGAAAACATCCACTACGACCGAAAAAGACCAGTTTGCAGTCCTTTCTGCGGTGGGTGGCTGCCTTGCTATGGCTGCAGTCATGGGTATCGGAAGATTTGTCTATACTCCGGTTCTGCCGTTCATGTTGCAGGACGGAACTTTGAATGAAGTCAACGCAGGATTTGTCGCCTCCTCCAATTATCTTGGTTATCTGCTCGGAGCACTGCTGGCAGCTCGCGCTCCCCTGCCCGGCGGTCCCTATCGTATCTTCATGATCGCATTGATCACGAGCACTGTAGTCACCTTTTTCATGGCGTTTAGTCTTGGCGCTTACTGGTTCGTTGTCATTCGCTTTCTAGCTGGGCTGGCAAGCGCTTATGCATTTGTTTTGGTCGCAAATATTGTCATGCAACGGCTGGCTGAGACCCGTAGCCTTCATCTCTTTCCGATCCATTTCACTGGAGTTGGTATCGGCATTGCAGGTTCGTCCCTTATGATTGAATGGCTCGACACAAGCTTAGAAAGTTCATCACAGCTTTGGATCGCAAGCGGTGCGCTCAGTCTTCTGCTTTCGTTGTCCGTGCCGTTTCTTTTGCCTCCACGAAAAGAGCTTCATCCTCGATCAACTTCTCATGCCATCCAAGCAGAGACTACGACCAAGCCACTGAACCTGAGCGCGTGGCGCTTGATCTTTGCTTACGGCTGCTTCGGTTTTGGTTACGTCATCACCGCCACATTCCTCGGCGCATTGGCTAGTTCGACGCCTGAGCTCGCACCAATGAAATCCCTTGGCTGGCTGCTGGTTGGACTTGCGATCATCCCTTCCGTCTTCTTTTGGGAGAAGCTGGCAGTTCGTATCGGGTATGGCCGTGCAATTGCAGTCGCCTGCACACTGGAAGCCATTGGTGTCGCTTTGAGTGTTCTGACACCGACTATCGCCGGGCTTTCAGCAGCTGCAATCCTGTTGGGTGGGACGTTTGTTGGCATTACATCGATTGGGCTTGTTGAGGCGCGCCGTCTTGCAAGTTCTAACCCTCGCCAGATTGTCGGCCTGATGACCGCTGCCTTTGGTTTAGGCCAGATGTTTGGCCCGAGCTTTGCCGGTTACCTCTATGAGCTGAACGGCGACTTTTTGCTGGCCTCACTTGTCGCTGCTGGTGCTCTCATTCTTGCCGCGTTACTCACGATCAAGCGTTTCACACCGGCATAAAAAAGGGAGGCAACGGCCTCCCTCCATAATTTGCTAGTTCCTGAGCTTATGCAGGCACTTTGGCGTGTGCAAACTCCCAATAGAGTTCTCTTGCTTTGGCAGCAACAGGACCATGGTCCATTGTGCGGTCTTCCAGTTTGTGGACTGGAACCACCTTGCCGTAGTTACCGGTTGAGAAGATCTCATCAGCCTCAAGAAAATCCTTAAAGGTCAGCGTTGTTTCATGCACGTTATAGCCAGCGCTACTGAGCAGTTTGATAATGCGCTGGCGGGTGATGCCATTCAGGAAGGTGCCATTCCAGTAAGGGGTGAGCACCTCACCATCCTTGACCATGAAGATGTTGGCTGAGGTCAGCTCTGCAACATTGCCCAGAGCATCCAGCATGATTGCATTGTCAAAGCCACGGGACTTTGCTTCACGCGATGCCCGCGCATTGTTTGGGTACAAGCAGCCAGCCTTCGCATTCACTGGCATGGATTCCATTGTTGGCCGGCGGAATGGAGACAATGTCAGGCTGTTGGAAGCACCTTTGGGCGGCATTGGAGCTTCAAACAGGCACATGCAGAAACGAGTAGATTCCGGATCACCGTCAATAATGCCAGGACCATCGTGTTCAGCCCAGTACATCGGACGGATGTAAACTGCTTCGTCCGCTTCAAACTTGGTCATGCCTTCTGTCGCGAGTTCAACCATCTCTTCAAAGCGCATGGTTGGTTTCATACCAAGGTTTACGGCAGACCGGTTCAGACGTTCACAATGCAAGCCAAGGTCAGGCATAACGCCTTCAAATCCACGGGCACCATCAAATACGTTCGAACCCAACCAAAAAGAATGCGTACGCGGACCGATCAGTGGCGGATTGCCCTCGTACCATTTGCCTTCAACCCATGTCCGAGTCTTCGACATTTCGGCCATAATTAATCTCTCCTCAAAAGTCGGCTTATGAGCCTGAAAGGCCCCGCCCAATTATCTATTGTCAGTCGACCTGAGAATTCAAATGGGGTCAACCATACTCTCGACAAAGAAGATAAAGCATCAAGGTGCGGTCATCACGCCCAACACAAACGTGCTCAAAGTTATATCCCGCAGTTATTTTAGCTCTGAAGCGCAATTAAATGTCACTGCACGCGAATAAATAGTGAGAAAACGCAATTAGATTGCGGCTTGTGACTTGCGTGTAGTTTTCAGGCCTGACGCCTCTTCTTTGTTCTTTTGCACAGTTTTAACGCAATCGTGTTTTGAGGACTTTTGAGATTGCCGCAACCTTCGTGAGAGCTGGCTAAAGATTCTGGCCGTGTTTTGTGCGTGTATGAGAAATTTTGGAGTGAAATGTTGTTTTCATGGAGCAATTGTTAAATTTTTGCGCCCAAAGCATAGGGGGCACGTATTTACCATGCCTTGACGAACACGCATGACATCGCTTTCTTAGAGGTATTGGAATTTGCCAATCTTGACGCTTGGTGCAAAGCCGGAGAGCAGAGATGAGCCACTCAGTTTATGTTTTTGATGCCTATGGAACTCTTTTTGACGTGCATGCTGCCGCTAGAAAACACATGGGTGCTGTGGGTCCTGAAGGCAAAAAGCTCTCATCCATCTGGCGTGAGAAGCAACTGGAATACTCCTGGGTTCGTTCTCTTATGGGGCAGTATGTAGATTTCTGGGAGCTGACAGTTCAGGCTCTGGACACTGCATTTGCGCTTGTACCAGAAGCAAACAAAAGCGCACGCGATGAGCTGTTGGCCGCTTACTGGGAGCTGGATTGCTATCCGGAAGTTCCTCAGCTTCTGAAAGATCTGCGTGAACGTGGTTCCAAGCTCGCGATCCTGTCAAACGCTCCTATGAAGATGATGGATGGTGCCCTCAAGAACGCTGGTATCACGGATTCCTTTGACGAGGTCTTCTCGGTTGATCCGGTGCAAACCTACAAGCCACATCCAGATGTTTATGATCTTGTGACAACTCATTTCCGTATGTATCCCGAAGCGATTTCATTCCAGTCCAGTAACCGCTGGGACATTGCAGGTGCAACAAAGTACGGTATGCGGACGGTCTGGATTAATCGCTCTCAGATGCCAGATGAATATGCAGACCTGGCGCCATCTGCTGTTTTGAAAGACCTGAGTGGGCTTCCTGCGTTGGGTTGAACCTTGAGTGCACCTGACCCTGAATTGGCATAAACCTCATTACAGGCCTATTTTCTGTGGCCATCTGAGCTCAAACTCAGCTGGCTCAGCGAATAAACTTGCTCTTAGCCCGTGCAGGTTTCATATTTGTGGCGGCTTTGAGGCCAGAACCTATTTCAGAGTAGAAGCAATCGGCGTTACTTAGACTTCATGTTTCATGGATTTAAAAGTGGAGGCAAAGGCCACAAGCTTGTGAGCCTGGTTGCATTGGGTTTGGGCGCCGTCTGCTTCGGAAGCATCCCGTATTTTGCAAAGATTGGCTTTGCCGCCGGCATCTCACCTGGCGCCGCAGTTCTCTTGCGTTACATTCTGCCAGCCGTGTTGCTTGCTCCCTACCTGCCACAAGCGCTTAAATCCGGCCCAAGCAGCCGACATTATGTGCTGTTTGGTATGATTATGGGGCTTGGGGCATGGAGCTATTTTTATGCTCTGAGCATGCTACCGATCTATCTGGCAGCTAGTCTGTTCTTCTCCTATCCTGCGCTTCTGGTGATACTGAGAGCTCTTGGCGGCGAAAAATTGAGAAGCAGTGACAAGCTCACGCTTGGACTGGTGTTTGGCGCACTGCTGATCATCATTGCCTCAACACCTCTGCCTGATGTGGATTTTATTGCAGTTGCAATCGGATTGATTGGGCCATTGTGCTATGGCGGTTTGCAGATGGTTAGCCGTAAAACGCCGAGTTACCTGCCTTCTTTGTCCATTGCCGCCTGTATTTTTGCCGGGGCAGTTTTGACAGCAGTTCCTTTTGCTCTTGTCGAACTCAAGGTGTGGCATGGTGAAGGTTCCATGCCGAGTACCCTGCCAATTCTAGGGCTGGCACTGATTGCAGGATTGTTGCCGCAGCTTTTGCTTGCCTATGGAAGTTCTGACAAGTCTGGCAGGAAAACGGCCTATACCACCGGCTTCATTGAGTTCGGACTGGCGATCCTGACAGGGTATTGGGTTTTTGCTGAACCTTTAGGTATTGGGCAGGCCGTTGGCTTCGTCTTTTTGCTGGCTGCGCTTTACCTGACAAACGAACCTTCTCGCCTTCCACGGTATCTGCAGGACTAGAGCATGCTGCGCTCATTTTCATTTGCGTATCATGCTTTAATCAAGTGATATTCAGTCCTGCAGAGTGTCAAACCATCAAGTTTCAGCGCGCGTGATCCACTTATGGCCGATCGGCGCCTGATAGTTTTCAATTTGATCCAGCAGCTGGGTCGGATTCTCACCAACCAACAGCATCTCACGGTGTGTTTTCTTCATGAACGCTTCTTCTTCCATGAAGTCCAGAAATGCCAGCATGCGCCCGTAAAAACCGTTTGCGTTGTATAGACCGCATGGCTTGTTGTGGTAGCCGAGCTGTCCCCATGTCCAAACCTCAAAGAGCTCTTCCATGGTGCCTATGCCGCCTGGCAGTGCCACAAACGCATCAGACAGATCAGCCATCATCGCTTTACGCTCGTGCATAGAGCCGACAATGTGGAGATCCGTCAGAGATCTGTGTGCCAGTTCTTTTGCTGCAAGTGCTTCTGGCAAGACACCAACGACTTCACCGCCAGCTTCCAACGCTGCATTTGCAACGACACCCATCAATCCAACTTCAGCACCACCATAAACGAGGCGATTGCCGCGCTTTGCAATTTCGGTGCCCAAAACGCGGGCAGCAGCTTCATATTCCGGACGTTTCCCGATTGATGATCCGCAAAACACGCAGATAGATGCCATTTCAATTCTCCAGTCGGCTAAGCCCAAAATACAACTTCAATTCAAAGATGCTGGCTCTAAACTAAACAGTCCAGAGCCAGAAATTTTCAATGGCTGATTACTTCGCCAGCTCTTCCAGAACACGCGCCCAGGAACGGATGCCTTTGTGGAAGCTCTTCAGCTCGTACTTTTCGTTTGGTGAATGGATCTGGTCTTCATCCAGACCGAAGCCGATCAGCAGGCTGTCCATGTCGAGCGTACGCTTGAAGCTGCCAACAATCGGAATGGAACCACCGCAGCCAACCAAAGCCGCTGGCTTGTCCCACTCAGCAGTGAGCGCAGCGCGGCCTTTGGCCAGGGCTGGTGCATCAAAGTCCATGCGCAGCGCACGATCGCCACCATGAGGATGCAGTTCCAACTCAAAGTCAGCTGGCGTTTTGGACTTGAGGTAAGAGTGGAATGCTTCTCTGATTTTCTCAGGATCCTGATCGCCCACCAGACGGAAGGAGATTTTTGCATGTGCTTCTGCAGGGATAACTGTTTTGAAGCCCGCACCGGTATACCCACCCCACAAGCCGTTTACTTCACAGGTTGGGCGTGCCCAGATCTGCTCCAGACCAGAGCGATCTTTCTCGCCCCCAAGATCTTTGAGGCCGATGCCACCAAGAAACTCCTCAGTAGAAAAGCCGAGATTATCCCACATTTTCTTGACATCTTCTGGCAGTTCCAAAACGCCATCGTAGAAGCCAGGAAGGGTGATGCGCCCGTTTTCGTCACGCAGACTAGCGACCATATCAGAAAGAACGTGAAGCGGATTACGAGCTGCCCCTCCATACATGCCGGAATGAAGGTCTTTGCTTGGGCCTTTCAGAGTGATTTCTTCACCAACCAAACCACGCAGCATGACGGAAATTGCAGGGGTGTCTTTGTCCCACATGGATGTATCGCAGACGAGTGCCAGATCCTTAGACAGTTCTTCTTTGTTTGCATCCAGGAACGGTTGAAGAGACGGAGACCCGCTTTCTTCTTCACCTTCCAACAGCACGGAGATATTGATCGGAACATCACCAGATTCTTCAACCCAGGCACGGACAGCTTCAACAAAGGTCATCAACTGGCCTTTGTCATCGTTTGCACCACGTGCAACGATCATTTTGGAGCCGTCTTCACGGGTAACAACCTGCGGGTCAAACGGATCAGCATTCCAAAGTTCAATCGGATCAACTGGCTGCACGTCGTAGTGACCATAAAACAGAACGTGTGGACCCGGCTTTCCATCAGCAACACGATGACCAACAACCATTGGGTGGCCAGTGGTGTCTCTGACCTCTGAAGGAATGCCAATTGTTGTCAGTTCTCTAGCCATCCACTCCGCTGCTTCACGGCAATCACCCTTATATTCAGGGTCCGTAGAAATGCTTTTGATGCGCAGGAGGTCAAACAACCGATCGAGACTTTGATCCAGATTTTGGTCAATACGATCAAGGACTTTGTCGAGATTCGACATGGTTCATTCCTTTGTAGTGCAGGCTCGTGTTTATCACCTGTAGGATGGGATAGGACGCAGGTCACTGCGTAGATATGAGGCTGTTAGAAGCTCTAACATAATTTTCGAAGTCAAAGCTACGGCTTTGCCTTGGTAACCACTTGTAATTCCGATGCACTGTTTAAACAGGTCGGTTAAACTCTTTTAAGGTGCGTGAGCGATACTTTGTACAACGAAGGCACATAAGAGGCCATGCGATGCGGAATTTGAAGGAAACACACGAGACCAGGCCTGATTTTTAAGGGATGGTAACACAGAGTTGCCCTGCGCCTGTTCCGTTGTCTCTAACATTGCGCCCGATGATCACTATATTAGATTCATTAGGGGACAGGAGATTACAATGCACGTACTTGTTGATCGCATTACCGAAAGAACCGGGCTGGATCCTGCAAAGGCTCAACCTGCTGTTGGGATCATGCTGAACTTCATTGCCAAAAACAGCAGTAAAGAAGAAGTCGAAGCTTTGCTGGAGGCCTTCCCTGCTGCCGAGGGGTTTCTTGCTATTGATGAAACCACTGAGAACAAGGGGCTTCTGGGCGGTCTTGCCAGTAAAATGAATGCCAGTGTTGGCGTATTGGCTGCCTTGAATGAGATGACCAGTCTTGGGCTCTCGGTTGAAGAAATTCAGCAGGTTGCGAAAGAAACCGTTCAATATACTCGCGAAAAAGTCGGTCCAGAAATGACAGATGAAATCGTTGCTCGTGTACCCGGACTTGCAGAAATAACATAGATGCCTTGAGACTTTCGTGGTGTAACTCAGGTCAGCGCCTCTCCAAATAATCCGCTCACGCAAAAAGCAGACGCATTTAAAATGAGCCTGCTTTTCACCAGTACTGAGAGAACGTTTTAGTCAGATTTTGATCTGTCCGTAGCGCAATGCTTCAACCACAGTGTGGGTCTTATTTGATGCATTGAGCTTGGCACTTGCGTTTTGCAGGTGTGCATGAACCGTTCTTTGTGAAATCTCCAGAAGTTCCGCAATCTCATGGGCCGTCTTGCCCAGCGCGGTCAGTTCCAGAACACGACGTTCACGTGCTGACAAATCTCCCGGTCTTTGATCAGAGATCACGCCCAGCTCAAACAAACGCCGGAATGCTGCCGAGCATACAATTTCCAGCGATGCCAGATCATAAGGTTCAGCGGCGATCTGATGCCCTGCACCAACCACCATTGCCTGGAACGGATGAAGAGCATCTACCGGGATCACCATGACCCGTGCACCTTCACCAATTGCTGCAAAGAGCTCGGAGTTGCCAGTGTCCGTGCTGGATACGGACCAGACCACCGGGCGATTGCCGGATAATCCCAACATCAACGCACTGTCACCAGCACTCAGCGTTGTTCGCTCGACTCCGCCGTTTCTTTCATCAGGCCACCTAAACCTATGAACCAAACTGTCAATTGTTCTGTTTGGCATAGGTAGACCTGTGATCAGGATATGGGACGCACCCAATCGCCTTAAATAGGACTCCACAATATCCAGAACCGGTTTCGCTGCCCGTGCTTCTGAAATCGCTTTTACCTTTGCTTCGATATCTGAAGTATCGTTCATTTGCCCTGCCTTCCCGTTTCTATCCGCTCGGCACTCGCTCGTGTGCTGCTGGATTGAAGACGCACTTGCCCACCTGACATACCGAAGGCATGCCAACTAACTTTCGCAAACCGATGGTTTGCGCAGGTAAATTCGAAAACTCTTCATTTTGAATGGTTATTCAGCGCAGGACTGCATCATCGCGGAGTTATGACAGTTGCCGTATCTCATGCTCAGAAAATAAATTGCACGCCTGTTAATCGCTGTATTTTGTAGTTTGCTGGCAATTCTTTGAGTTGCCTCGCTTCTACAAGATGTAACCATCTCTTGTATTTTGCATTACTCTTAGATCACTTGTTATTACAGCAATCTCGGCAATACCGTCATTCTCATTTTCGGAGGTAGATCAACTGACCTCCAAGTATTCAGAGTACTTGTAAATAGTGGCCCCACTGTTGCCCCAGAAACTCATTACCCCAACAGTTTAACTAGGAGCTATTTCGCAGAAACTCCGAAATATCTATAGTAAGAGTACGAAACTACTGCTTAGCTCTCGGCAATAGTAACAGCGTTACATGCCCTAGGGTCAATTGCGACAAGTTTAGGATAAATTAAGCTAATGCGAAAACTATCTAACCATTGTCACATCAGTAGTTCTGCAATTTACGCAGTGTTTGAGGCAGTTGTTTTCCAATCTCGTCCTAACGCATAGCTTGAAACCATCAAAGGTTCCTTCGTATAAAGTTATCAGAAGGACATGGGATGGACATGCAAAACATTGATTTTCCAAGCAATTTCCTAGAAGCGACGCACAGCGACTGGGAAGCATCTGCTCTGCGTGCCCTCAAAGGCGCGGCACTGGATGCCTTAAACACACCAATTGCCGGTGGCCTTGAGAACAAGCCATTATACCAAGGGCGCACGGACAGTGCTCCATTGCAATTGAGGGAGTGCTCTCACCCTTGGAAGATCGTTCAGCGAAGTGATCATCCCATCATTTCCGAGGCCAACGCCCAGATGCTCGAAGACCTTGAAGGAGGCGCTGACAGCATTGAGCTGGTTCTTCCCGCCTCCCCACGTGTTCTGAGTGGTGGGCTGAGTGTTCAGCGTATAGACGATATGCTGCGCCTCCTTGACGGTGTACAACCTGACCTGATCGATTTCCGTCTTGAATGTGGCTATGAGGGCAGCGCAACACTTGCGCTTCTCGTTGAAGCCTGCAAGCGTCTGGGTATCGAGCCAAACCAGCTGACGGTTCATGGTATCTCCGATCCGTTGAGTGTGTTTGTCAACTCCGGGCGGGTTCGTAATTCCTTTGAGCGGCTTGAACTGCGTGCTCAGGATCTTGCGGGATACGCCCGTAACAACGGCCTTCAGGGCAGTCTTTTGCGCAGAGATGGGCGTTGCTACCACGATGCAGGCGCTAACAGCGTTCAAGAGCTTGGCCTCATCCTGTCCAGCCTGCTCTATTATATGCGCACGCTGGAAAAAGGCGGTGTGTCTGCCGAGGATCTTCCAAGACATGTATCGGCCTGTTTGAGTGCGAGTGCTGATCAGTTCGGCACCATCATCAAAGCGCGTGCGATGCGCCAGCTCTGGTCTCGTTTGCTAAATGCTGCTCAGCTGCCTTCCCAGCCGCTCCATCTTCATATGGAAACCAGCTGGCGTATGATGACAAAGCGCGATCCTTGGGTAAATATGCTGCGCACCACAGTTGCTGCATTTGCAGCCGGGATTGGTGGTGCTGACAGTGTGAGCGTTCTTCCCTTCACAAGCCCTCTTGGTTTGCCGAATGCATTTGCTCGGCGCATAGCCCGAAACACCCAGCTTATTTTAATTGAAGAAAGTAATCTGGCGCAGGTCAGTGATCCTGCTGCCGGGAGTGGTTTGGTTGAAGAGCGCACTGAGGACCTTGCCAATGCGGCATGGTTGTACTTCCAGAAGATAGAGAAGGAAGGCGGCGTGCTTGGAGCACTGGCGTCTGGCGTGATCTATTCTGATGTTACGACGGCCAGACGTAAAGAGGACAAGTTGGTCGCGACGGGTCGTCATCCACTGACTGGCACAAGCGCTTTCCCGAATCTGGGCGAGCTTGATGTTGACGTGCTGAAAGCAGATGCCGACCAGATTGGTGAAATTGCAACACGCATGGATTTGCCAGAGCCAAGCGCAGACGGGCAGTTGATTGAGGCTGTTGCCAAAGCCCTGACTGAGGGTGCTGGTCTTGTTGACATTCAGGCCAGCCGTAAACAACTGGGCGATAATGATTGTCAGGCTCTGAAGCTGTCTCGTCTGGCTGCACCATTTGAGAGTCTCCGCGACAAAGCCGAGGCCTTCCAGGAAACTCAGGGCAACCCGCCGAAGGTCTTTTTGGCAACGCTTGGGCCGGTTGCTCAGCATACAGCCCGCGCAACGTTTGCCAGCAACTTTTATGCAACTGGCGGGTTTGTCAGTGGTGGTGGCAAGCAGTTTGACAGCCTTGATGACATGATCTCCTGTTTCCGCATCAGCGATGCCAAGGTTGTTTGTTTGTGCTCCTCTGACAAGGTTTATGAAGAGCAGGCTGTGACTGTTCTGAAACAATTGAAAGCAGCTGGGGCGAAACGGATTACGCTGGCCGGGCGTCCGAAGGAGCTTCTTCCTGAACTGACCGAGAATGGCCTTGATGGGACCATATACCAAGGCTGTGATATGCTTGCTGAACTGAAGACATGTTTTGAAGTGGTTGGCGTTTCGCTGGCTGATGAAGTGGAGGCAATTTGATGAGCTTGTTTCCTGACTACACCCAGATTGATTACAAAGACTGCGCCGTGTCTGCCTCCACTGACGCGCAAGCCACATGGAACACGCCGGAAGGTATTGCTGTTAAGCCTGCTTATGGGCCTCAGGATCTTGATGGTCTGACACACCTGAACACATGGCCGGGTCTGCCGCCGTATATGCGCGGGCCATACCCAACCATGTATGTGCAGCAACCATGGACTGTGCGCCAGTATGCTGGCTTCTCGACTGCAGAAGATTCCAATGCCTTCTATCGTCGCAATCTGGCGGCTGGGCAAAAAGGTCTTTCCATCGCGTTCGATCTGGCAACGCACCGCGGTTATGACAGTGATCACCCACGTGTTGCTGGTGATGTGGGTATGGCGGGTGTTGCCATTGACTCCATCTATGACATGCGCACGCTCTTCTCCGGCATTCCACTGGACAAGATGAGTGTGTCCATGACCATGAACGGTGCGGTTTTGCCCGTTATGGCGCTTTATGTGGTGGCTGCTGAAGAGCAAGGTGTCCCTTCTGAAAAGCTTTCCGGGACCATTCAGAATGACATTCTGAAAGAGTTCATGGTGCGGAATACCTATATCTATCCGCCTGTACCTTCCATGCGCATCATCTCCGACATTTTTGCATATACATCGGAGAATATGCCGAAGTTCAACTCGATCTCCATTTCCGGTTATCATATGCAGGAAGCGGGGGCGACGGCTGATCTGGAGCTGGCCTTTACCATTGCGGATGGCATTGAGTATGCCCGCGCTGGTGTGGCTGCAGGCATGGATATTGATGCCTTTGCTCCGCGCCTGTCCTTCTTCTGGGCGATTGGTATGAACTTCTTCATGGAAGTTGCCAAACTGCGCGCTGCGCGCCTGATCTGGGCGAAGCTGATGCAGGAGAACTTCCAGCCAAAGAACCCAAAGAGTTTGTCGCTGCGAACACACTCCCAGACCTCTGGCTGGTCTTTGACAGCGCAGGATGTGTTCAACAACGTTATCCGGACAACGGTTGAAGCGATGGCAGCGACACAGGGGCATACGCAGTCTCTGCATACCAACGCTCTGGATGAAGCGTTGGCGCTGCCGACTGACTTTTCTGCTCGGATTGCCCGTAACACTCAGCTGTTCCTGCAGCAGGAGAGTGGCACCACCAAAACCATAGATCCATGGGGCGGTTCTTATTACGTAGAGCGATTGACCGCTGATCTGGCTGCGAAAGCCTTGAAGCATATCGAAGAGATCGAAAGCCTTGGCGGCATGGCGAAAGCCATTGAGAAAGGCATTCCAAAGCTTCGCATTGAGGAAGCCGCTGCAAAGACACAAGCCCGTATCGACAGTGGTCATCAGACTGTTGTGGGCGTGAACAAGTTCCGTCCTGATCGCGAAGAAGAACTTGAAGTTCTGAAAGTGGACAACGAAGAGGTTCGTGCCAAGCAGATTGAGAAGCTGAATCGTTTGCGCGAAGAGCGCAACGAAGAGGATACTCAGGCAGCGCTTAAAGCACTTGAAGACGCAGCACGCTCTGGTGAGGGTAACCTGCTGGACCTTTGCGTGAAAGCCGCTCGTGTGAAGGCATCTGTTGGCGAAATGTCTTTGGCAATGGAAAACGCATTTGGCCGCCACAAAGCTGAAATAAAGTCCATTGCTGGCGTTTATAAGCGCGAGGTTGGTGAAATGTCTGAGAGCATCTCCAGAATTGAGCAACTGGTTGAGGCATTTGAAGAAAACGACGGTCGCCGCCCGCGTATTCTTGTTGCTAAAATGGGGCAGGATGGTCATGACCGTGGGCAGAAGGTGATCGCCTCTGCCTTTGCTGACCTTGGCTTTGACGTGGACATCGGACCATTGTTTGCCACACCTGAGGAAGCTGCCCGTCAGGCGGTTGAAAACGACGTACATATCGTTGGCGTTTCCTCCCTTGCCGCGGGTCACCTCACCCTTGTACCCGCGCTGAAAAAGGCACTGGCTGATGAAGACCGCGAAGACATCATGATCGTTGTAGGCGGCGTTGTGCCTCCGCAAGATTATGATGAGCTCTATGCGTCTGGCGCATCCGCGATCTTCCCTCCAGGGACTGTGATCTCCGAAGCCGCTGAAGGCCTCATCCACGAACTCAACGGTAAGCTTGGCTACGAGCCGCAAAAAGCGGCTGAGTGATAACCGATCGGCACTTCCTTAGTTGAGGACTGCTTTTAACCCAGCATGAAGGCGAGACTTTTGTTCTCGCCTTCATGCTCTTTACCTTCGCTGGACTCTATCGGCGGATGGCAAGTCAGCTTTGCCTGAACACCTCCCCCAAAATTAGATATCTCCTGCTGCGCCAGATGGTCGTGACAGACTGACTCTCAGAGGCCTGCGATCTGTGCTGCAATGAACCCTTAATGAATCAAGCTCATACAGGTGGGGTAGAAAGAGCAGGTCTCCTTCCATAATAGAACTTCCAGTCATCAGGCGAATAACAATGTTTAAAGAAGCTCTTGAACTCGGTGGTTTAGCGGTCGTTACCGGTGCAGCGAGTGGTGTCGGCAAAGCATCTGCCCTTCGGTTTGCCCAACAGGGGTTAGGCGTGGTTCTGGCAGATCTGCCCGGACCGCGACTTGAGCAAGCTGTAAAAGACGTTCGCGCGGTTGCTTCCAGTTCTGCGAGCGTGTTTGGTGTTCCTACGGATGTCTCTGATGAGAGCCAGGTGAAAACGTTGGCCGACAAAGCCTTTGAGGCTGGTGATGTGGCAGTTCTTATGAACAATGCCGGGATTGAAATTCCATCTTCAAGCTGGGGTGAGATGGAGAATTGGCGGAAGCTCATCTCGGTAAATCTGTTTGGTGTAATCCACGGCGTTCATGCTTTCTTGCCGCGCATGGTGGATGCAAACCGTCCGGCTGTTGTGATCAACACAGGTTCAAAGCAAGGGATCACAACCCCTCCCGGCAATCCTGCCTACAACACGACCAAGGCAGGTATCAAAGTCATTAGTGAGCAACTCAGCCATGAGCTTAGAGAGGCGAATGCGCCTATCTCAGTGCATCTCTTTGTACCGGGCTTTACTCACACGGGCATAAATATGGCTCAGTATCCAGAGAAGCCTACTGATGCATGGACCAGTGAGCAAACGGTCGACTACTTCCTTCAGCGTATGGCGGAAGGTGACTTTTACATTCTGTGCCCGGACAATGCTGTGGACTCCAACACCGACAAGCTGCGGATCGCTTGGGCAGCTGGCGATATTATCGAAAATCGCCCGGCTCTTTCACGTTGGCATCCAGACTACAGCGAGAAGTTCGCCAGTTTTCAAAAATCTGGGAAGATCAGGTAGCCTTTGCTAGCAAGTGCATTGTAGACACCAGCAACTATTAATTGCATAAGTCATTGTGTTGAGTAGGAAGTATCAGCATCAAATCTATCGGATTGTTTTTTTCAATCCCGATGGAATAGCGTTCAAAATTAACTTTAGGTATTTTCTGTAATGAACCAACGTTCTTTGCAAACGGCACCTCATCTTTTTGATTTGTTTATTGTCATCCTCTCAATTTATGTCATTGCTGCGCTTCTTATCCAGGATGCAATGCACCTTGATGCAGAAACCATTACCCTTCTGATTTACGCAGATACTGCAATTTGCGGAATCTTCTTTATTGATTTTCTTATCCGCTTCATAAAAGCAGAACGGAAAGTTGACTTTATGAAATGGGGCTGGATCGACCTCGTTTCGAGCATCCCATTGGTAGACCCTCTACGATACGGACGTGTAATCAGGCTCTTCAGAATAATTCGCGCAATTCGTGCTTCCCATACCATTGTACGGTACATCTATAATAAGAGAACAAACAGCGTTCTCACTCTTGTATTCATCAGTTCCATCCTGATTGTCATCCTTGCCGCAATTGCTGTTCTTCAGGTAGAGAAAAACGCAGAAGGCGCAAATATTCTCACCCTGAGAAATGCTATCTGGTGGGCCTTCGTTACCATCACAACAGCAGGCTATGGAGATTTCTTTCCTGTCTCCCCCGTTGGTCGCGTGATCGCAGCTTTTTTGATGACCGTTGGCGTTGGTATGTTTGCCTCTTTGACAGGTACAATCGTTGCTAATCTTTTTATCAATGAGAACAATGAGACGGACACTAAGGATTTACAGGCTCTAGAGGCTATGAGCTTCCCCCTTTGAAGTGGTCCACGCCTATAGTTAGG
>NZ_LMCK01000140.1:0-369 GCF_001623165.1 Pseudovibrio sp. WM33
GATGCCGATGCCGATGCCGATGCCGATGCCGATGCCGATGTTGTCGTGCTGAGTACGGGGATATGTTTTTCTGGAGCGGGAATAGATGTTGGCAGATGGGGAATAAGTCTGCTTCTGTGCCTTGCTTCTGGTTGCTTCTTTGGACTGTCTTGGTGTGAGGTCTTTTGTGGCCTTGCCCCGCTGTTTGACCTGCTGGCTTTACATAGCAACGTAACATTGCAGGTTTGAACGCAAAAAAACGCAAAGTGTCTCAAATCTGGCGTTGTGGTGTTTTTAGGCTGTTGAAGGTGGCTTTTGTTGTTGTGCTTTGCGTGTTGGTTTGGCTTTTGGGCTCACGGCTCACGGCTCACGGCTCACGGCTCACGGCTC
>NZ_LMCK01000141.1:0-3539 GCF_001623165.1 Pseudovibrio sp. WM33
AGGCGTGGACCACTTCAAAGGGGGAAGCTCAGATGGAACCTTCTCTTATGACCCCAATGGTGCGTTTGAGCATCTGGCAGTCGGCGAGACTGCAACGGATACCTTCACCTACACGGTGACGGATAGTTCGGGTACAAGCTCCACGAATACGGTCACAGTGACAATCGATGGTGCCAATGATGCACCGGTGGCCGAAGAGGTCACTGTCAGCACCGATGAGGACAGTTCTGTTATCATCACGCCTGATTTTTCTGATGCAGATACCTCTGACACTCACAGCTTTAGCGTGGATACCAGCGCTACAGCCGGTTCTGTTACTGTGAATGAGGACGGGGACGTTCTCATATGATCCGACAAATCTGGTGGGTTCTCTGGGCCTTGGCGAAACTTTTACAGACGCCTTCACCTATATGGTTACAGACAGTGCGGGAGAAAGCTCAACAGCATCAGCGAGTGTGACGGTGACAGGGGATAGCGAAATACTTAGCGGTAGCACGGGAGATGATACCTTCTCGATCTGGGCAGACAGCGAGTCAACGATGATTGACTACACCACTGAAGTTGCTGATGGCGGGTATGATACGGTTGTCTTTGATGATCTGTCTCTTCTTGACCTTACAATTACGACAATTGACCACAAGGACGACAACGGCACCGCACTGAAACTCTCTTGGGATGCAAATGGCGATAGACCCGCCGGTCAGCTCCAGATCGCTAACATGGGCCAGCACATTGAGCGCTATGAGTTTGCCGATGGGACTACGCTCAGCAAGATTGAGGTGTTGAATTATGGCCGTATTGAATTAACCGGTACTGATGGCGACGACTATATTGCCGCTGGAAGTGCAGCAGAAAGTTTTGATGGTGGTGAAGGGGAAGATACTGTTCGCTACTTTGATGCGCTAACTGCAGTCACCGTTAACCTTTCTGACACCACCCTAAATGAAGGTGCCGCGACTGGCGATGAATACATTTCCATTGAAAACATCATGGGTACAGAAGCATACGGGGACACCCTCACAGGTGATGCCGGTAACAATAGAATTTGGGGTTATGGAGGAGCTGATGTTCTTTATGGTGGAGAGGGAAATGATGAT
This sequence comes from Pseudovibrio sp. WM33, assembly GCF_001623165.1. Taxonomy (NCBI): domain Bacteria; kingdom Pseudomonadati; phylum Pseudomonadota; class Alphaproteobacteria; order Hyphomicrobiales; family Stappiaceae; genus Pseudovibrio; species Pseudovibrio sp. WM33. The sequence goes on from NZ_LMCK01000141.1 coordinate 1,098, forward strand.
CTATATGGCGGGGCTGGTGCAGATCACATTGATGGTGGCATTGGTTCTGACTTTGCCCATTATCGTGAATCAAATGCAGGAGTAACGATTAATCTTGCAAAAGGAACAGCGAATGGCGGCCATGCAACCGGAGATGTCCTTGTCAATATCGAACATCTTGAGGGCTCTCATTACGATGACGTTCTGATCGGTGATAGCAACAATAACTTCCTTTATGCTCGAAATGGCCTAGACCGCCTTTATGGTGGGGCAGGCGATGACACGCTCAATGCCTATGGTTCGGGAGCAGACTATCTTGATGGCGGAGAAGGAAATGATACGGTAAGATACGTTTCGTCGCAGACCGCAGTTAACGCTAACCTTTATGACTCCAGCCTGAATGAAGGCGATGCCACAGATGATAAATACATCTCCATAGAAAACATCATAGGTACAGCTGTTTATAGTGACACCCTCACAGGTAATGCTGGTGACAATAGGCTCTGGGGTTTGGGAGGTGATGATCAGCTAAATGGTGGAGAGGGCAATGATTATCTGTTTGGCGGGGCCGGTGCAGATCTCATTGATGGTGGCACTGGTTCTGACATAGCCATCTATCGCGATTCAAATGCAGGAGTTACTATTAATCTTGCTGAAGGCATTGCCAGCGGCGGCCATGCAACCGGAGATGTCCTTGTCAATATCGAACATCTTGAGGGCTCTGATTACGATGATGTCCTGACTGGTGACAGCAACAATAACTCACTTTATGCTCGAAATGGCGTTGATCGCCTTTATGGTGGCGAAGGCAATGACACGCTCAGTGCCTATGGATCCGGAGCGGACTATCTTGATGGTGGGGAAGGAGCCGATGCGGTCAGATACCGCTGGTCGCACGCTGCCGTTACCGTCAATCTATCTGATCAGTCACAAAATGCGGGTGATGCAGCTGGTGATGAATACATCTCCATAGAAAACATCATGGGTACTAATAGCTACGATGATACCCTCACAGGTGATGCCGGTGACAATAAGATCTGGGGTTACGGTGGTGACGATATCCTGACAGGTGGCGCAGGTTCGGACGTGTTTGTGTTTGACGACCCACAATATGATATCTCTGATTTTGGTACGGATGTGATCACCGACTTCCAATCTGGTCAAGGATCAGATGATGTCATTCGCTTTGATGCAGATATATTAGCGGACTTTGACGCTGTCATTGCAGCAGCTAGCGATGATGGAACGGACACGGTAATTGCGCTGGATGATGATAGTTCAATCACCTTGAAAGGTGTAGTGATACCCGACTTGCATTCAGACGACTTCCAGTTTGTCTGATTTTGAATTTGGCATCACAGCGCTATAATATCTCTCAGCGGCTTCGTGCCGCTGAGCTCTTTTAAGAGCACGCATTCTATACCTAATAAACGCTACAACTCGCGATAGAAACACTCGAATGGCAGCAGTTGGCCCATGACAATGCCAACCAGATAAGGGCTTAGTTTTCTTATTAAAGTCTAAGCTCATCCTCCGAGCACATCGCCCGTTCCGACGTCTATAAATCTAGATCTCAAAACCGTCTTCTACATGCAGTAAAATCGGTTTGATGTGGTGGTTGAGGGATGGCATGGAGGAGCTGTTATGACCATTACAAACCTTCCTATGATCCGACCAACAAAGCCTGCTTGGAATCGTGGCAGGATCATCGGTCAAAAACGGCCTTTACTACCGAAACACGTTTGGGCTATTCGTGTCCGCCTTGAACTTGCAGGGAAAACGCGTGAGTTGGCTTTGTTCAATACAGCAATTGATAGCAAGCTCAGAGGGTGCGATCTTGTCCGCTTGAAAGTAGTTGACGTTTTTGTTGCGGGGCGAATGAAAGAGCGCACTTCAATAATACAGAGTAAGACCGGCAAGCCTGTTCAGTTTGAACTTATGGAGGGAACCAGATCAGCCTTGTCAAAATGGATCGACAGTCCAGAAATGGTCGGGTCAGAGTACTTATGGCCTGGTCGGTTTCATGACAAGCCGCATATTTCGACGCGACAGTATGGCCGCATGCTGAAAGAGTGGGTTTTATCAATCGGGCTAGAACCAAGCTCTTACGGCACACACTCGATACGCAGAACTAAGGTCGCGCAGATCTACAAGAAGACAGGTAACCTTCGAGCGGTGCAGCTTCTTCTTGGTCACACAAAGATGGACAGTACTGTCAGATACCTAGGTATAGACCTTGAAGATGCACTTTCGTTGTCAGAGAAAATAGACATTTAGAAGACAAGGAGCTGGAAGGGAGCAGCTCCATATCTTCTTTCAGTGTTTGACCTGAAGCCTATAGACTGATTGCTTTCTCTCTCTGCTGGCAGATTGCTCACCCTCCAAAGAAGTAAGGGGTTCCTTACTTCTCCTTGAGCGCGTGTGCGATTTGGTCTTGCATGGGTTTTATGAAGTAGGAGAGGA
>NZ_LMCK01000141.1:3549-73384 GCF_001623165.1 Pseudovibrio sp. WM33
CACGAGGGTCTGACCGTTCAGCTTTGGCATTTCGCTTTCCAGGATCTTCAGGCGTGCCAGATAGAACGGCTCGCCGGTGACCTCATCGCGGGTCAGGTCCGGAGAGACGTTGAGTACAGCCGCACTCAGCTCTGGTGTGGTGCGCTGGTCGAAGGCGGCGAGGCGCACATAGGCGTCTTGTCCCACTTGCAGCTGGTCCACATCAACGGGCTGAACGCGGCTTTCGATCACCAGATCACTGTCTTCCGGCACCACCAGCATCAAGGTATCACCCGGTGCAATCACGCCGCCAACGGTATGAACGTTGAGCTGGTGCACATAACCGGACTGCGGCGCGCGGATGTCGATGCGCTTCAGGCGGTCCTGTGCTGCAACTTCCTGCTCTTCCAGTTCGGCAATCTGCGAGCGGATGTTTTGCAGGTCAGACAGAACTTTTTCCAAAAACTCTTCGTCCAGCTGCAGGATCTGCACGCGCTTTTCGCTGATGGCTTCCTTGGTCTGGGCGACCTGAGAGATCAGCCCGCCACGATCACCAACCAACTCGGCCCGTTCCCGCTTGATGGCGGTGACCTGAGAGGCGTTGATCAGGCGCTTTTCCAAAAGAGAAGCAAAGTCGGCGAGTTGCTGCGTGACAAGATCAATGCTTTCGGCTTTCGCATCGCGCTGCACCTGCAAGCCTTCAATCTGCTGCTCCAGCTGAGCAATCTGCTCGCCAAGCTGCTTCTTGCGGCCTTTGATGCCTTGCTGACGGGCAGCGAACAGGGCTTGCTCACCATCCAGAGCCGTGGCGGCAATCTTGTCGGTTTTCGCCAGCTTAACCAGATAGTCCGGGAAGGTGACCTGAGCGTCATTGCGCCATTCGGCAGAAAGGCGGGCTTCCTGCGCCTGCATCTGGTGAAGACGCTTGCGAGTGATGGCCAGATTGGCTTTCACCACGGTCTCATCCAGGCGGAACAGCACATCACCGGCTTTGACTTCATCGCCATCTTTGACGAGGATTTCGCCGACAATGCCGCCTTCCTGATGCTGCACCTTCTTGGCCTGACCATCGACAGCGATGGAACCGGAGGTGATCACAGCGCTGTTGATCTTGGCAACGGAGGACCAGCCGCCAAGGCCGAGCACAAGAACGCCAACAAGGACGAGGCCCCAGCGCATGTGTTTCTTACGAGAGGTCTGAATGGTGGTAAGTGTTGTTTGCTCAGGCATGTGGCACCACGCTCAATGGTCCTGTTTTTGCAGCAGCTGGGGCTGGTTTTGCGCCGGGGGCTGGAGCCGCACCGGGGGCTGGCACACCAGCGGGGGCGCTGATTTTTGGCAGGACTTCGTCTTTCGGGCCAAAGGCGGCCTGCTGGCCATCCTTTACAACAAGCAGCAGATCAACGGCTGAGATTGCGCTTGGACGGTGGGCAACGACAATGACAATGCTGCCGGTCTCGCGCATCAGCTTGATGGCGCGGGTCAGTGCTGCTTCGCCTTCTGAATCCAGATTGGAATTCGGCTCATCGAGCACGATCAGGAACGGGCTGTCATAAAGCGCACGGGCCAGACCCACACGCTGACGCTGTCCGGCAGAAAGTAAGGCCCCACCTTCGCCAACCTGCGTGTCATAACCATCAGCCAGACTGGTGACCAGCTCATGTACATGGGCGAGCTGGGCGGCTTCCAAAATCTTCTCGTCATCACGTTCTGCTGCAAAGCGGGAGATGTTTTCGGCAATGGTGCCGTCAAACAGTTCCACATCCTGTGGCAGGTAGCCAACTGCTGTGCCCAGACGGTCTTCCGACCATTGGCTCATCTCAGCGCCATCCAGACGAACGGCACCGCGCAGGATAGGCCAGACACCCACAAGCGCACGGACCAGACTGGTTTTACCGGACCCGGACGGGCCGATAACGCCCATGCCATCGCCTGCTTTGAGCTCAAAGTTGACGCCAGCCAGCGTGACAGCGCGTGCACCCGGAGGGGCTGTTGCGATCTGCTGTACATTGAGGCTTTTGCTTGGCAGCGGCAGCTCGGTTTCTGGCGAGGTCTCGTCCAGGCCTTCCAGCGATTTTTCCAGACGGGTGCGGGCCTGACGGGCGGCGATGAACACGCGCCACTGGCCAACAGCCTGCTCAACAGGAGACAGAGCACGAGAGGTGATGATGGAGGCTGCGATCATAACACCAGGTGAGACTTCCTGAAGGATCGCAAGCCATGCACCCACAGCCAGAACAGCAGAACCAAGCAGGAAGCGGAAGGCTTTGATGGCGGTGGCGAACAGCGAGGCGCGGTCGCCAGCTTTGGTCTGGGCATCATAAAAGCGGGCGTTGGCTTCATCCCACTTATTGGTGAGCGTTGAGCTCATGCCAAGGGCGCGCACCACTTCTGCGTTGCGCCGTGCACCAGAGCGGGTGTTGCTGCGCTGTGCGTTTTGCGAGGCCAGCTCTTTGGAGGGGTCGCGGCTCATGAACTCGTTGGCAAGCACAAGAGACAGAATGATGACCGCACCGGCCAGTGCCAGCATGCCGAGCCAGAAGTGCAGCACGAACACCAGACCCAGATAGATCGGCATCCATGGAATATCAAAGAGCGCGGCTGGACCCTGACCACCCCAGAACTGGCGCATGGTCTCCAGATCGCGGATCGGGTCTACGTTTTTGCCGCTGTTGCCCATGCGCAGTGGCACGCGCAGGTTGGCAAGGAACGCGGTGCGCGACAGACGGGCATCAATTTCCTGAGAAATACGCGACAGGCCACGGGCACGGATGCCTTCCAGCAGGGCGAAGAACAGGTAGAGGATACCGGCGAAGCTGGCGATGATCACCAGTGTTGGCACGCTGTGGCTGGCGAGCACGCGATCATAGATCTGCAGCATGAACATCGGACCCGTCAGCATCAACAGGTTGATGACCAGACTCAAGACCCCGACGCCCGCATACCCGGACCGAGACGCCGCAAACGCCTCAGCCACCATAGGGCGCTTTGGCTGCCCACTCTTCGATGTACTCATAGATACTCCCGAAACCACCTGGCCCCAAACTTCAGTGCGCGTCACGACCTCCCAAAGAACGATAGGACGCCTGTTACGCTACAAAACTCGTGGTTATGCCCCAACAAAAATTGTGGTCTCCATAGTATGTAAATCGCACACTATTTGAAAGGGGTAAGACGCTTAATTTTGCTCATCTATTGAATTTGAGGGAAATACCGCAAACTTATGATTTGATTAAATAATTATGCAACCTGCCATTGCGGCAGGTCGCACATTTTTCTACCTCTTATACAAACGTGAAATCGTCTGCATTGATGAGGCTGGAATCAACACCTGAAAGGGTGATGGAACCACCGTCGTAGCTGACGAGTGTGTCTGCACCAGTGTCCTGAATCGTAAGGTCTGCAAAGCTGTCTGCACCGCTTTCAAATCTCATGAAGTCAAGGCCATTGGAGAAGTCAACGATCGTGTCCGCACCACAGTTGATGTTGAACACGAAGGTATCACGACCAGAACCGCCGGAAAGGGTGTCGTCACCGAGACCACCTTCGAGGGTATCGTTACCAGCATTGGCATAGAGACCGTTGTCGGCTTCGTTACCAATCAGCTCATCATTACCTGAACCAGAATAAGCATTCTCGATCACAGTATCACGCATGATGGTCATGTTGCCGGTCAGGCCGTTCACGTCAGAGTAAGTCTCTGCCACCAAAGAGATTTTCTGGTCAGCGCGGACAGAACTGAAGTTGATGCTGTCGGTGCCGCCATTGTCCATGATGGTGAATGTGGCCGGGTTCAGGTCTGCGATGTCGTCGTAGTAACCGCCTGCTGTGGAGTTTTCACCGTAAACGGTGGACCCGGTACGCAGATCGGTTGCTGTGCCGTACAGGTCCTGCATAGCAAGGATGTCTGCAATCATTGGCGTGACGACGTAGGCACGGCTAGCGTCGACGCTGGTGTTCTCCACCTGATCGAAGTAGGACATGATTGTGCCCTGCCAGGAATCGTTGGAGTAGTGGTTGTCCACGCCGTAAGTCGCGCTGCCGTTGTAGTTGCCAGCATGACCCAGACCGAGAGCGTGACCGATTTCGTGTACGTAAGTCTGGAAGGCATAACCGTCCAGGCCGGTGCCGTAACGAGCAACCCAACCGGTGCTCACATTCACGGTTGAAGAAACGATAGTGCTGCCGCGTGTGCTCGAGTTGGCATACGCGCCACTGTCGTTGTCGTCAAATGTGATCTGAGCACCGGAGTTGACGGACCGGAACTCGATGCCAGTGACTTTTGTCCAGGCTTCCAGAGCTTTGGTTGCAAGCTCCCGGCCTGCTGAGTTCAAACCGTTGAGGTTCACGGTGAGGGACTCGCCCGGGCTTACGTCAAACGCACGACGACCACGGCCATTGCTGTTCCAGTAACCGTCGGTCAGCTGGTTTGCGATCTGGTCGTTAGTGAATGCGTTTGGATCGGTCGGCGGGTCAGTTGGGCCACCGTCAGAGTCAACGGAGATTCTATAGTCCCCGGTGTAACGGTCATTGTAGGATGCTGCGCCGATGTAGTAGGTGCCGCTGGATGTTGCGGTGAAGGTGATTTCGGAGTTGCGTCCGCTGCCGCCATCATCGTCTGTTGCAATTTCGTTTGTGTTGGAATCGAAAAGGTACAGGTATGTATCGGAAACGCCCCCACTTCCGATGCCATCCATTGAAATGGTGTAAGTTACTCCGGCCTCTACCTCGAGTTTAATTGCATCTTTATCGCCAGAAAAACTCAGCGTTCCCTCAAAAGTGTCACCCGATGAAATAGAGTATGGAGTGGTCGTGCTATATGGCGCATCACCTCCTTCAATAACTCTTGCCTCTTCAACGTGATTATCTCTAAACATATTATCTCCCCTAGAGTAATAGTAGTAGTAAACCACCTAAACGTATGAAGGATGCACTGAAAGGCAATATAAATGATCTTTAGATTCACAGAAGAAAGTAGTATTAACATATCTACTGGTTGAATCATTGACGAGCCCTCTGTGTGTGAATAGAATACAAAATATATTATTTTAGGTATAAAACATTTGAATATTTCAAATATATCAATTCAATATCTTAATATATTTAGATAAAATAAGTTTGCCTACTGATAAATAATTCTAAAAACTGACCAGTTGATCAAATAATTGTAGCATGTTTTTCTTCTGATCTATTCTAATAAAGAGATATTTAATACTTAAATATATTTGTTGATTCGAAGAATTTATCAATTCACGAAACTGTGAGATTGCTGGCAACATGCCTGTATATACGTGAAAATGCGTGATTTTGGTGGAACGTTTTATCAAATTAACGGAATTCATCCGGCAAGTTGACCTATAGGTAAGTGTGTATGCTGAAGTGAGTTCATAAAACACCCCGGTCAATGGGGCTTGACCAGGGTGAGTTGCGGGCAGGGTACGTCTCTACCCAGGGGAAATATATTCCTGAATGGCTCAGGAGAAGATTCTCCGCCCCTGAGCACACTTTGCAGATACGCGAGGCTGTAAAGCGAGATGGAGGTGGGGCGGAGAACGTTCCTGTGTGTATCTTCAGCCCGCAGAGGGGTGCTGAGTGAAGAACGTCATCACAGGTTCGCCATAAATTGCTGGTTCAGGTCGATTCCGTAGCCCGGTGCGGTTGGCTTTTCAAAGCCCCCATCCACCAACTCGGCTTCTGGCGTCACCAGATACTTGCGCAGCTCCCCGTCACAGAAGTCCGGATGCACATACTCAAAGTAAGGCGCGTTGCCGACTGCGAACTGATAATGGATCGCTGCCGCTGAGGTGATGCCTGTCTTCCAGTTGTGCGGCATCACCTGCACGTTGTGCGCGGTCGCCATCCCGGTGATCCGGCGCAGCTCTGTCAGGCCACCGCAACGGTTATAGTCAGACTGAAGTAGATGCACCTTGCCTTTGGTGATCCATTCTTCTGCTTCAAAGCGGGTGGTGCTCATTTCCGCACCGCAAATGCGGGAGTGGGTGTTTTCTACCAGTTTGGCGTGGCCGCTCTGATCATCGTGCTGCAAAGTCGCTTCTGCGAAGTACAGCTCCAGATCCTCAATGGAATTGAGCAGGCGTGCAACGTCATACCAGTCTGTAAAGCGGCATTCCGGCTTTTTTGGCCTTAATGTCCCATGCTGCAATGTCGATTGGAGACTTCGCTGGCAGTCCACCCCAGGTGCAGCGTGCTCCAAGCCAGTTGTTGAGTCCCTGAGTCATCAGCGGATTTTTGCCGATGAGACCAGGAACGATGGTACGCAGAGATTCAATGATGCACCGATCAAAGAAGTTCTCTGTGTAGCTCATAGTTGCGCCAAGACCCTCGGTTCCATCCTCGGTGAGCAGGCGTACAATGTTGTTGGTGTACAGCAGAGGTTCCTGATTATCCGCCCAGGGAATAGGGGGCGCATTCTCATCAGCCAAAGCATAAAGCTCGACCCGGCTAATTCTGCAGTCTTCCATTTTTAACTCCCAGTGTGCCTTGAGGCACCTTCCTTATTGCCCGACTTTTTACAGAGCGCTGCCAGCCGCACGCATCGCCTCGCGCAGCTCTTTTGTGTCGACATCCCTGTAATTGATCGCTTTGTCGATTTTCTGTTTTGTCGCCACAGCCGCCGCATGTCCCAGCTCAAAGCACTGGGCAGTAACGCGGGCAGAAGCGAGCGCTTCGTGTTCGGCGCTCAGGCGCCGTCCCGCGACAATCACGTTGTCCAGCTCCTTCGGCACCAGCGTGCCGTATGGAACCTCATAGTAATCTTCCATCAGCCAGTGCAGTTTGCTCTTCTCACCGGCGTGCATCTCAATCGGCCAGGAGGAGCGGACCACGCCGTCCTCAGGCTTGTCGCAGTTTGCAACATGCTCATTTGTCAGGGTGGTTTCGCCGCTGATGGTCCGTGTCTGGCGAATGCCCACTTCTGGTGGCATGTCAATCAGCTGGGATTCTTCGAAGTCTTTGATCTTGTCCTTGAAGAAGCGGTGGTATTCGCGCGCCTGACGACGGCCATAGACTTCCGCGTATGTGAAGTCAGCAGGATCCACCACGTTCAACAGCCGATTGTCCTGACCTGCCAGACGGGTGCAGTTCATCAGGAACACACCCTTTTGCGGGGTTGGGAACGCCCAGACTTTGTTGCGGAGTGTGTCGTACTCTCTGCTCTCGAAAGCTGTTTTCAGCTGTTCGATCATGTCAGGCGGGCAGATGGTGTTCTTGCCGAAGTAATCGTAGAAATCGCTTTCCACCACGTCTGACAGACGGAAGATCATGGTTGGGTTCTGAATGGCCCCCTTATCCCCGAAGCTGTACTCACACCCCGCTTTCGTCACGAGAGCCGCATCTCCTGACGTATCAATGAATGCTTTTGCCTTAAGGAAGGTGCTGCCTGCTTTGGATTCCACACGGATCGCGGTGATCTCATCACCATCGCGGACCACCTCGGTCATGTAGGTGTGGTAGAGGCACTGTACGCCGGATTCCTCAAGAAGATCGTCCGCTGCTTCGCGCCAGATCAGCGGATCAAAGGTCACCACGTGAGTGTTGCCGTAGATTTGTGGGGCGGTGGCACCGCCTTTGGCCAGTAGGCGAGCACGAAACTCTTCTGCGAAACCGAAAACAATTTGCTTGGCGTTTTTGTTTTCGATGTCGTCCTGGGTGAGGAACAGACCGCAGATAGTACCTGACAGGCCGGCAACCACACCGCCGCCACACCAGATGGGCCACCACCGCAAACAACAACATCTGCTTCAGCAAGAACAGGAGATGCGGTTTCTGCTAGGGCAGTCTCTTTCCAGTTTTTCATGGGTGCTTACCTTGTATGCCACACTTTATGCCTGTTTGCTTTATCTCTGAGTCCATGAGGACTGTTTTCAGAAACATATTGTCAAATCTGCCATATTAGCAACCTTAAAGGCAAAAACTGGTGGCTGTAGCAATGGTAATAACCCTTAGAAATCGATAAAAACCGCGAAATAATGAACGCTGACATACCAATATTGATCTACTGACATGCCAGAGAGATTCAGCATTTTTCAGAGTGTCAGTTCGCGATAAAGTCCTAATTACTTTAGCTTTTGTAGTTTATCTAAAATCCGCAAAGCGCGGGGAACCCATGAAAACTATGTAGTTTTTGCGTGACAGAATGACACAATGCCGAAGACTGATAGGTTACATTATCTAGGAGGGGTCCAGAACTGATATGGCAGCCGAGTGAAAAACCGCCAAACAAGATCCAATCGGCTGACATAGCAGCAAAAGAAAAGAAGAGACCGCTGGCAAATCGGGAATGCACTGTGCTACACTGTGATACAACTGACGCAGAAATAATGCTTTTAAAACAGGGGGTAACCGTGGCTCACCAGAAAACTCAGGCTGAGCTTGCGCGCACGGAAATTGAGAGAAAGTTGTTTTTCAACGAGCTTGATGTTTCAGCTCTGTACTCTGAAAACAAACTCGCCTCTCTGTTGGATCTGGGCCGAACGCCCGTTCGTGAGGCGCTTCAGGCGCTGGAGCAGGATGAGATGCTGGCCATCCATCCGCGCAAAGGGGTTCAATTCCTCTCCATCACCGCAGAGCAGCAATTGCAGCTGCTGGAAGTGCGCAAGCAGATTGAGCCGATCTGCCTGAGATTTGCAGCCATGCGCGCCTCAACTGATCAACGCCGCGAGATGCTGGCGCTCGGGTCACTCATCGTGCAAAGCGCGAAGGATGAGGATGAGAAGTCGCTGCTGTCCAATCTGCAAGACATCCACCGCATCGTGACAGAAGCGACCAACAACCCATACTTCCACCATTCCCTTGCTCGCGTGCAGAGCCAGTCACGCCGGTTCTGGTTTGCCAACAAAGACAAATCCGACAACCTGCTGTGCTCGTATCATCATGAAGCAATCATGCGCGCGGTTGCCATGGGCAATGAAGAAGAAGCCGTCAAGCAATCCGGCTTGCTGCTGGAGCACTTGACCGAATCTGCTTTCAAGGCCCCAAAACTGGGCTGAGCAGACGCAATCTAAGCATTGAATTGAGAGCGGGTGAGTCGCAAGACCTGCCCGTTTTTCGTGCCAATATGCGGTTAGTCCACGCCTTCAACGATCACGGTTTCCACATCAGCGATGCCAATTCGAAACTCGCGGGCGGTTTGGTATTCGGGGGAGTTGTAGCAGTTCAACGCATCTTCCATGCTGTCAAACTCCACGATGACATGACGATGGTATTCTTGACCCTCGAGTTGCTCCGCCCTTTCGCCGCGCGCAAGGATGCGGCCAGTGTGTTTTCGCAGGACACTCGGAGCGGCCTCGATATAGAACCGATAGATATCAGGATTTTTGATATTGACGCGGGCAATCCAATAGGCTTTTGGCATCTGTTTTTTGTTCCTGAATCAAAGGTTTCTGACCGGCGGCAGACCATAATCTTTGGGTCTCACGGGAGCCAGATCATTGTCGTTCGTGCATTATAGAGCGCTTGCCTGCAGGCGTTACTACCGGCTTTTGACCAACCAAAAATTCAAGTGAATCTAACGCTAGGGCCGTTTCTTAAAATGCGCTCAAAATCGGCAAAATAGAAAATTGTTCTTGATTAAACGGCGAGCTTTGCTAGTTTGCTAACACGAATTAGCAATGGATTGATGTTGCCTTTTCCGGGAAAACAAAGGGCTGGCCCCGAGAGCGTTTGTCGGAATGCGACGGCATCAGCCTGAAGACGGAATCACGAGGCGAACAGCCTCTCTGGTTCTTCATAGTACATTTATTCGCGGCGGACTTCTGAGCTTTCTTCAACCCTGCTGGAAGTCTGGGTGTTTGTTTGACCCGCCCGGTGGTGGCGGGCACATGGTGTGAGTGGGGGCTTAAGTGCTTAAAGGGATCAACCCGATCATTTTCCCGGACCTGTTAAAGATCCTGCACGAGATGGGACATGGAGAAGAGATCGTGTTCAGCGATGCGCATTTTCCGGCCTATTCCGTTTGCGACACCGTGCTGCGCGCTGATGGGTGCGAAGCGACAGATCTGCTCAAAGCCGTCATGCCGCTTTGGGAGCTGGACCAATATGACCCCGAAAACGTGATGATGATGGCCGCCGTGGAAGGTGACCAACTGCCGGATGGACTGGTGGACGACTACCAGAGCGCTCTGCCTGCAGGAGCTGAAATCACCTTTGTTGAGCGGTTTGCGTTCTATGAAAAAGCAAAGAAAGCCACCTGCGTTGTGGTGACAGGCACGACACGCAAGTATGGCAACGTCATTATCAAGAAGGGCGTGATCCAGAGCTAAAGCGCTTCCCCGCCAAGTGGGTCCGGTGTTCGGATTGGGGGGGGGCGTGCAAATGAGGCAACGGAGGCTGCGGCAGAACTCTGGGAGGAGTGCTGCAAGCAGTCAGGTATCAACCGGGTGTCTCAGCCATTTCATATTGCTGATCTGCAGTCGCAGCACCAGTCGGGATCTGTGCGTTCTCACTGAGGTTTGCAGGCCAGTATTGGGGGGAGAAAAAAATGAATACCATCGTCAGGATGACGGGTATTGAAAAGACGTTTCCGGGTGTGCACGCCCTGAAGAATGTGCAGTTTGACTTGCGTGCCGGTGAAGTTCACGCCCTGATGGGAGAGAACGGTGCTGGCAAATCCACCTTGATGAAAGTTCTTTCCGGTGTTTACACTCGTGACGACGGCAAGATTGAAATCAACGGTACAGCGGCTGACCCAAAAGGGCCGCGAGAAGCGCAAGACCTCGGAATAGGCATCATCCATCAGGAACTCAGCCTGATGAACGATCTGACAGCAGCGCAGAACATCTTCATTGGCCGCGAGCCGCGCCTGAGATTTGGACGTCTCGATGAGGCTGCGCTCAACCAGAAGACCCGCGACATCTTTCAGAGCATGGCGTTGGATTTGCAGCCTGACGTGCTGGTTGGCAACCTGACCATTGCCAAACAGCAGATGGTGGAGATTGCCAAGGCGCTCTCCTATCGCTCGCAGGTGCTGATCATGGATGAGCCGACCGCCGCGCTGAACGACAAGGAAATCGCCGAGCTGTTCACCATCATCCGCCGTCTGAAGGCGGAAGGTGTGGGCATCATCTATATCAGCCACAAGATGGACGAGCTGAAACAGATCTCCGATCGCGTCACCGTCATGCGTGATGGCGAGTATGTGGGTACCGTCCCTGCCACTGATACGCCGGTCAATGAGATCATCTCCATGATGGTTGGACGTGAGGTGAAAGAAGAAGCCGTGGACGTGCCGGATCTTTCAGCGGCAGACGTTGCTCTGGAAGTGAAAAGCCTGAACCGGGGAACTGAAATCCGCGATGTCAGCTTTGCGCTCAAGAAAGGCGAAATCCTCGGCTTTGCAGGGCTCATGGGGGCAGGGCGCACAGAAGTGGCCCGCGCGATCTTTGGCGCTGATCCGCTGGATTCAGGTGAAGTCTGGGTGGATGGCCATAAATGCAAAATCAACAGCCCGTCGGATGCCGTACAGGTTGGCATTGGTTATCTGTCAGAGGACCGCAAGCATTTCGGTCTGGCAACGGGCATGGATGTGCGCGCCAATGTAGCTATGGCCAGCTTGGACCAGTTCTGCAATCGTCTTGGCGTGCTGAATGAAGCTGGCATGGCAGAGGTCGCCGCCAGGTACATCAAGCAGCTGGAAATCAGAACACCTTCTGACAAGCAGGAGCTTCAGTTCCTGTCTGGAGGCAACCAGCAAAAGGTGGTCATTGCCAAGTGGCTGCTGCGCGACTGCGACATCCTCATTTTTGATGAGCCTACACGTGGCATTGATGTGGGGGCAAAATCCGAAATTTATAAGCTGTTGAACTCACTGGCAGAGCAGGGCTGCGCGATCATCGTCATCTCCTCCGAGCTGCCAGAGGTTATGCGCCTCAGCCATCGCATCGCGGTGATGTGCGAAGGCCGCCTGACAGGCATTTTGCCGGGTGGCAGTTCAACATCGCAAGAAGACATTATGCGCCTCGCAACACAACGCGACCCAGCAGCGCAAATTGTGAGTGAAGTACAATGACAGACACCACCTTAACCCCGCAAAAGAACCTTATCGGTCGTTTTGTGAGCTCCGGCGCGCACCAGAAACTGCTCGCCTTTGCCAGCTTGATTGTGCTGCTCATCGGCTTTGGTCTGGCCTCGCCAAACTTCATGCAGATGTCCAACATGATCGCCATTTTGCAGGCGACATCGGTCAACGGCGTTCTGGCCATTGCAGCAACGCTTATCATCATCACCGGCGGTATTGATCTTTCCATCGGCACCATGATGACCTTCTGTGCCGTGATCGCCGGAGTCGTGCTCACATACTGGGGCCTGCCCCTGCCGCTTGGTGTTGTCGCTGCCATTGGCGCTGGTGCACTCTGTGGCCTGTGTTCCGGCACATTCGTTGCCAAAATGAAGGTGCCACCCTTCATCGCAACGCTTGGCATGATGCTGATTTTGAAGGGCCTGTCCCTCGTCATCTCCGGCACACGCCCAATTTATTTCAACGACACGCCGGGGTTTGATCTCATTTCCCGCGGCTCCGTGATCGGTGCTGTCTTTCCGGGCTTTCAAATCCCGAATGGTGTGTTGATCCTGTTCCTTGTTGCGATTGCAGCTTCCTACGTTCTGGGAAGAACTGTTTTGGGCCGCTACACCTTCGCACTTGGGTCCAACGAGGAATCCGTGCGCCTGTCCGGCGTCAACACGGATGCCTGGAAAATGGGAATTTACGCGCTTGCAGGTGGGATCTGCGGCATCGCGGGAATTCTCATCGCGTCCCGCCTTAATTCCGCTCAGCCAGCGCTTGGCCTTGGATATGAGCTGGAAGCAATCGCTGCTGTGGTGATTGGCGGAACGTCTCTGGCCGGTGGTCGCGGCACCATCATGGGAACGCTGATTGGGGCACTGATCATGGCCGTTCTGACCAACGGTTTGCGTGTGCTCTCCGTGGCTCAGGAATGGCAGACCGTGGTGACTGGCGCGATCATCATTCTGGCAGTCTATGCGGATATGGCCCGCAAGAAAAAAGCTCATGCATAAGTTCGGTTGGGGCGCTTTTGTCCCAGCATCTTTAGTGGAGCGAATTCTTATCGTTTGATTGAATCCAATCCAACGGAACACGCTCTGAATTATTTCATTGGGAGGAAATAGTTATGTTTACAAGACGTACTCTGATTGGCGCATTGGCCTCTGCAACATTGCTTGCAACCAGCTCGCTTTCATTCGCAGCGGATAAGGTTTACATCCCGCTGATCTCCAAGGGCTTCCAGCACCAGTTCTGGCAAGCTGTGAAGGCAGGTGCCGACAATGCAGCCGCTGAGCTGAACGTGGAAATCACCTTTGAAGGTCCGGACAGCGAAGCCATGGTGGATCGCCAGATCGACATGCTGGCCGCAGCGCTGGCGAAAAACCCGGCAGCAATCGGCTTTGCCGCGCTGGACAGTCAGGCTGCTATTCCACTGCTGCGTCAGGCACAGTCTGCTGGCATTCCAATCATCGCATTCGACAGCGGCGTGGAAAGCGAAATTCCAGTGGCGCTGGCCGCAACTGACAACGTTGCAGCAGCAAGCCTTGCAGCTGACAAGATGGCAGAGCTGATCGGCAAGAGCGGTAAAGTGGCCGTGGTTGCGCACGACCAGACCAGCCGCACCGGCATCGACCGCCGCGATGGCTTCCTCAACCAGATGAAGAACTATCCGGATATCGAAATTGTCACCGTTCAATACGGCGGCGGCGACCAGCTCAAGTCCACCGAGCTGACCAAAGCGATCCTGACAGCCAACCCGGACATCAAAGGCGTCTTTGGCACCAACGAAGGGTCTGCCATCGGTGTTGCCAACGGCGTACGTGAAATGGGCAGCAAAGATGTTGTGATCATCGGCTACGATTCTGGCCGCGCCCAGAAAGACGCCGTCCGCAGCGGCCTGATGGCAGGTGCGATCACCCAGAACCCGGTCGGCATCGGTTATGAAACCGTCAAAGCCGCCGTCATGGCCTCACAGGGCAAAGACGTCCCATCCAACATCGACACCGGCTTCTACTACTACGACGCCTCCAACATGGACTCCCCAGAAATCGCAGCCGTCCTCTACGACTAAGCATCTCCGGGTTATCTGACACAAAACCAAAAGGCCTCTCATCACGAGAGGCCTTTTTTGTGGCCGTGTTTTATATCTTCGCCTTGCGGAATACTGCGGGGGTGGCGCCGGTCCAGCGTTTGAAGGCGACGGAGAAGGCGGCTTGGTCGGCGAAGTCGAGCAGGAAAGCGACCTGGGCGATGCTGTCTGTTCCCACCAGCAAGCGCTTTGCCAGATCACAGCGGGCAGATTCCACCAGAGACTTGAAGTTTGTGCCTTCCTCGGAGAGTTTGCGCGTCAGGGTCCGGCGGGTCATGCAGAGTTCTTTGGCAACTTCATCGCCGCTCGGCAGGCTGCCGGGTAAGCGGGAGCGCACCAGTTTGATGACTTTGGCAGACAGGCCGGTTCGGTTTTTCGGCAGCTGGCTCAGTCGTTCCTCTCCATGCTTCAGCAAATGCTCTCGCAAAGCTGTGTCGGAAGTCGCGATCTGAAACTCGAACCCACCAGTGGGCAATCTTACGCCGTTGATTGATTGAACGCCTGTAACCTCGCAGTCTGCCAGTTGAGATAGCCGTGCACAGTGCTCCGTATCTTCGCATTCCAGCAAAACAGACATCTTCCCAAAATCATCGCCTGCAATCTGTTCTGTGCGTTTGAGCAAACCAAAAACCAGAAACTCACGATGCCTCGGAAACTGATGAGCGCTGAGAATGTCACTGCTCAGGCAAATGGTGGGCTCAGCTTCACTGCCATCCAGATCAAAGCGAAGATCCGGGTCTTCCAATGCGTAGTATTTTTGCGCGAAGCGAAACACCTGTCCGATGTTGTCACTGGCCTGCGCCAGATAGGCCAGAAGTGTTTTTGCGCCAGGGGAAGCCAGTCCGGCTCGCGCAGCAAAGGTTGGGTCTTCCAAAGCCTCGCAGGCTGTTTCCAGTGCAGCGGCTTCTCGTTGCAGATCTATTCTGGCTGTTGCGTTGCTCAGCTCTTCCACTGAAACACCGACAGCTTCCAGAATCTTGTCGAAGCCGAGAGCCGCGTTTGGCTCTCGTCCGTATACTTGCGCCGCATGGCGCAATCGGTAGGCGCTTATGCGTGTCATGCTGACTTCCACTCTGTCTGAGAGGGGCGCCTCAACATTCTTTTGCGTCGATTAGCCTCTCAAATGTCCAGAAATCAAAAATCGATGGCCAGAACTCTAAAGAACGTCCTTTGCTCATACGTTAATTTACTGAGATCAACAAACGGTGCTGCCTAGGACGGTAGCTTTCTAATCAAAGCAAAGGACATTCACCGTGAAGTCGATCATCCTTTCAAGCGTCATGGTAGTTGGCGCGTTAACCACCGAAGCCTCAGCAGCAGGTGGTGAACCACGCTGGTGGGTTCCACCAGGAGAATCTGACAGTTATTCCATTGTCAGTCTTATCGTTTTCTTTCTGGCCTTTCTTTTGATTGTGCATCTTTATTCCCGCTTTGACCGCTATGCGGAACACAAGGCAAAGGGAACACCGCTTCGCACAACAGTGCCGGTGATGCTGACTGTGGCCCTTGCCTATGAAGTTATGCCGGCACTGTCTCATTTCAGCATTTTGCTTCCGGCATCCTTGATCCTCACAGCGATCGCTCGCGATTTTATGCTGTGGTGGACTCCTAAAATGCAGGAGGCGAACAAATGATTGAGCTTCTTGTAACCTCTTTTCCCTTCGTGTTGCGGGTATGGTACCTGCGCTGGAAGGGCATGCCGATTACTCTCTACAATGTGCATTATGCCTTGGTTTTGTGGGTGTTTATGGCTCTCGCTGTCTTCTTTGCGGTGTTCTATTACTACCCGAAGTCGTTCACCGGCATCGTGCCTTTCAAAACGGTTCCTGTCGTTGCCGAAAATGGCGGAACAGTTACCGAGGTCTTCGTAGAAGGTGGAGACCACGTCAAAGTGGGTGATCCATTGTTCACCACTGAAAGTGCGATGGAAAAAGCCAAGGTTGAGCATGCCAGCCGCAAGATTGATGAAATCAAGAGCGCCATTAAAACAGCGCATCTTGAAGTGGAAACAGCTGATGCAGCCCTGGATGCCGCCAAAACTGGCTTGAAACAGGCTGAAATGACACTAGCGGACCACGAAGAGCTTAAATTGAAGAACTCCGCCGCATTTCAGCGTGGCAGACATGAGCGTGCAATCTCTCAAAGAGACACAAGCGTGGCTGATGTGAAAGCGGCAAAAGCGAAGCTGGAAGCAGCTAAAGTTCAGGCCCATTCTACGCTTCCTTCTCAGTTAGCCAGTGCGAAAGCCACGTTGGAGCAGGCAGAAATTGAGCTTAAGAAAACAAAAGTTTACAGCCTGGTTGATGGTGTGGTTGAGCAAGTGACCCTGCATGTTGGAGCACGAGCTGCTCAGGCGGCAATGGCCCCCGCAATGGTCATCATCCCGGACCGGACAAAGCGTGAAGGTTCCCGAGTGGTTGCAGGTTTCTCTCAGGTTTCCCGCACTGAACTTTACGAAGGCATGGCTGCTGAGATCGCTTGTGAAAGCAACTTCAACATCGCGATGTACCACACGGTTCTTCCAGCACGGATCACTCGCATTCAGGAATCTATTTCTTCAGGCCAGATGGCACCAACAGGTCGACTGATGGAACCAGGAGAACGCGCCAAACGTGGTCAGGTTGTAGCTCACCTCGATCTGGTCTACCCGGAACACCAGAAGTATCTCGTTCCTGGCAGTGGATGTGTTGTTCAGACTTATACAACAGACCTGAAAGATGACATGGCAGGCGGTGTAACAGCCCACGTGATCTCAGCCCTCGGCGTCATCAAAGCAGTCGGTCTTCGAGTGAAAGCATGGCTCGGCCTTGCAATCGGAATTGGCCTTGCAGGATCCACTCACTAAGAGCGTAGTTTCAAAAAGTTTCTCCCAAAGTCGGAAAGCAAACCGATCAAGAACTCAAGGATCCGAACTGGTTCCACTCGGGAGTACCATCGAAGAGAGCAGCCCAACTGGCAATCTGAGCAATCCGGTCTCTTCAAAGCAACCCAGTGGTCAGAGCAGTAAGGACCAACGGCGAGAACCCTGAAAGCCGAATTAAAGCCTTACGACCACCAATAAAAAGAAGAAGAAAAATGTCTATTAAAGCCCTGACAATCGCAGCAGTTGCCCTCTCCGTTGGTTACACAGTCGACTATAACCCAAGACCTTCACAGCCTGGCACCAAGTCCATCTCACCAATCTCCTTCAAGATAGGTGAGGCAAATGCCCAGACAGCAGAACGCAACGCAGCCCGCCGGACCGCACGTCGCACATCCCGCCGTGTCAACCGTCGCCAAGACATCGCAGGCTGCACACCTTGCAACGCTTACTACAACTGCGGTGGCGTCTATTACCAAGCCGTCGTTGAAAACGGCGCAACAGTTTATGTGGTTGTAAATCCATAAGGGAGACTACCGTCCCTCCCAGATGTCCCACCGTCCTGGCATCATGGGTGACCAACCACAAAAGGCCTCTCATCACGAGAGGCCTTTTTTCTGTTTGCGGCTAGTGGTGAGAGTGCAGGCTGATGGATTGCGTAAAGTTGACTTGTTCTCCCACATTCCAGCTTTGACACCTTGGAATTGCTGGTTTTAGTATGGGTGGGGTGAATGGTTGGATGGAGCTCTGGGATGGTGGAACTGGGTGATCTTGCGGGGCTTTGGCAGCGGCTTGGGGGGGAGGAACTCCGGGGCATCTTTATTGGGCTCAATCGGGAGCAGGTTGAGGAGTTGGTTGCAGCGGCGGATGCGCGGCGCGTGGCAGGGCAGAAGCTGAGTGCTATTGATGGGCAGATTGTTGCGATCAAAGGGAATATTGCGCTGAAAGGGCGGGCAACGACGGCGGGCTCTGCTGTTTATGCCACCGAGATTGAAGCTGAGAATGCAGCGGTGGTGCAGCAGGTGATTGAGGCAGGGGGCATTCCCATCGGGCCTGCCAACATGACCGAGTTTGCGTTTTCTGGTATCGGGCTCAACCCCCATTATGGTAATGCACCCAACGGGTTGGATGCCGCGCTTATTCCGGGCGGCTCGTCCTCTGGCAGTGCAGCAGCGATCTCCAACGGCATTTGTGATCTGGCGATTGGCAGCGATACCTCCGGTTCTACACGGGTTCCTGCAGCCTTTCAGGGCATTTGCGGGTATCGGGCGACCATGGGGCGATATCCCATGGAAGGTGTTGTGCCGCTTGGGGCGAGCCTTGATGTGCTGGGGCCGATGGCACGAACGGTTGACGGTATCTGCGCGCTTGATGCGGTGATGAGTGGCAAAACCTTGCCTGAAAACAAGGATGCAGAGGAACGGGCCTTCCGCTTTGTGGTGCCGGATCTGGAAGGACTGGGCATCTCCGCTGAGATTATGGAGATGTTTGAGCATTGCATCGATACGCTTGTTGCCGCTGGCATCCATATCGTCCGCCGTGATTTGCGGCCAATTTTGAAGGCGCATCTGCTGTTTTCTGAGCATGGAACGCTGGTCAGCGTGGAAGCGCGGGAGCAGATCTCGCAGTTTGTGGACCTGAGCAAGGACCAGATCGACCCGCAGATCATAGCCCGTCTGGAACACGCCCTGCCCATGACGCCAAAGAAACTGGCTTATCTCAGACGTCAGCGGGCGGTGCTTCAGTCAGAGGTGGAGGCGCAGCTGAAAGAGGACTTGGTCCTGAT
Organism: Pseudovibrio sp. WM33; assembly: GCF_001623165.1. Taxonomy (NCBI): domain Bacteria; kingdom Pseudomonadati; phylum Pseudomonadota; class Alphaproteobacteria; order Hyphomicrobiales; family Stappiaceae; genus Pseudovibrio; species Pseudovibrio sp. WM33. Next base: position 22,283 of record NZ_LMCK01000141.1, read on the forward strand.
GCCGACGGTACCGGATGTACCGCCTCTTATCTCAGAGGTAGAGGAAAGCATCGAGGCGTTCCAGAAAGCCAACGCACAGGCTTTGCGGCTGACCATGATCACCGCCTTCCTGAACATGCCATCGCTCACCTTGCCGGTTGACCCCGGCAAACCATCGCACAGCATTTCCATCTGTGGGGCTGCGGTTCACGATGAGCAGGTGTTGGCAGCAGGACGAGCCGTGGAGCATGTGCTGCGATAGCGCTCAATCTATGAACCTCCATGCTCAGGCAGGCTGCTTTCTCGCCTGAGCATGGAGACTAAAGCTATACTGTTGTTTTCTGGTGTGATGACTTCCAGACCTCGACGGGTTCTTCCGAGCCATCAGAGACTTCGTAGAAGCGCTCTTTAATCTGCCCATCAAGAGACAGTGTAATTACAGCAAATCCGTTGCGAACCCGAGGTTCCTTATTTTTCAATGGCGTATGCGAGTAGTAATCTATGTTTGGTTTGCCATCCAGACCGGAGGGAGCTCCATTCGGGATCGCTGCATTTCCAGAGCATCTTACTTTCGCAAACCGTCCATCAGGACCTTTCGCAGCTGGCAGCTGGTCGCCGTAGACAACACCCAGATGAACATGACCCCAGTACCAATAGTCTGGCGTGCCGCCCAGATCTGCAAGAGTTTCATCCCACAGTGGTTCTCTTGTAAGGCCATCAAAGCTGATCGGATTATGATGGGTCAGGAGAATGACATCCTTGCCTTTTCTACCTCCAACGACTTGCTGTAACCAGTCTTTTTGGACGCTCGATTTACTGCCGCCCAAGGTGCCGTCCATGAAGAGTGTTGAGGCGGACGAGTAGTAGGCGCTGTCGAGGCCCAGCATCATCCAGTCGCCAAACTTTAGCGCAAAGAAACTGGCTTTCTGCTGCTCGTTGAAAGGCGTGTTTGCAGGCGTCAAAGCGATCTTAAAGTAACCGTTCGCTCCATCATACATTTCGTGGTTGGAATTGAGTGTGAAGGACGTTCCGGCCATTTTGCCACCAGCAAAGCGGTCTGCGGGCCACATCTGGAGGAGGTTATCGTTCTCTTCACTGGATTCCGTGCCAGCGTAATAAACATCCCCGAGATGGATAATGTAGTCAGGATTATCAATCGTAGCGCTCTTGCTGATCGCATCCATCACGGCCTTGGCGGGGCCGCCGTCGCTGGTGTAATCTCCAGTCCCCCAATCTCCAAGGATCGCGATGCTCACCTCGTTTTGAGAGGTCCCCGCCGCCAAATCGATGACGCCTGCTGGTGCGGTGTTGAAGGGCGCCTTTTTATTCGGGAAGAGACTGTAGTAAATCACATAGACAAGGCAGACGGCCCACCCAACATCGGCCATCTCATATTTGCCGAAGCCCAAAATTGAGCCGTCTGACATGACAATACCGCCAAGGTCGATTTGCTGTTTGATGGTGCTGTAATCATCCAGCAGAGGTGCCTTTAGCTGTCCGCCTGTTTCCCACTCCAGAAACTCTTTTACGACTGCAAACACATCCTCGTAATCTTCGGGTGGATTGAAGGTCCAGAAGAGGGAAAGGCCGAACTCAATATTACCTCCATCTAGGTCGATTTGAGGTGGTGCAGATTTCAAAATGCCCTGCTTGTTAAGCTCGCCAAACAGCATTCGCTCGCTGGCTTGCAAGGCTTGGTTCAGGCTAGGCCCTGCGACGACTTTCGGCTTTGTATCGGTCGTTTTCAGATGTTGCAGTTGCTCTCTGATTTGGTTGATCTTGTTTTGCAGATCGGCGTTTGGCGTGTTCATATTATCCCCCAACTGAAGCTGATAGGTGCAGCGATCTCGCGTCGAAACCGCTGCACATGAGCATCATTCCCGCAGGCATTAGGCGACCTATGTATAAAGGTTGCAATACCTGCATTCTCACAGCTCATGACCGCTTCTGGGGGATGAAGACAGTCTGAGCAATGGGTTAGGTGCTCAGCTCATAGCCTCTGTGAAGAAGATGAGTTTGTTGTGGTCGAGATCTCTTACATAAGCTGAAATGTAAGGACCTCGCTGGTTTGGGTCGCCCTCATTGGTGCCGCCTAGGTCGATGGCAAGTTTGTGGAGCCTTTTGACCTCTTCGACAGTGTCGACGCCAAAGCCAACCATTGCACCATTTCCATGCGTTGCAGGCTTCCCATCAATGGGCAAGGCAGTCGCAAATGCAAAATTTTCATTTTGCCAATAGGTCAGCCTTTCATTGGCCGCAACTTGCTTCGGTCCGCCTTGCTCGAAGAGTGAGTCATAGAACTTGGCGGAGGCTTCTCTGTTGTTTGTTCCGACAGTGAAATAGCCAATTTTCATCGTGTGATCTCCATGTGTTGAACTCGGGTCACCTCGGTTGTATTGACAAATAGGACATTTAATGTCCTATTTTTTCTATGGCGCGCACAAATTCAAATGGCAGATTAAGACGGATGGAATTGCTGGCTGTTCAGCTGAAGCAGGAAGAGCTTTGCACAGTCAAAGATCTGGCCCTTCAGCATGATGTCAGCGAACGCACGATCACTCGGGACCTTCAGCTGATGCGCGAGCAGGGCCTGCCTATTGATGCTGATCGTGGTCGCGGTGGTGGTGTCCGCCTTGATCGTAACTGGGGTGTTGGGCGCATGAACCTAGCGTACCCGGAAGCGGTCGATCTGCTGATCAGCATCGCGGTCTCAGAGCAAATGGACTCGCCCATGTTTCTGGCGAGCCTCGGTTCCGTTCGCCGACAACTGGTGGCGTCGTTCTCACCGGAAAAGCGGCATAAGGTAAACCGCCTGAAGTCTCGTATTCTGATTGGGTCCACCGCCTCCACTTATGTGCAGCGGACGATCAATGCGCCTCCCAAAGATGTCGTGCAGGCGCTGCATCAGGCCTTCATTGATCAGGTGATGCTCACAATCGGATATAAGCGTGAGGACGGTGCAAGTTCCGAACGGCGGATCGAGCCTCACTACCTCATGTTGAATTATCCTGTTTGGTACGTGATCGCATTTGATCATCTGCGCAATGCGCCGCGCACATTTCGGTGTGATCGAATTCTGACGGCGGAGATGACGGCGGAGATGACGGCGGATCATTTCCGACTGCTACCGAAGGAAGAGTTTCAGGAGACTTTAGACAAAAACGGCCTTCTGATATGATCGCACGACAAACACTCATTTCAACGCATGCAAAACGCGAGTAACGCAGATTTCACGTAAAAAACGCAAAATCGCGCAAGCTGTTCGTTCTGTCATGCATTCATGAGAAAATTTCCGCCTCAGATCAGCGGTAAGCTGATCCCCCTACTTGAAACACCTCACATACTCGATAAAATCTCTCAGCAATTTTAAGTATTTGTCGTTCCAGAGGATGATCCATGAAACTATTACACTCATGCGTGGCTGCTGCAGCTCTTGTTGCGTTTTCGTTTAGCGCGCAGGCGGAAACCCGCGTCACTTATAAATCAGCGAAAACCTCATCCTCCTATTACCAGATGGCAGTACAGATTGCGGAAGCAATGAAAGAAGCCTCAGGTGGAGATATCATTGTAACCGTTGAAGAAAGTCAGGGTTCTGTTCAGAACGTGATGGAATCTGCGGTGCGCCCGGGCAACTACGTTTTCACCACACCGCCAGTGTTGGTGAAACTCGCCAAAGGCGGGAAGGCGATGTTCGAGAAGCGGGCAAATCCCAAGTTTGGTGAAATCCGTGCACTGTTCCCAATCCCGTCATTGACCATGCACTTTGTTGTTGGTGAAGACAGCGGCATTGAGAGCTTTGCGGACATGAAGGGTAAGAAAATCCTCATCGGCAAAGGCTCCTTTGGTGCGCGTGAAGGCGCTAAGTACCTGAAACTGTTTGGCCTTGAAGGTGAAGTAGAGCTGGCAGATGTAGAGCTTTCCAACGCTGTGCCTGCGCTGAAGAATGGTCAGATTGATGGTTTCGTGACCGCCGGATCTTACCCGGCGCCAAACGTGATTGAGGCTGCTGCTGGTACCGGTGTAGATGTTCTGTCTCTTTCTGATGATCAGATCGCCCAGACCAAGCGCACCAAACTGGTGATCCCAGCTGGCACTTACGCAGGTCAAGACGCTGACATTACAACAACTTCTCTGCCAGTTGTAGCTTACACGACAACGCAGATGGATGATGCAACCGCGTACGCGCTGACCAAAAGCTTCTGGGACCAGAAGGAAAAAATGGGCAAGGGCGCAGCATGGTGGAACGGCGTGAGCAAAGATCTGCTCGGCAACATCAGCGGCAAAATCCATCCGGGCGCACTGAAGTTTTATGATGAAGTTGGGTACACAATCACCGACGCGCAGCGCTAAGCCAACGATTTAACACACTTGCTTGGGCCCGGAGTGATCTTCGGGCCTTTCTCTTCCTGGGCTGTTTCATTGAATAAAATTCATCGTTACATCTGGCTCGTTCTCGGCGCGGCCACTGTTCTGTTTCATCTTGGGCTGATCTTTTCTGGTCTGGTTCCCAATCTGGTCAGCCGTCCGCTGCACATGGCTCTCGCGCTGCCTTGGGCGCTCATCCTGATGGCGCGTAATCCCCTTGAGAAGGTGACGGGTTATGTACTCACAGTCTTTGGCGTTTTCGCTGCTGGCTGGATTGCATGGAACCACTCAGACCTGTCGGATCAATATGGCTATCTTATTGATGATTTTCAGCTTTATCTGGCATTCGGTCTGCTGATCACGGTGCTAGAAATGGCGCGCAGAGCCATCGGCTGGCCGCTGCCGCTGGTGGCTTTGATTGCTCTGGCCTATGGCATGTTTGGGCAACATATCCCCGGTGAGTTTGGCTATGCTGGTGTTCCGCTGGAAAGTTTTCTCGGCACCATGACCATTGCTGAAGGGGGATTATGGGGCAAGCTGACGGGAGTATCTGTTGGTGTTGTCGCGATCTTCGTCATTTTCGGTGCATTTTTGAATGCCGGTGAAGCAGGCGCTGGTTTCATGAATGTGGCTGCCGCCGCCGCAGGTAAGCTGAAAGGCGGAACGGCGAAAGTCTCAGTGATTTCATCGGCTTTGTTCGGTTCCATCTCTGGTTCTGCTTCCGCCAACGTAGCCTCTACCGGGGCGATTACGCTGCCCGCCATGACCAAACTGGGCTACCCGCGTGCACTTGCCGCCGCCGTGGAAGCTGTCGCCTCCTCAGGGGGACAAATCATGCCACCGCTGATGGGAGCGGGCGCTTTTGTCATGGTGGAACTAACCGGCGTTCCCTACACCGGCATCATGGCCGCTGCGATTTTGCCCGCATTTCTGTACTTTTTCGCGGTCTGGATGGGCATCAATGCCTTCGCGCGGCGCTATGAGCTGAAGGGATTGGCGGCGGAAGACCAGCCGGATACGCGCTCAGTTATCATCACATCGCTGTTCTTCCTCGTGCCGTTTACGGTGCTGCTCTGGGCGATGTTTGTGCTGGGTTATACCCCTCAATACGCAGCGTGTCTGGCGATTATGGCAGCGGTTGTGTTGTTGCTGATCGACAAGAACTTTAAGGTAGACCTGCGGAAAATCGGTGGGCGCTTCGAGCAAGCGCTGATGAACTCCGGCAAACAGGTGGCAATGATCGCGTCGATTATTCTCTGTGCCTCCATCATCATCGGCACGCTTGGGGTGACAGGCCTTGGGGTGAAGATCACCTCACTTATCCTCTCCGGTTCTGGCGGCATGTTGTGGCCAGCTTTGCTGCTGACGGCTCTGGCTTGCATGGTTCTGGGCATGGAAGTGCCAACAACTGCAGCCTATGTGATCTGCGTTTCTGTTGCTGGGCCAGCGCTTATTGATATTGGGCTGGAACCGCTTCAGGCACACCTGTTCGTGTTCTGGTTCGCGCTGCTCTCCACCATTACTCCCCCTGTTTGCGGAGCGGTGTTTATCGCTGCGGGAATGGTAAATGAGAACTGGTTGAAGGTCGCTCTGTTCGCTATGGCGCTGGGTATTGGTCTTTACCTTATCCCGTTGGGAATGATAGCAAATCCGACGCTGATCACGCTTGTGAGTTCGCCTGTTTGGTCGTTGTTGGCAACAGTCAAGGTGGGGCTCGCGCTCTCCGCTATTTCCTACGGAGTCATCGCACCGTTCTCACCACTTATCCGCGGTGGCCTGATCGCGGGCGGTGGTGTTCTGCTCTTCATCTGAGTGCAAAAAAAACAGGCGCTGCTCTGGGTGAACAGCGCCTGCAAGTATGATCTAACCCGTTGTCTACTCGGGAGACTAGGCAAACTGGGTTAGATTTGTGAGGTCCATAACCTCATCGAACACCTGCGGAGCAGCGCCCAAAACAGGATACGGGGCACTTGGGTTCTCAGCCATCGGAAATGGGAGAATTTTCCCGCCAGCTTCAGTGATAAGGCAGTATGCAGCCATGCAGTCCCAGGCAGACATGCGCGGCTCAACGTAGCCAACCAAGCGCCCCGCAGCGACCCATGCCAACATCAATGCACCTGAGCCATAACGAGTGTAGCTCACGCCTGCGGACATCAGGTCTTCGAACATTTTACCGACCTGCGCAGGAGCAACACGATCATTCGCGCCAACGCCCAGCATGCCGGTCTGCAGGTTAAATCGTTCGGTCACCCGAACAGAGGAACCGTTGAGTGTGGTGCCTTTACCGCGCAGGGCAGCAAAGCGTTCTTTGAGGACCGGAACATCAATGATACCGATGGCAGCACCGTCTTTGTCGGTTACGGCAATGCACACGCACCACCCTGGTAAGCCATTGAGAAACGGGGCAGTTCCGTCAATTGGGTCAATGACCCAAGTGTAACCGGTTGTCCCTTCCACAAAGCCAAATTCCTCTCCAAGCAACGCATCCTCAGGGAAGTGTTTGGCGATCAGGCTGCGGATTTTTTGCTCCACGGCTTTGTCGGCTTCAGAAACGACATCCTGCGGATGCCGTTTTGTGTCGATGTTTAAATCATCACGATTGGCGAAGTGCTCAAGAGCGAGCGCTGCCGCTTCATCGGCCATCTTTTGGGCCGCGTTGAAACGTTGCTCTAACTGGGCAGCTTGGTCCAGAACTGTTTCGGTGGTCATTTTTTACCACCAATCAGTGCGAGACCGCGTGCGTCAAAGTCGATGCCAACAGAGGTTCCGTTTTCCAGCAGTTCATCAGTGTGGTTGTCTATGACGAACAGCAAGCCAAGGTCGCTCATCACTTCGTATTGGAAGTGATCTCCAAGATAAGCTGCGCTTTTGATCTTGCCGGCCGGTCCACCATTCACATCTCTGCTGAGCTTGATGGAGTTGGCACGCGCTGCCAATTTACCCTTACCAATGCTGTGGTTACGGCTGCGCAAGTCAAAGCCTTTGCCGCCAATTTGAACGTTTGCGGTCTCTGCATTTACTCCGCTGATGTCACAGTCGAGGATGTTTGCTTCGCCGATGAAGTCCGCGATGAACTCGGAAGCCGGGCTCTCATAAAGCTCATAGGGCGTGCCATCCTGCTCAATGAGGCCATCACGCATCACAACAATGCGGTCGGAAACTGCGAGCGCTTCTTCCTGGTCGTGGGTGACGTAAACTGCAGTGAAATCAAGGCGTTGCTGGATTTCACGGATTTCAGTACGCACCAGACGACGCAGGCGGGCGTCCAGGTTGGAGAGCGGCTCATCAAGCAGAAGAACCTGAGGCTCCAGAACCAGTGCACGGGCGACAGCTACACGCTGCTGCTGACCACCGGACAACTCGGAGGGAAGACGCGGTGCTTTTTCGCGCAGGCCGACAAGGTCGAGACCTTTCAGAGCCAGATCTTCTGCGTCTTTGAAACCACTGGATTCCAAGCCGTATTTCACGTTCTCAAGCACGCTCATGTGCGGGAACAGGGCATAAGACTGGAACACCATGGACACGTCACGCTCGTTCGGTGGAAGACGGGTGACATCATCTCCACCAATCATGATGCGGCCAGATGTTGGGGTCTCCAACCCTGCGATCATACGCAGGGTTGTCGTCTTGCCACACCCAGATGGCCCCAGCAGGGTAACCAGCTGACCCGGCTCGATCGTAAGATTGAGGTTCGGGATTGCAGTAAAGTCGCCGTAGTTTTTGCCGGTATTTTCGAAGCGGACCTGACCAAATTTAGAATGTGTCATGCTGCGACTTCCTTCAGTTTACCCTGAGCAGGAGATTTTTGAGTGTTTTCCGGACGACGGAGTTTTCTTTCACCAACCAGCAGCTGGAAGATGAGAATGATGGTGACCATCACGAAGATGAGGACGGAGCTGTAGGCAATCGCCACCCCGTATTCGCCGTTCTCAACCAGACCGACCACATAGGCCGTCGCCATGTTGTATTTCGCGCTCACAAGGAAGATGACCGCAGAGATGGATGTGATCGCACGCACGAAGCTGTAGACCAGTGCCGCCTGAATGGCGGGACGCAGCAGCGGCAGGATCACTTTTTTCAGTGTACGCGCGCTGTTTGCACCCAGTGTCAAGGAAGCTTCATCCAGGTTCTTATCCAGCTGAGACATTGCCGCTACACCGCCGCGCACACCCACTGGCATGTTGCGGAACACGAAGCAGAAGATCAGGATCAGAGCGGTGCCCGTCATCTGCAGCGGTGGCAGGTTGAACGCCAGAATGTAGCTGATACCAATCACGGTGCCCGGAATTGCGAAGCTCATCATCAGGCCGAATTCAAAGGCGGATTTGCCCGGGAAGTCCTGGCGAACGATGAGCCATGCGGATAGGATGCCAACTGCAGCAGTCAATGGGGCTGCGGCTAGAGCGATCCACATTGTGGTCCAGAAGCTGTTCCACGCAACGCCGGTAAAGGCAAAGCCGTTTTCAAACGAGATGGAGAACGCGGTGATGTAGTGCGCCAGCGTGACACTGTGGTCCAGACCCCAGACTTTCACGAAGCCACCGAACAGGATCAGGCCGTACACAGCAACGGTGAACAAGCTCCAGAGCGCAACAATGGTGCCGACCGGGATTGCAATACGCCGTGGCAGTTTTGAGTAACGGCCACCATCACCCTTACCGGTAACGGTTGCGAAGTTCCGCTTACCAAGCCACATACGCTGCGCAAAGAAGGCAGAGAGTGTGAAGCCGAGGAGGATCATCGCCAGAACGGCTGCACGGGATGGATCACTCTGTGCACCTACAACCGCGAAGAAGATCTCTGTCGAGAGCACGCCGCCGTTACCACCCAGAACCATCGGGTTGCCGAAGTCAGCCATGGACTCGATGAAGCCGATCAGGAAGGCGTTTGCCAGACCCGGTGCCATCAGAGGCAATGACACTTTGCGGAAGGTTCTCCAGCGGCCAGAGCGCATGGTCTGACTTGCTTCTTCCAGTGATGGGCTAATGCCCTCAACAACGCCAACCAGCACGAGGAAGGAGATTGGTGTGAAGCTGAGCATCTGTGCAATCCAGATCCCCGGAAGACCGTAGATCCAGCGGCCCAGCTCAAGGCCCGTTGCAGCTTCAATGGCCTCGGTGACAAAGCCAGTACGGCCCAGCATCAGGGTCAGAGAAAGACCAATCACGAAAGGAGGCGTGATGATTGGCAGAATGCTCAAGGTGCGCAGGCTTTTGCGGAATGGCATCTGCGTGCGGGTTACGATCAGCGCAAACGCAAGGCCCAGGAGGGTGGAGCCTGCCGCTGTTGCAATCGCGAGGAACATGGTGCGCCATGCAATGCCGCAACTTCCGCCAATCAGACAGTTCAGCTTCCAGATTTGCGGATCGGTGATATTCCGCATGACACCTTCAGTGGTGAAGTTGCCACGGAAATCCTGAAACGCACCAGCGAACATGGACAGAATTGGGTAAAATACAAAGGTCGCTACAAGCAGGATCAAAAGCGAGACGGCGGTGAGGACAATCGCGTCGCCTTTGAGAGCGCCCTTTTCAGCCAGGCCAAATGAAATGAAGGTGGTGAACGTGAGTGCGAGCAACACGGCACCAGCGCCAAATGCGGGCTGACCATCGATACGGCCAAATGTTGCTTCCAGCAGGCTCCAGTTCCAGCCACGCAGGCCAATGGAAAGGCCTTCCAGCACCATCCAGAACAGGCCAAGAGCGCCGATGATGGCAATCAGTTTGCCACGGTGGCCCGGCGCAGATTTCAGGCGCAGGTATCCGGCAGCACCAACAAGAGCAAACACGGGGAGCAGTTGCAGCTTTCCAAGGAAGAGCTGGAAAAAGCCCGGCCAATAACGCTCTTTGCTCAATAGATCCAAGACCCATTCGCCGCCAAAAAAGCCGCTGCGAATGTGGAACCAAGGCAATATAAACAACCCAAGGACGCCGCATATGAGTGCGAGGTCCAGCCGACGATTTTCATTTGTCATTTGGAAAAACCAGATTTTTTGGGGAAACGGGGCGAGCGTTAACTCGCCCCGATCTCAATCAGTTTGCAGCAGCGCCAACTTCCATGTCCCAGCGTGCCAGCAGGTTTCTGCGGCGGTCACTGCTTCCGTATTCTGCGAAATCGTAGTCGATGAGACGTACGTTCTCGAGCTTAGGAGCAGCTTCTGGCTGGGTAGAACCCTTGTTGGATGGAATCTGGTAGGAACCAGTTTCCGCCATCAGGTTCTGTGCTTCTGGGGTCAGCACCCAATCGTAGAACACTTTTGCAGTGTCTGGGTTTGGCGCACCGTCAATGAGAGACATTGAACCGATTTCGTAACCGGTGCCTTCACATGGAGCGACAACCTCGATTGGGAAGCCTGCTTCAGCCTGTTTCACTGCATCGTGCATAAACACGATACCGAGACCTGCTTCACCGCGGGCCGCTGCCTTAACAGGAGCGGAACCGGACTTGGTGTACTGCGATACGTTCTTGCCCATAGCCAACAGGTATTCGAAGGCTTCTTCTTCACCCATCAACTGAACGAGAGTAGCAAGTGCGGTGTATGCGGTGCCTGAAGAGTTTGGATCTGCAATAGAGATTTCGCCCTTCAACGCAGGATTTAGCAGGTCAGACCAGCATTTAGGGCCTTCGATGCCCTTTTCCGCGAGGATCTCTTTGTTGTAGCCCCAGCCTAGTGCGCCAGAATACACGCCTACTGTGCGGTAGCCGGAGGTTTCAGCCTGAGCAACCGCCCATGGCAGAAGTTCTTCCAGCATTGGCGATTTGTAAGCGACAGAGAGCTGATCGTTTGCTGCCTGCAGATGCGGATCTCCGGTTCCACCCCACCATACGTCCGTCTGCGGGTTGCGAGCTTCTGCACGGATCTTTGCATAAGCTTCGCCTGAAGAAAGACGGATCATGCTGACGTCAGCACCCGACTTTTCTTCAAACTTTGCTGCGAGCTTTTCGCACAGAGCGTTGTCAGCGGAGCAGATGACATTGAGTTCATCTGCAGACGCCGCGCTTGCACCAGCACCCACAATGAGGGTTGCACCCAACAAAGCTGTCTTAATGGATTTCATGTTTACTCCTCCCAAACACGTTGTGTACACGTGTACATAATATAGTCGGCTAAATTTTTGCAATGTCAACTTTATTCCAAGAAAGACTAATTTATTTTCTGGATATTTCCTGATATGGAGATGCAAACGTGTACAATAATCAGTGAAATTTGATGTCGGAAAAAGTGTCTTCAAGAAAGCAGCAGGTCAGGGCTGAGGACGTAGCGCGCCACGCTGGCGTGTCCCGTGTTTCTGTCTCCAGAACCTTTACTCCGGGGGCCAGTGTTTCTGACGCGACGCGCGCTAAAGTATTGAAGTCCGCAGAAATACTAGGGTACCGCGTCAACCGCCTCGCGAGCAGTCTCAACCGCTCTGAAAGTGGTATCGTAGCGCTTGTTGCTGCTGAGATTGATACGCCGCACCGCGCTGCGATGATCGCTGAACTCTCCGAAAGGCTACAGGCTGCTGGTAAGGTAACAATGCTTATCAACACCAGTGGATATGAGGAGCGTGTGAAGGATGCACTGCTTCAGGCCATCAGTTTTCGCACAGAAGCAGCGATTATTTTGTCCGGTGCGCCCGATCCTTCCTTAGCCGACACATGTTTTAGCAATGGCATGAAGCTGGTTTTGATCAATCGTGAGGAAGATTTCCCGGGTTCTCTACAGATTGGGCCGGATAACAGAGCAGCAGGCAAAACCGCACTGAAGGCTCTTTTGCGTGCAGGATGTAAGCGAATCGCCCTTGCTAACTCTGCAAATGCGACCTGGAGCATTGTGGAACGACAGAAGGGTTTCCTTGCCGCTGCTGAAGACGCCGGGGTTGATGTTCTGTGTGAGGTGGATGGTTTCACATCCTATCAGGCAGGTCTGGAGCTAGGAACGGCACTGCTTGATCGTGAAGACCGTCCGGATGGCATCTTCTGCACCACAGATCTGATTGCGTGCGGTGTCATTGATGCTGCGCGTCAGCGATTTGGCTTGCGCACACCAGATGATCTTTCAGTGATTGGGTTTGACAATATTCAGCAGGCAGAATGGGAAGGGTATGACCTGACCACCTTTGCGCAGCCGACCGATCAGATCATCGACAAGTGCCTTGAATGGTGCACCACGGAGCAACCGTCCAGTGAAACGGTGAAGCTGCCCGCCAAGTTTGTGTGGCGCAACAGCGTGCAAAAAGCACGTGTGCCGATGAAGTAGCAAAGTATCAGGCTTGAGGAACGAGCCTGACCTGCTCATAGGCCTCATAAAACTCTGCAAACATCTCCTGAATGCCTCGTATGGGAACACCAAGGCTGTCGCGCTTGCTGAAGTCAAAGCGCGTTGGCGGTTCCGGATCTCTGCCAAGTGGGGCAGGCAGCGCCTCCAGCGGCACGTACTCGGCAATCTCCTGGTAAATCCGGAGCCAAGTCCAACTGCCGCTCACAGCAAAGTAGCGTCCGGAGGCCTCTGACTGCTCTAAAGCGGCCAATGCCATCCTTGCAAGATCCTGCGGGGAGGTGAGGGACATGGAGCCTGCTGGAACCGTGCTGTGCCAACCCGTTTTGCCGTGCCGCAGTTTTGCAAGAAAGCTGAGAACGTGACCTTTCAAATGCGAGGGTAGGAGGGGGGCGCCTACCATCATGCTTGGCAAGAAGGTGCAAAGCTTCATGCCATGTTGCTCGGTGAACTCTTCTGCCGCTGCTTCCATTACAGTCTTTTGGGCCTGCGCATATTTCTTCTGCTGAATCTGCATCTCGGCATCTGAAATGTCTTTGTCCTCCTGTTTTTCAAAGGAGGGTGTGGTTGGTTCTGCGGAGGCTGTGCTGGAACAGAGAATTGCTGTTTTAACCCCTTGCCGATGTGCTGCTTTCAGGATGTTCAGGCAGGCTTGTTCTGCAGGTTGGATGATCTCTTTCAAGCCGCGCTCGCGACCCAACTCCGCAGCGGGCGTCCCGTCTACACCGTGTTTGGTTGTTGGAATGCAGGCGATGAACACAGCCTTCGCTTGTGTCATTGGCGCATCGAACCTTTCAGAGTTGGATGTATCCGCTGAAAACAGATGCAGCCTTTCTGCCGCGCCGGGCAAACGCATCAACCCGCTGACTTTATCAAGCTGGGAAATGTCGCGCATGGTGCAGTTGACGCGGTAGCCGCGCGCGAGGGCTTCTTTGACCATATAAGATCCGGCCAGCCCGCTGGCTCCTGCAACGCAAATGGTTTTGACTTCAGCACCCCTCATCAATCCCTCCAGTTCCAGCAGCCTGATGGCTTATCTGAATGGAACCATGCCAGCAGTACATTCTCATTGCACATCGGAAGTTCTGAGGCGGCCTATCAGCAAACCTGAGCCCTCGCCCTCAGCAAACCTGAGGAGAGCATTTCAAAGAAACAATTGGAATATGAGTCATGATTTGAGGTCATCTGGCGACCAGAAAAAGACACCGCGCGATGAGCGGGCCAAAGTGCAGTCAACAACCTCCCCTAGGGTTCCGTCACTCATCCAAAGGCGCCAATCGCGCGGGACCTCCATCATCTTGAAATGGATTTTACAGAGAGGATTTTTCCATGGTCACCAACGACACTCCCGACAAAGCCCGCATTCTGATTGGGGCGAGCGCATCTCTGGATGCGACTCTGCTGCCCAACTATCTGCGAGAGATCAAGAATTCGATTGATTGCACTCTCACCGCCATGTTCACACCCAATGCCATCAACTTTGTGAACATGGACAGCATCGCGCTGTTCGTGGACCGGGTGATCTGCGGAGATGATCCGAAAGACTGGTCCACCGATAAACCGGGACGCATCGCAGCCGAGCACGATATTCTCGCCGTGATGCCAGCAACGGCCAATACGCTGTCTGGTGTTGCCAACGGATCTTCGCTCAACCGATTGACCACCGTCATTCTGGCAGCTGAGTTTCCGGTGCTCTTTTTTCCGGTGATGGGCGGACCCATGTGGAAGAAAGCCTCTGTCAGACGCAATGTGGCGCAAATCCGTGAGGATGGCTACGAGGTGTGTGATCCGGTATGGCGTGAGAATTTTGACCCGCATATGGGCAAGATCCACGGTCACCAGTCCTTGCCAGACCCTGAGGTTGTGGTGGAGCAGATCAAGAAGCATCTGCCTCAATATCAGGTTCGCAGAGAGCTTGAGCTGAGCTAATTAAAGCAGCTTTCCCGACCGACAAAAAGCCCGCCGCTCAGAATAACGGCGGGCTTTCTCGTGATCCTGAAACAATCAGGATGCGGAGGAAACCGGTGCTTCAATTGGTTTGAAGATCTTGGTCTGAACCCAAAGCGCGACATACATACCCAGGCCAAATGAGAAGTGCGTCATGAGGCTTTTCAGGCGAGCGAAGTCAGGGTTCGGCCTGTTGGAAGCCATCACGCCAGCGCCAAGAGATGGTTGCATGACGAAGAATGGGAACACGATCATCACAACACCAAACAAGATCGCAAGGATCAGGGATGGTTTTTGCAGCTGACGATTTCCAAAAATCATGACGAAGGCTGCAACGAAGATGATCCCGACCAGATAATGCACCGTCCAGCCAATGGCTGCTTCTCCTGCGATAGGTGCAGCGCGGCGGATGCTTTCGTGCGTGAATTGTCCGTCCAGCATGTGCCCCAGCCAGCGGCCAACCACTGAGAAGTTGCTCTGCGGAATGCCAAAGAGGCTATCTGCTGCGATGGCCCAGATATCCATGAAGAGCGTTGCGCCAATGCCAACAAAGAGAATGCGGAGTGCTAAACCAGTTCGATTTTCCATAGTACCTGTTCCTTTTGATCTGCGGGTGCTTTGCCGGAAGTGGCGCTTGCAAGTGCTCCCTTTTCTGGGGTGATAAAAAAAGCAGGCCGCGAGGGGATTGGAGTGCGGCCTGCAAGTGCAAGCTAAGTCAGGAGGAGCTGACCTAGCGGCTGCCTGCACATTTCTTGATGTCGCTGATTTGCTTCAGAGGCTGCAAAGAGGTCTCTGCAACGTAAGAGCCAATCTGGTAGCCCAACATGTCGCCAACAGCGTTGGAACGGCGGTAGTGAACGCCGCCGAGAACGCGGGATTCTGACTCTTCCTCAGCAAATTGCTGGAAGCTGACATAGTCTTTGGAAAGACCGCCCTTGCCGTTGAAGGTGAAGGTCATTTTGCCGTCGCCGAAGACGGCTTCCATGACTTCCTGAGCCGCGCTGCCGCTGGTGCAATGCTGACATGGATATTCAGGATGCATTGGTGCTGGCACCAAAGAGCTCCACTCCATATCGGCCTTGAGGGTTGGGTGCTTATAGGTCTTGCCCAGAGCTTCCATTGCTGTTTGCGGACGCCACAACGCGTACTCATACTTTGCGTTGAAACCAGCAACCAGTGAGTCCGTCAGTGCAAGGTTGAGAAGCGCCAGCGTGCGAGCTTCCTCGAGCATGGACAGATCACAGGACGCACTGCTTTTGCGGGCGATCTGGTTCCATGCACCGGAGCCGGAGCCAGCATGAAGCTTGGCGATGAAGACGTTGTCCTCATTAGTCTGTGTTTCCTTGCCGCCCAACTTTACGACTTCACTCAGACCACGCTGATACTGCATGCTCTCGAGTGCCGGAGGTGGTGGCACGCGGAAATGCGTTGCAGAGGACAGAACAAATGGTTTCATCTCACGAATTTTCGGCGCAACCATCTGGCGTTTAGACGTTGGCTGATACACACCCGCTTCTGCTGGACCTGGCGTGTAATCTATCGAGAAGTTAGCGTTGTCTGATGCGCGCGCTGCCAGAATTTGCTCCGCAACAGCCTGGCCCAGAGCAATGCCGGACTGAGGGCTCTTCAGGCTTGCAAGGCGCTCCTTTGCTGCAATTTCCAACTCCGCTTTACGCTCTGGCATAAGGGTCAACAGAACATGCAGGGCGGCCTGAGTGACGGCTGCTTGCGCAGATGCATCCGGATTGGTTGAGCCAGTGTAAGCGTAAGGAGCGTAGGTGCCCTCGACTGCGTTTGCGGCATCGAACATTGCAGTATGCAAAATTGTCAGGGCGCGCTGGCGTTTGGCACCTGGCCACTTTTCAGCGTTGAAAAGGCCCATAGCGGTGTCTTGCCAGTCAGCAGCCAATTCTGCTTTGGCGGCTCCACCAGTAATCACAAGCGCCAGAGCGCCGCTGTAAGCAATTGTCTTCAACCAAGTAAATCGGGTCGTCATACTAAAACCTCGCAATTTGAAAACGGCTATAGCTAGGAATGGAAATTCGCTTTGCACAAATCGAAAGAATGGAAGGCGGGCCTCAGAATTTGTGTGGGCCCGTCTGAAGATGCTTAAAGAAATCCGAGCAGGTACCACCACAGCATGTCGATCGGGACAAGCAGGAACAGGCTGATCGCAAACAGCGTCAGACACAGTTTGATCACGGCCTTCGGCGGCAGGTTTCCAACCTGAATGGCGGCGACCAGTGGCGGCGCCTGAAACGGCAGGAACACATTGGAAAACGCCATAACCTGCGTCATCAAAACAGTCTGCAAGGGCAGGCCAGTGGCATCGGCCAAGTCCCCGGCAACCGGTGTCATCACAGCTGGCACACCCGGCAGGTTTGTTGCCATGGCAACCAGCGTTGATAGGCCAGTGAGAACGGAGAGGTTCCAAATTGGAGTGTCCTGCGCAAAACCTGCTTTGCCGCCAACAGCCTGAACCAAAGCCTCACCCAGTCCGGCGACTGAGATGACAGCCCCCAGCCCCATGATGCCCGCGACGAACATCAGGGAGCCATAGCTCAGGTCTTGATTGATGCAGGTTTTGGAGGTCAGCTTGGCATTGGGCCAGAAGCAGGCCAGAGCCGCCGCAAGGCCAACCCATGCCGGGCCAATTGGATGCAGGCTGTCCGTCAGCCAGAAGATGAGGCACAGGGCCAGAATGATCATCAGGCGTCGTTCAGGAGCACTAACTGGTGGTACCTCCTCAGTGGTCTCACGCGCGTCCTGAGGGAGCTTGTCCGGAAACAGGACTAGTGTCAGACCGATAAGGATGAGTGATTTCAGGATGCCCAGAACCGGGAAGTTCAGACGTAGGTAATCCCAATAGGAAATGCTGAGGTCATACAGACTCTCGCTCATCCCCGCGAGGATCATATTGGGGGCGTTGGCAGGCAAAATGGTGAACGCTGGAGCGAAGGTCGCAAAGGCCGCCGCACAAAGCATACCCGTACGCCCGTTGGAGCCGGGTTTGAAGCCTATCTGCGCAGCAAGGGCGGAGATCACCGGCAGCAAAATCATGATACGGCCAATGGAAGAGGGCACCACAAACGCCAGCGCCACACTGAAGGCGACAATGCTGGAGACCAGCCCCGCATAGCTGTTGAGCGGCAAACGCATCAGCAGCACGGCAGCTCGTTTGTCCAGTTTGGTGTGCTTGATGGAAGCGCCAAGCACGAGGCCTGCGAACAGCAGCCAGAAGGTTGAGGTCTGGAAGCCGGAGAATACCACTTCCGGCGGGGCAATTCCGATTACGATGGCAACGAAGAAGAAGGCGAGCGCGGTCCAGTATTCCGGCACCACACCCGTTGCCCATAGGCCGAGACAACCAACGGATAGGACCGCTGCAACGGCCATGCCAGCAGGCAGATAAGCGGAGGCCAGAAGGCCGGCGATTGTTGCAGCAATCACCACTCCAAGAAACTGCCAGGTCTGTTTGGTGTTAAAGGAGGATTTTATTTTTTCGGGCGTGGGACTGAGCCCGGAGGCTGGGGCTGTATCGTGCTGGGTGTGATCTGTCATAGCGACCTGTGATTCTGATTTTGAAAAATGAGGTGCCAGAACTATGATTTTTGCGCTTGCCAATAATCCAATCGATTTATCAGAGGCATAGCCTCAGCATTTTCGAATATGCTGATCAGGGAGACCTCAGAAAAACTGAGGTGCTCCATTCGATAAATCGAATTTACTCGGATATCGTCTCCAAGTATCGATCTGTAGTTGAGGTAGATTTTGGCTTTGGAGACGTTAAGTGTTTAATTTTGCAACCTATTACGGCTTCACAAATGAATAATCAGCAGGAAACCACGGTGTCTTCAGGCATCATCATGAACCCGATTGGCTTTGTGCGCTCAGGCTTCTCAGAAACGAGCGAATGCCCGAAATCCAGTCGTCGCAACCCTGCCCAGAGCCAACTGGAAATTGCCTCTCCTTATGCGGATGCGCTTTTGAACATCACGATGGCCTCTCATCTCTGGGTGATGTACTGGCTGCACCACTCTGACGGAACCGCGCTTGTTCGGCGCGCCCGTGGAGAGGAAGCGGCGCGTGGTGTTTTTGCCAGCCGTTCACCCAACCGCCCGAACCCGATTGGTTTGAGCTCGGTTGAATTAATCAGACGGGACGGCAACGTTTTGACAGTGAGTGGATTGGATTGCATCGATGGCACGCCAATTCTGGATCTCAAACCCTATGTCCCTATAGAAGACCACCAGCCAACTGCGCAAATTGCGTGGCAGCCATGATCCGGAACCTGAGGATGCGCATGTTGCCGTGCGTCCCGCTCAGAAAGTCTGAGACATGCACATCTTTCATCAACCCCTTGTGCGCGTTGCAATCGCAGCTGTCGCGGCTCTGCTGCTGACAATTGCTGCAGGGATTGCTGGTCCCATAAACCAGCTTGTTATAACCGATGCCCGCGGAGACCGCGGGATGCTGGCGCCTTATGTTCATGGCAGAAACGGTATTGCTTATCTCTACACCACATATGTTTTTGATAGTCTGTTAAGCCAATCGAAAGACGGTGAGCTGGTCCCGGCTCTGGCACGGCACTGGACTGTTTCTAAGGATGGTTTGACCTGTGATGTGTATCTGGACCTGCGGGCATCCTGGCATGATGGGCAGCAGGTTACAGCGGCAGATGCAGCTTTCACCTTCAGTTATATGAAGGAGCATCCTTACGTCTTTGTCTCCGTCGATAATGTGAGAGAAGCCGAGGTTGTCTCCCCTGGTCACCTTAAGATCTCTCTCAAAAAGCCTGATGCCGGGTTGCTGAACGGGCTCCTGCTTTCCATGCCAGTCCTGCCAAAACACGTCTATCAGGGCGTGGTGGAACCACAGCGTTTTGCGGAGCCGGATGCCGTTATTGGCAGTGGGCCTTACCGCCTTGTTGAGTACAGTAAGGCGCAAGGGCGCTATGTGCTGGAAGGGAATACGGATTATTATCTGGGCAAGCCGAAATTCAAACGCATTGCGATTGTGAAGATGGCGACAGATGCGGCGTTGCGGGCGGCTCATGCTGGGGAGATCGACGTGATTTCCTACTTGCCTCCTGATCGTTTGGAACAGGCCGAGGCGATTGGTCTGAATGTTGCCAAGGCGTATAGCCACCATTCCCTGCGGCTTGGCTTCAACCATAGCGGACGCTTTAACGACAAGTCACTTCGCCATGCGATTGCTTATGCAATTGACCGGACTGCCATCATCCAAACAGTTTTCCAAAAAACGGCAGAGGTGGCAGATACTGGCTTCATACAGGAGGAGTCGCCCTGGCATTCTCAGGAGAAGCATTCAGAGTATTCCTTTAATCCTCAACGATCTTCCGATCTTCTGATCTCCAAAGGCTGGGATCGAGGAGAAGATGGGCTGTGGTCCCGTGACGGAGAGCAGGTTGCATTGCGCCTTCTTGCCAGCAGACGTGAGAGCAAAACAGCGAAAGTCCTTGCAGAGCAGCTTGAGACGTTTGGCATAGAGCTGGAGGTTCGCATTTTAGAGCGAGCCGCGCTTCAGGACAGTCTGTCTGAGGGCAATTATGATCTGGCCCTTTACTCCTCCGGTACTCTTGGCGATCCGAATGGAATTATGCGCCGTGTTTTTGGAAGCAAGTGGGCGAGTGATGGTTATGACGGCCAAGAGCTGAAGGCGCTTGTGATAGCGCAGTCTGTTGCGACCACCTTGAAGGAACGGCAGGAAATTCTGGATAAATTTCAAGAGGTTTATTCTCAGGAGCTTCCTGCCTACGCCATCGCAAACCCTCATATGGTGACTGCCTACAATGACAAGCTTTCCTCCCTCCAGTTTATGCCAGGGGGAGTGGCGATAGGCGTGCCTTCAGCACTGCATAAATCCTATCTGGTTGATTGATCAGCTGGACACCCATTGTCAGCCGCCTCCGGGTGGCTGGCACGAGACAACCAAAAACAGGCAGGCCGTTCTTGTGGTACCTCCGATTATTTTAAACATGCTGTCTGGCCTTGGCGTTCGCCTCCTGGTGTTTGCACTGCTGGTTTTGCTGGTGTTCTTTCTCCCACGAATGCTTCCAGGGGATCCTGTTGAGGTGTTTCTTTCCTCTGATCTCTCACGCAACCTCAACGGTGCTGAGAGTGCTGAGCTCCGCGCTCAGTTCGGCTTGGTGGGTGATTGGCCGCAGCAGCTTGGCGTTTACCTTTGGGATCTTATCAGGGGTGATCTGGGATACTCAGTTCCACATGCTGCACCTGTTTCGGAACTGCTCAGAGCGTCTATTCCATGGACCTTGCTTCTGATCTCCTGCGCTGCGCCGATCTTTCTTTTTGTAGGCGCTGCCGGAGGTATTGAAGCTGGCAAGGCACCAGGGGCTTTCTTTGACAGGATTGCGACTGGTGTCGTGATGGTTGTAGCCAGCATTCCGCCATTCACCTCTGCCGTGCTATTGCTGCTTGCTTTCGGCATTTTGTGGCCCGTATTGCCTTCCGGTGGATCCGAGCCTTTTTTTCCAAGCAGCAACCCTTTGCAGCGGGATTTTGATATTGCCCACCACGCTGTGTTGCCTGTGCTGGCACTGTCGCTGCACGAAATATCGCGGTTCTATTTTTTGGCACGGGGAGAGGCGATCACGCTGTCTCAGCGGCCTTTCATTCTCAATGCATGCGGTCGTGGCATCAAAGGCTGGCGCCTGCGCACGGCTTATTACGGGAGAAGCCTGTTTCCGGTTTTTCTGGCACGGATGAGTGATGCGCTGACTGGTTTGTTTGGTGCCGTCCTGTTCGTTGAGATTGTGTTCTCCTATCCCGGAACAGGGCACTTAATTTACAATGCGATTTTGGATCGTGACTACATTTTGTTGCAGGGGGCGGTTATCGTTATGGCTGGTTTGGTTCTGCTGCTGAACTGGATCATTGATGCAGTCGCAACAAGCCTGGCGCGTAGAGGGTGATCTTATGCTTGGTTATTGGTCACCTATCACGCAAAGTACTAGCTTTATCTCACGGGGAGCGATTGCTGCTGCGGGTGTGCTGGTTATGGCAGGCTTTGCTTTGTCAGAGAGTTTACCCCAATACAAAACAAGCCCCGATGTCTTGCAGGCTCCGAGCATGCAGCATTGGCTTGGTACAAATGGGATCGGGCAGGATGTCTTTGTTGGCCTTGTAAGAGCCGCTCCCATCACGGTGTTTCTTTCACTCATTACGGCCACCGCAGCTCTGGTGTTGGCACTGGCTGCATCCAGTCTGGCTGCGTTTGGCGGGCCGCGCATTCGCAGCGCAGTCTTGCGACTGGTGGACGTGCTGCAGGTGATCCCGTCCATCCTGTTGCTGCTGTTATTAGCAGCCTGGATACAGCCTGGGTTCCTTGGGCTTGTGGTGCTTTTGTCGCTGACTGGCTGGCATGAAGATGTGCGCGTTGCACTGCCGATTTTACTGAGGGAGCTAACCCGCGAGAACGTGCATTTTGCGCGGCGCATGGGGGCCAGTCGCAGATATTGTCTGCGCCACCACATCCTGCCTGCGATCTGGCCCGCAATCGTTGGTTTGTTTTTGCAAAATGTACGGCAGGCAGCCCTCAAAACTGCAGGTTTCGGGTTCCTGGGTCTGACTGATCCAAGGCTGCTGACCTGGGGCAGTATGATACAGGATTCAATGGACTATCTTTATACGGAGGCATGGCTCTGGCTCCTGCTTCCGCCAGCGGGTGCACTTTCTCTGTTTCTCGTTGGCATTTTGATTATTGGTGAAGGCTACATGTCAAACGGCAGCCTCAGCGGAAAGGAACATCATGATCCGCGTTGAGCAGCTTAATCTTTACTATGGTCGCCAACCTCTGCTTGAGGACGTCTCTTTTGAGATCCACAAAGGGCAAACTCTGGCGTTCATTGGAGAACCCGGCGGTGGCAAGACGAGCCTCGCCCGCTCTCTTATGGGTCTCATTCAAGGGCGCAGGCTGGCAGCGGATGAACAGCCATTGGCTTCCAGTCATTTCAGCTGGAATGGAGAGGCCTGGCTGGGAGACATGAATGTCCTGCGTTCATCACGCGCACAATTGCAAGGCATGCGGGGATGTTCTGCAGGCTTGATCGTACAAGCGCTGTCGGATGCATTGAACCCTCATTTGACCGTTCTGCAACATGTGCAGGAGATGCTGCAGGCACATGGGCTTTATGAGCGGGATGCACTTGAGGAATGTGCCAGAGGGAATATTCCAGAGCGTCTTTTACATCGTTACCCCTCGGCTCTGAGCGGCGGCGAAATTCAACGTGTGCTGACGGTGCTTGCGCTGGCAAACTCGCCTGAATTTTTGATCATGGACGAACCGACTGCCGCGTTGGACAGTTTCAATCGGGAAATCGCTATTCGCTCGTTTCAGGCCGGGAGTGAGGACCGCTGCCAAATGCTGATCACGCATGACATTGAACTGGCACGCCGCCTGGCAAGCCATGTGGCTGTGCTGCGCAAAGGCAGATTGACTGAGATCGGGACAGCTGAAGAGGTGCTCGACAGACCGCGTAGCATCTACACCCAGCAATTGCTGAAACTGAGGCGAAACGCGCATAACTCGGCCCCGATTCTGGCAAGTGGAGAAGGGGGGTATCCGGAGTTGGAGGCACGTAGTGGTCATGGATTGACCCTTGATAAACTGCATCACAGCTTTGAAGGGAGAGCCTTGCTCTCCAACATTTCAGCATTTGTGCCGGCGGGCCGGTGTCTCGCGATATTGGGGGGAAGCGGAAGCGGCAAAACCACGCTTGCAAGGTTGTTGAGCGGCTATGAAACTGTGCAGGATGGTTTCGTTTATTGGCAGAATGAGAGTGGACGGGCCAAATCCGTGGTGGCGCTAATACCACAACACCCGCACCGAGCAATGGCCTGTCATTTTACGGTCTATGAGGTCCTCAAAGAAGCACTGATGTTGTCTGGTGGGGATCAGTCTGAACTCACGCGGCTGCTGGAGCGGGTTGGGTTGCCGACGGATTCAGACTTCCTGCGCCGCAAAACCAGAAAGCTCTCCGGCGGTGAAGCACAAAGACTGGTGATTGCACGGGCGCTGGCAATACGGCCTCAGTGTCTGGTAGCTGATGAACCGACCTCAGCTCTGGACATGCAGGCCCGCAGTCAGGTGCTGGAAATCCTGCGCAGTGTGATGCGCAACAAGAAGATGGCTCTGGTGCTTTTCACCCACGATCACGCCGCCGCCCGTTCGCTGGCAGACAAGGTCTGTCATTTGGAGCAGGGCGAACTCATTTGCAACCAAGCCCCGGAAACAAACGCTGCGAGCTGAAAAAAGGGCCAGCACGTTTTGGCAACGTGCTGGTTTGCTTAGGCTGGGGCTGCTTCACTTGACCGAATTGAACGCACGCGGTCCGAGAGCCAATCCAGATCCGGATCGGCGATGCCGAGTTCTGTCAGGTGGTCTGCGGTGTTCCAGAGGTAGTCACAGTTCGGGCCTCGCTCACCGGCAGCGGTCGCGATGATCTGCGCTTGCTCTTCGGCGTTGAACTGACCGTATTGCTCATGCTCGCGGTTGACCACATAAGTGAGCGCCTCAATCTCGCGTCCATCCTGCAATTTAAGCGTGGTGATGATTTCTCTATACGCCGGATTAAACAGCTCTCGTTTGCGTAGATCTTCCAGCACCTTCTCCTGCCCATCGCGGGGAATGCCCAAAGCAACGCCGCTGCAATACGCATCAGGTACTGCATCCAGTGCCAAAACCAGACCGTGTTTGTCGAAGGTGCCACGGTAGCGCAGGGAGCACAGGCAGAACCGGCGTTTCCAACCATCAAGACGAGCGGGTACTTGCTCAACGGGTTCAAAGCCGGGGTGCCAGATGAGTGAGCCGTAGCCAAAGACCCAAAGAATATCTTTCATTTCTTTTCCCTTTTCAGGAGACCATTGGAAAGCAAAAAGGGCACCGTGAAAGGCGCCCTTTGCGATCGAGCTTTAGCTGATCAATCCATAATCAGTTGATAGGACGCCACGAGACTGGTGTAAGGCGGTAGGAAAACCGACTTAGGTTCGCCGTTCAGCATCACCGTGTCTTTTGCGTCGAAATGCAGATGGATTGGCAACGGGCCAAGCCAGTTGTTGGAGATCTTGCCGATGCGGTTGCCTCTGACGATCTTGTCCATCGGCTTCACCTGAAGGGTGCCCATGTCCAGATGCACATAGCGATACAGCGTGCCGGTGGCGCTCTGGATGGTCACACCAAAACGACCTACATGAGCAACAATGCCGTCTTCTGCTGCAACAGCCCAGTGCTTGCTGGCTTCGCATGATGCCGGACGAATATCTTGCCCCTGATGGCCACCTGAGGCGCAAACTGGCAGATCAGCCCTGCGGAACTCGCAGAAGTTATCGCGCCATGGGTAGGAATAGTTCACCGGATCACACTCGGACCCGCCGTCAGCTTTGAAACCACCCGGTGCATAGGCGTGAGAGTTGGCATAGGCTGGGCCGGATTCCACGGGAAACCGCATGTTCGGAAAGAAAATGGCATGGCTTGCAACACCTTTTCCGGTGTCTGCAATCAGGTCACCCGGCTGCATAAAACGGGAGCTGTCATCTGCGTGAGCGGAGAAGCCAAAGGTCAGGGCCAGACAGAGATAGATAAATCGCATCATTGGTTTGCTCCATTCACAACAAGGAGGGTCTGAACGACGCTTTGAAGAAAATCAGGCTTACGGCAGCGCGTGTCTTTGATCGGGTTATCGCAAGTCAGGCGGATTGTGTAATGCGCCCCGTAACGGTTCAGATTGTAGTCTGCCCCGTTGCCGATGGACTCATGCGCTGTTGCCTTATGATGCTCGGTGAGATCTTCCGTCCCGGTCAGCACACTATGAGAACCGAGAATGCTGATCTGCGCGCCTTCCAGAGTGTAAAACGCAGCATAGGATGAGTTCTGGCTTCCGAACTGTGGTGTCTCCATCTTCGCATCATTGCCGAAAATCAGGACAGGCAGCTCAATATAGTTGAGCTTGCCATTGGTGGCCGCGACGAACTTCTCCACGGCGGCCGGGTCCCGCGCGAGTGATTGCTTTGCAGCGGTTTTGGCTGCTTGCCAATCGATCTTGGTTGGCACACGCTCAACACCATTCTTTGCCAGAGTGGGAGCGGCGGTTGTTGCTGCCAGAAGAGTGGCCGCTAATGCGACTTTGGCGAATTCCATAAAAGTCTCCTGTAAATGCAAAAGAGTGCAAAGCCCCGGCAATATCGGGGCCTGCATCAAATCATGCTGTTTCAAGCAAGCGTTCTTCGCGCACGGGCGCTGCTTCTTTTGCCGCTTTCGCCTCCAGCCGTTTCATCTGGCTGATGATGTTGCGGCGGTGCATTTCTTCAGTGCCGCCCACAGCGCAAAACGCCAGTGCATCGCGCAGGAAGGTCGAAACCTCGCCTTGGTGATAGCCTTTGGTGCCGTAGAGCTTGAGCAGGTCAATCGCACCACTGGTGATCGCTTCAGCCCCAACCAGCTTGGCAATGGAGCAGGTCATGCCGGCTTCCGGCGCACCGGACAGAAGCTGCTGGAGTGCGCCATAGGCCGTCCACTTGGCGGATTCTGCGGAGATGCGCATGTCGGTGAGCTTCTTCTGCACGTACTGGAACTCCAGCACCGGCACTTCGAAGGTCTGACGCTCCTGAGCGTAGCGCATCGCTTCCTTCAGCATCGGCTCAATCATCCATGCAGATACCAGGCCGTAATACAGCCTGCCGAGAGAGACGAAAGTAATCAGGTTGCGCAGGCCCTTGCCGGGAATGCCAAGCAAGTCGCCGTAATGCAGTGGGATGTTGGTGAACTTCATCGGCCCTGTTGGCAAATCCAGATTGCCGAGCTTCTGGTCGTAGTCGCCAACTTCCAGGCCCTTAGTGCCTGCATCCAGCAGGATGAGCGAGATGCCATCACGAGCGTGGCCATCCAGCTTACACACGACAAGCGTGAAATCCGCCACGGGGGCATGGGCAATGTTGTATTTGGCACCATTGAGCATGAAAGTCTCATTTGGTCCCGGTGTCAGTACAGAAGAGGTGGAGCGTACATCGGTGCCTGTATCAGGATCCGCAATTGCAGTCGCGCTCAGCTTTCCTTTGAGGATACGGCCAAGATAATCCTTCTTCTGCGCTTCCGTGCCGAACAGGTTGAGTGCATGAACCATGCCTGCCTGTGCTATGACAGAAAGCAGAATACCCGGCGTACGTACGGAACATGCAAGACCTTCCAGAGCAGCGGTAAAGTCCCACCAGTCTGTGCCTGCGCCGCCATATTCTGCCGGGACGATGATCTTCCAGAGACCGGCTTCTAAAAGCCGGTCCCATGTGTCCTGATCAAATGCCTGCTTGCCAGCATGAAGCTCTGAGTGGTCAATCTGGCTGCCAATTTGAGCATACTTTGCTCGCAGAGCCTGTTGACGTTCATTCCATTGTAGATCCATCAGAGATCTCCAGATTTCAAAAGTGACGGATCTTAAGCTGGCTCGTGCATTGCGATCGGTTCTTGCAGAGCTGCAACCGCAGTCTTGAACTCATCCGGCACCGGATAGGTCGCCTGCTTTTCGTAATCAAACATCACGTGAGTGGAAGCTGCATTGGCAACCACACGGCCATCTGCATCACCAAGACGCATTTCATGCTGCATCTCAAAGCTCTTGCCGCCAAACTTTGTCACGCGGCTCAGCACAACCAGATGGTCGCCGTAAAGAGCCTGAGAAACGTAGTCACAGGAGGTCTTCACCATGATGTGCGGCAGCTTTTCAGACTTAGGCAGCTTGAGCAGGTCATGCATGTATTCCAGGTAGGCGGACTGCATGTAATCATAGTAGATCGGGCTGCTCACATGGCCCATTGAATCTGTATCGCGGTAGCGGATGTCGATTGGTGTTTCATAAGCTTTCTGTGTCATGAAATTCCCTCCTGTTGGGGTTTTGAAAATCATTGGTGAATGAAGGCTGGGTATGTGTTGCGGCCTGCAATGGGCCGTGAATGGTGAAGCCCATAGGCACGGGGCCGTGCTTTGTCAGGACAGTCAGTGAAAACTCGTTGGCGGAGCACAGCGTGGTGATGCAGCCATCAGCCTCGCCTTTGGCGCACACAGCTGCGGCTTGCGCATTGCTGGTGACGTATTTGCGCTCAATAGATGCCGGAATCAGTTTTTCCGGCGCCGGATGTGTTGCGCAAAGGGCGGGCGTTTTGCCGGTAGATGAGGCCAGCACCATGTTGTCGGTGTTCATGATGAACACGTCCATCAATTTCAGTTGGCCGATGTGCTCATAAATAATCGAATGGAGATGTGGGTAGGCGACGACACTCAACAGAACGGATTTGCGGCATTTGGCAACGGCTTCCGCTGCAATTTCCATGGTTGGGTGAAGAAAGACCTCGGCGTTCTGGCAATGGCGCTTGACCCAGGTCAGAGCTGCCCTTTCGCAGTTCGTTCCAGTCGGCCCCAAGGTGTGAACTTGCCGGACCCAATCAAAGGACAGTGGGGCTGTTCCTTTGGCCAAATAGTCCGAGGCTTCAATATGTGCATCCATAAATTCTCTGATCCTTCACTTGGGAAGAAAGACTGAAAAATGCCGATGCAGGATTTGCGCGAGGCGCACCCCCTGACAAACTGCGTGGCTTGTCGTTGTTCTTATGCATGGCAGAGCGGGAGCACGCGCAGACTCGAATGAATCTCCGTTTGCCCTGCCGGGTTTGAGGTGAATTTTAGTTCCTCGCGTCCAGTAATATTTTTTCGTGTGACCCTATGGAGCCGGAAAGGTTTGCTTTGAACAAGCTGAAAAAACTGATGGCTTCCCTCAGGATAGATGAGGAATGCCTCAGCGGAAGTTATTGCTTGTAAATTATTGATAATACAGGGGCTTGCCTAAAAAGAAGGCACCGCAAAATTTGCGATGCCTTCTGAAGGGGTTAGTTATTTGGAGCTGCGTGAAATATCTGTGGCGCTAGGCCGCGACAGCTTCGCTCACAGCTTTGCGACCCATGTAATCATGAAGATCCAACATGCGTTCGAACCACAAATTGACGGGGTCACTCGGAGCAAGAATTGGATCTGGGCAGCACACTTTGCACCACTGCAAGGTCCCGAACAGAACATAATCTGCATGCATCGCTCTCTCACCGCCGAACCAATCCTGGTTGGTGAGCAGGTCGCGCACAGGGTTCAACTTCTCCGGCAAGGTGCTCAGTTCGGTGTCTCGCCCTGCGTAGACATCTTCGAGCGATTTTCCGAACCGTTTTTCGCGGGCAGGCCGGAAGTAGGCGCGGTCGGCATCGCTCATGATGTTGTACATATCCATCACGGCAATCACCGCCAATGTCGGGTGGAGGACGGTTTTGCAGTAGCTTTCCACAAAGTGGGAAAGCTGGAGACCACCAGGGCCATCAAACAGGCTAGGCGCATCCTGATAGGTCTCTTCCAAATATTCGGCGATCTCAAAACTGTCGCCTAAAAGAGTGCCTTGGTCGTTGAGAACCGGAACGCTGGTGAAGGATCCATCTTCAATTTTAGAAATGTCGCCAAAGGAAACGGGCTTCAGTTCAAAATCGAGCCCTTTGTGCTTCAGGGACATCATAATTTTCCAGACATGCGGGGAGTAGTGCTGCCCTGAGGCTCCGCTGAGGCTGTAAAGAAGTCTTTGCATATGGCTTCTCCCGATGAGAATAAAACAATGGGTTTGTGTTAAAAAGTTCCTCAGTATTCCGGATTGTTTTTGTCTTTAACGCCAACTGGACAGAGCAGCCATCCGCCCAACTGGAAAGCAGGATGCAGCGGACTCCAGCTCATGGCTGAGCTGGAGTCTTGCAAATCTGGTTTTTTTGAAAGTGTCAGGAGGCGATCAGCGCCGCCCCAAGTGTTCGGTCGTCTTCAAACGAGAGGCTCGTGCAGTTGTCTGTCGCCAAAATGGAGCGAACTGCTGCAATCACCGGGTCTTCTATCCGACAGGACAGGTGCGCAAACAACACGCGGGCTGATTTTTGCACCTGAGAGAGCAAGACGATATCACCCTGGTTCTCTTGAGGGTTGGTTGAGTTGGCATGAACGAGCCCGATACCAACACCGCTGGCAATTAAGGCCCGTGTAACCCCCTCGTCATCCACATTGATCACCCGTTTGGGTCTGATGCCGTGCGTGTCCAGAAGGTCCCTTGCAACACGCCCGCAACAGGAGTCGCCACTTGGGTAGATCCACGGCACGCTTTCAAGTGCCTTCCAGTTCACCTCAGCCGCAACGGGCACAAGATCCGCAGGGGCTGCGAGATAAACGCAGAAATTGGAGATCTCCAAGGTAGACAGTCCGGCGTCATCCTCACCTGTTTCCGTGTAAAATCCGGCATCGAGGCTGCCATTGCGAATGCCTTCCAGCACCTTCACAGAGGGGCGGTGTTGCAGCTCAACTTCAACCTCGGGGAACTCCTGAGACATAGCCGCAAGCAGATTGCTCACAACGCCTGTGCTGGAGTTGCGGCCAGCGCCGAGGGTCAGGCTACCGGCAAGACTGCCGCGCAAGCGGGATGCTTCTTCCAGAAATTTCTGGTGCCGATCCAGCAATTGATGTGCTTCCGTGAGGAGGCGTTGCCCGTCGGGTGTAACAGCCATTCCACGCGGTGTGCGTTGAAAGAGCGTTAATCCCAATGTCTCTTCCATATTTTTGATATGCGCACTGACAGCTGGCTGACTGCGAAAGAGCAATTCTGAAGCTTTGGTTATGCTGCCTTCGCGCGCGACCGTCACGAAGGTTTTGAGTTGATGAATGTCCATCCTTTTCCTTCCAATAAGAAAAGAGTTTCTTGAACGTATTCGGCTCTGAAAAGGACAATAACTATGCTCAGCCGTTGGCTTTGGGCTAGTGTGCTGGCACCCGGTTAACGGGTATGCCCTGCTATCACCCTACGATATCTCTGCAGTCAGACCAAGTCTACTTTCGAAGGCCTGTCCTTCTGAGAGATGCATGTCCGGTCATGTTGCCGGGCCGGACGCTGCGCTCCTGAAATCCTTGTGATAGCGATGTTTGATTCCGCCGCGATAAGTAAATTATTTTGAGGGTTCGATGAATAATTTGATTGCTCGTCATCATATAAGTAGTTTGTTTCCGTGGTTTGGTTTAGTGATTTTAATTTTGTTATATTTATTGATGTGAGAATTTGTTTTCATGAATATAGGAATTATATTTATTTGATATGACAATACATAATCAATTAATATTGTATAGTTCTAAAGTGAATTATTGATAATCACTTAGAGTTAGAATTTTGTTTGCTTGACGATGTTTTGAGCAGATGGGGCAAAAGATGATTACTTCCTTGGCACATTGACGGGAACCGTGAGGGCGAGCTGACAATGTGTCGGGAGCATGAGTGTCAGCTTGACTATCTTATCCAGTTGGTTTTGGGGGCAAGTTGCTTAGCGAATTTGCATCTGAGTCATCTCGTTGCTCAGCCAATTGATGAAATCCCAAACCGGGGCTGAGGGGATAGATGTTTCTGGCAAGACAAACTGAAAAGCACGCTGGCAAGGGAGCGTCTCAGCAAACGGCTCTACAAGCGTGCCTGCATTCAATGCATCTATGACATAGAGGTCTCTGAGAATAGCAAAGCCACGTCCGGCAATAGCGCTTTGCAGGATAAGATCCGTGTTGTTGAAGGTGAGCTGCTGCACCATCTGGCCGGAAAAGTCGGGCCAACTGGCTTCCAGATACTTCTGCCAGTGGAAGGCGTCGTCTTCATGAATGAAATCAGCTTTGGCAAAGAGCTCAACTGGCGCTGAATGCGGTGCTAGAGGCTCTCCTGCGATGGTCTTCAGGTAGTTTGGTGAGCACACCACACGCATCCGCTCTTGCGGCAGGGGAATAAGTGGGGACGCGCCGAGATCGCCCTCAGGCTTGGGCAGCAAGCGCAGCGCCACATCGAGCTTTTCTTCCGCAAAATCAACGAAGCGATTGGCTGCACTGATCCGGATCGCCACGTGCGGGTGCAAAGCGGAGAACTGGGCCAGACGCGGCACCAGCATAATGGAGGCGAGAGAGGGCGCAATGCCAATTGTGAGCTGCTTTCGTGCGGTCTGGCTGGCGAGGAGGTATGAGAGGTTCTCTATACCATTGTTGATTGCTGAGACTTCCGAAAGGATATCCTGAACCAGCTCCGTCTGCTCCAGATTGCGGCCGTTCATACGGAACAGTTTGACGTCCCAACGCTCTTCTAACTGTTTGATATGATAGGATATAGTAGGTTGTGAGACGTTCAGTTCCCTTGCGGCAGCGGAGATGGATTTGTGCCGTGCAACCGCAGCGAGTGCGCGTAATTCCTGAAGGGTGGGGACGAAACGTCGAGAGATAGCCATGAGTGATGTATAGAGTTTTTCTATACATGGATCAATCAGACTGATTTGTCTTGCTCTGACCCGTACTTATAAACTGCCCAAAACTTTGAGAAATATCCGTCATAATGACGAATTTGGGGGGTTGGGATGTTTAAAAATACCGGAAAAGCTATCTTGGGGGCTGCATTATTTGTCTCTGCAAGCGTTGTTGGCATGAGCGCACAGGCGGGAGAGGCTCTGGATGCGATCATGAAGAGCAAGACGTTGCTCGTAGGCTCTAACTCAGATTATCGCCCGAACGCGTTTATGGGAGACGACAACCAACTGCAGGGCTTTGACATTGACGTTTCCAAAGAGATCGCAAAGCGTCTTGGTGTTGAGGTGCAGTTTGTAACGCCGGGTTGGGAAATCATGACTGCGGGCCGCTGGTCTGGCAGATGGCATATGGTTGTCGGGTCCATGACCCCAACAAAAGCCCGCGCACAAGTGCTGGATTTCCCTGCCGTGTACTACTACACCCCGGCAGCTTTTGCGGTTCACAAAAACTCCAAGGCAACATCGCTTAAGGATCTGGACGGCAAGGTGATCGGCGTTGTGGGCTCGTCCACCTACCACAAGTACCTGGAGCACAAGCTTGAGATTGATGCGGTCGGCGCACCAGCGTTCGAATACGCTGTGACGCCGGGTGAAATCAAACTTTACAGCGATATCAACGAGTTTGACGAGCTGTCCCTGGGCGATGGCGTGCGTCTTGACGCATTGGCGCAGTCCGTTCCTGTTATTCAGCAGGCGATGAAGAAGGGCCTGCCGATCAAACAGCTGGGTGATCCGATCTTTTATGAGCCGCTGGCGATTGCGATTGATAAAGGCGACAAGGAGCTCAGCGACAAGCTGGCTTCCATTGTTGAGGACATGAAGAGTGACGGCACTTTGACCAAGCTCTCCGTGAAATGGCACGGCGCGGACCTCGTGAGCGTAAAGTAAGATCATGGTCACACTCACCAATGGCGCTTTCAGGCAGGGTCCGGCCCGCCTGAAAGCAGCAGCAACGCTCGGATCACTGGCCTTTGTGATCGCGTTTTATCTCGCGTTCAATCAAGGCGTGATCGGATCATTCCTTCGCCCTGCGATGAGTGAAGAAACACTTGCCAGCTGGTGGGGGCGTTTTTCTGTATCCATGGTGATTTTCCTGCTGGCGTCAGGGCTGGGGTTTCTCATCCTCAGCCTGTCCCGGCGCGCTCAGCTAATCACTGTGTGGCTTCTGCTTGCTGCAAGTGCTTTCGGGTTCTTCCTGAGCTTTGAGCTGAGTTTTGAGTTTATCGGGCGCAAACTGCCCTTCCTGATAACGACAGGGGCGTTCACCACGCTCTATGTCTCTGCCATTGCGATCACATTGGCCTTCATCTTTGCCTTGCTGGGCGCCACTGCAAAGCTCTCTGGCATTGGTGTGGTTGAAGGTGTCGGGGCATTTTACACCTCGTACTTTCGCGGCGTGCCGTTGCTGGTGCAGCTCTTTTTGATCTATCTCGGCCTGCCGCAGATTGGCTATGTCATTTCGCCCGTTCCAGCAGCAATCATCGCGCTGTCGCTGGTGTATGGGGCGTACATGACCGAGATTTTCCGCTCTGGCATCCAGTCGATTTCGCTAGGGCAATGGGAAGCTGCGGATGCGTTGGGCCTGCCGCGTTTGTTGACGTTTAGAAAAGTCATTCTGCCCCAAGCCATGCGGGTTATTGTGCCGCCAACGGGCAACCAGTTCATCGCGATGCTCAAGGATTCCTCGCTGGTTTCCGTCGTCGGCGTCTGGGACATCATGTTCATTGCACGAACGCAGGGACGATCTGACTTCAAGATTCTGGAGATGCTGATCACCGCTTCCATCATCTACTGGGTCATGTCGGTCATGCTGGAATTTGTGCAACAGCGAATTGAGACGCATTACGCAAAATCGCTGAAGCGATAATTATTCTTCCATTGATTTTGAGCGCATAGGTGCGCCACGAGTTTTCGTGCCCTGAAGGGATACGCTTATGACAAGCAATACTGGCAAAACCACGCCGCAGAGCGTGGCTGCTGATAAAAGAACCATTGTCGGAATTTTGGCTAATTCCTCGCAAGAAGCTGGTCTTGGAACGCAAACCATTGATGATAAGTACCTGACAGCTGCATTGCAGGCTGTTGGAGCAATCCCTCTCATCATCCCGACACTTCTGAAGGAAGCTGAACTGGCTCATGTGCTGTCTTTGGTTGACGGGCTTATTCTGACAGGCGATGCCTCCAACATTCAGCCAGCCTATTACAACAATGACGGCACCTCTGAGAGCCATGGCCCTTTTGATGATAAACGCGACACTGCCGCGTTTGCGTTGATCCGTGCCGCTTTTGAAAAAGACCTGCCGCTGCTGGGAATCTGCCGCGGCATGCAGGAAATGAACGTGGCTTTTGGCGGCACAATCCGAAACGACTTATATGCGAACCATGAGTTTTCGCTGCACCACCCCATCGACTACAAGCTGCCACCAATACAAAGATACGGGGCAGCCCATCAACTTATCCTTGAAGAGACTGGCCTATTGACCACTATCCTTGGCGAAGGCGTCCATCAGGTAAATTCTCTGCACGAACAAGCGGTTGAGAGGCTTGGTGAAGGGCTTGTGCTTGACGCCCTTTCTGAGGATGGCGTGATTGAAGCCTTTCACCACCCAGACAAAGCGTTCTTCCTTGGCGTTCAGTGGCATGCGGAGTTTGAAGCGGTGAGCAACCCTGTCTCCACTCGCATTTTTGCAGCCTTCTGTGCGGCAATGCAAAGCTATGAGAATGTGAAGGTGCCTCTTTAATTCCTCACAATTCAAAGAGCATTGCAGCTATTTACCTAGGAAAATTCGAACCAATCTCAACTAAGTGTCCTCTGATTATTCAATGGTTCCGCTGAGTGGTTGAGACAGGGTTGTATCATTGTGAAAAGGTTCATTGATGAATGGAAAGGCTATTTTGGAGACCTCCCTCCCTATAGCCATTACCTCCGTGATGTACTGCCCGAAAGGTGGGTCAGGTTCCATGCACTACCGGATACAAGACGATACGCAGAAACGCCGGAAGAAGCTGCAATTGTCTTTAACAGAGGCAGGGTACTGGCCAATCGGATTTTAAAGGAGGGGCAGAATTGCCTCTTCATCTCGTATTTCCCGAATTTCGATAAGTATCCTCTCCCTTACAGTCACAAGCTTCTTGATCAGTTTCGTCTGAAGTACTGGTTCAAATGGAAGTATGAGGATGACCCATGGGGCGAAGAGGAAACCATAGGCTTTTACGGCAATGAGGTGCGCTGGTTTCCTGAGGTCTATCGCGAAGCCCTTAAAGATGCAGCACAGGATGAAGAGCGTTTTTTACTCATGAACCGGGAAACATCACGCATATTTGCGCCTTATGACGGCGGCTTCGATTGCTTCATGCAAAATGCAGAAGAAGTTGCCCGCCTTAAATGTGAGTTTGCAGAGTGGCTTCCTCCATGCTGATGTTGCGAAGCCAAAAAATCTCACACTGAGTAATAAAGCGTCATCCTGAATTGACCATCTCCAACAACTGGTATGCTTGGGCAGGCGGAGTTTGGCCAAAGCGGAACTTGACGAACTGCCGTTAAGGTGTTCACAGTCCAGCTATGATTTCTGCAGTAATATTTGATCTTGATGAAACGCTTTTTGCTCGCACGTCTTCATTGAAGGCGTTCGCAGAAGACCAGTTAAACAACCAGTACCCGAACGTGTTCCCGACTCCTTCTCATGTCGTGGCTCGTTTGTTGGAGCTCGACAATCGCGGGAAGTCGTCAAAATATAAAGTGTACCAAACGCTATTCAAAGAGTTTGGAATAGACGACCAAAATCTCGCAGCTGAGTTATACGATCACTACATGCGAAACGCATGGCGATTTGCGATGCCGTTTGAGGGGCTTAACGAGGCGTTTAGTGAAATCAGGGCCTTGGGTGCAAAAATCGGAATTGTCACTAACGGAAGGACCGACATACAGTTGAGGTCTCTTCTGGCTCTAAATTTGGACCGGCTCGCCGACGACTACATTATCTCAGAGGCGGTTGGGTTGCGAAAACCAGATGCGAAGATTTTTCAACTTGCAGCTGGAAATCTATCAGTGCGGACCGAGGATTGCGTCTTTGTTGGCGACTCTCCAACGGCTGATGTTTCCGGGGCCCAAACAGTTGGAATGAAATCCGTTTGGTTTCCAAATGGGGCTATCTGGCCCACAGATCTTCCCACACGAGCTGATGCAGAAATTCAGTCTTTGTCAGAGTTAAGTGGAGTATTGAAGGCTTTTTGAATATCGGCTTGGGTCTTTCGGCATACCGAACAGGCGATTTTGGCTGTTCGGAGGCTTTTGAGTATGAAAGTTTATTACTTTCTCATAGCAGGCCTGATCTATAGTGTTGCGCAAGGGACCGCGCGATATAGGGGACTGGACATATGAAGTTTATTGAAGCCGGGGTGCTGAACGTCGCCTATATGGATGTTGGGCCGAAATCAGGTGTTCCAGCTGTTCTGCTTCATGGCTTTCCGTATGATGTGCGCAGCTATGACGAAGTCTCCGTCATTCTCGCCAATCGCGGTTTTCGATGCATCATCCCTTACTTGCGTGGCTACGGGCCAACCCAATATCTGTCTCCTCAAACGCCGCGCTCCGGTCAGCAAGGCGCATTGGCCTTTGATCTGCGGTCACTGATGGTGGCTTTGGAGCTGCCGCAGGCGATTGTTGCGGGCTATGACTGGGGTGGCCGTGCGGCTTGTATCGCCGCAGCCCTCTGGCCGGAAAAGGTGAGGGGGCTCGTGAGTGGCGGGGTGGCCTACAACATCCAGAACATCCCCGCAGCTTACCGACCTGCCTCGCCTGAGGAGGAGCAACTCTGGTGGTATCAGTACTATTTCCAGAGTGAACGTGGCCGCAATGGTCTGACTGAGAACCGCGAAGATCTGACAAAAATGCTCTGGCAGCAATGGTCACCCACCTGGGAGTTTTCTCGCCGAACCTTCCGCGAAACCGCCGAGAGCTTTGACAATCCTGATTTCGTTGAGACTGTAATCCACTCCTACAGACACCGTTTTGGGCTGGTTGAGGGAGATCCCGCTTTTGAGAAGATCGAGGTTCTGCTCACCGCACAGCCGAAGATCAATGTACCAGCCATTGCATTGCTTGGTGCCAATGATGGCGTAAGCCCACCGCGGCACAGCAAAGGGCACGAAACAAACTTCAACGGATATTATGAGGCGCGTCTCGTCGAGGGTACAGGACATAACCTGCCGCAAGAAAACCCTGAGGCCTTTGCCGCAGCGATTATTGAAATTGCTGACAAAACAGAATAGTCAGCTGCGTTCTCGTGGTGGGGAGAGAGGGATGGACCTCTCTCCAATCGCTGGATTAAGCGGCTGATAAGGTCAGCGCGTCCAGCTCTTCAAACGGCAAACCAACATACTCTTCTGCCAGCGCTCTTTGCTGGGTCTCGTTTTGCAGCAGCAGCTCATAGCTGTTCTGCTGGATTTTGGCATCGAACCCGTTCATGTCCGGGAAGACGTGCATCAACTGCGTCATCCGCCACGAGAAATTTTCAGAGCTCCACACACGGCGCAAAGCCAGCTCGGAATAACGCTCCAGATGAGTGGAGTGATTGCTCTTGATCTGTTCAATCAATCCGCGTGAGAGATAGAACACATCAGAGGCTGCCAGATTGAGCCCCTTCGCTCCGGTTGGTGGCACAATGTGAGCAGCATCGCCTGCGAGGAACATACGTCCGTATTGCATTGGCTCAGCCACGAAGCTGCGGAGTGGCGCGATGGATTTTTCAATAGAGGGTCCGGTGACGATATCTGACGCCACATCCGCAGGGAAACGGGCGATCAGCTCTTCCCAGAACCGCTCATCGGACCAATCCATAACACTGTCTGTCAGCGGGCACTGAATGTAGTAGCGGCTCAGCAGACGGTTTCGCTGCGAAGCAAGTGCAAAGCCACGCTCATGATAGGCATAGACCAAATCCGGCAGGGGCGGCACTTCTGCCATGATGCCAAGCCAGCCAAACGGATAAGCCCGCTCATAGGTGCGTAAAATGTCGTCAGGAATGGTCTTGCGGCTGACACCATGGAAGCCATCGCAGCCAGCAATGTAGTCACAGTCCAGATGACAGGTCTGCCCGTCCTTCACGTAGGTCACAGAAGGCTTGTCAGAGGTCACATCATGAAGGGTCACATCAGTGGCTTCGTTGATGATGTTGCCGCCAGCGCGTTCGCGGGCGTCATACAGGTCTTCGGTGATGTCGGTCTGGCCGTAGACCATCATCTCCTTACCAGTCCATTTGTGCGTATCAATGAAATGACTTTCAAAGCCCTGCCGCGTAATCCATGAGCCTTTTTTGCTCTTACCATTCTTATCCATACGCTCCGCAAGGCCATAATCGCGAAGCAGCTGAACTGTGCCGGTCTCTAAAAGACCAGCACGAATGCGGGAGAGAACATAGTCTTTGCTGCGCTGTTCCAGGACAACGCTGTCCACGCCGTTTTCGCTCAGGATGTGAGAGAGTAATAAACCAGCAGGACCGCCGCCGATAATCGCAACCTGAGTACGATCTCTATGGTGGGTCATGAAAATTCCTTAGGTTCAAAACATCTGGCAGATCGCGGCAATGGGGTATGCGCTAAGTCAGAAGTAAAATGGATTGCGAATACACGTTTGAATGGTGTTCAGTGTTGCTGTTTATGATTGATATGTAAAATTGATTTATAGGCAGAAATTATAGCGAAATTGCTATCAGAGCGCTTTGATCCATTCGGTTGTCTCAGCAATCAATGCGGCCAAGACAACCTGTTGCTTAGCGTTTAGGAAAGGACTCTGGGCAGCCAAAGGGTTAGCGCTGGGAAGCTCACCAGAATTGCGACACGCACCAGCTCCGCGCCAAAGAACGGCGCAACACCTTTGAAGGTTTGGATCATCGGCGTGTCTTTTGCCAAAGCAGAAATCACGAAGACATTCATGCCCACTGGCGGTGTAATCAGCCCAAGCTCAACGACAATCAGCGCCAGAATACCGAACCAGATTTTCAGATCCTCAGTGCTCATACCATACCCGGCACCGTCAGCGCCCTGATACATGCCGCCGTTCAGCTCCATAAGCACAGGCCAGAAGAACGGGATGACCAGCAACATCATGGACATGCTGTCCATCAAACAACCAAGCGCAATGAGTGCCAACAGGATCAGCAGCATCACCGTCATCGGTTCCAGACCGGAGCCTGCAATCCACGCTGCTGTCTCCTGCGGCAATCCAATGCGGGACATGAAGATCTTGAGCAGCTCCGCACCCAGCAGGATCAGATAGATCATGCCAGAAGTCGCTGCCGTCTCCTTCAGCGCTTCGATCATATCGCTGAGGGACAGATTGCGCTGGAGCAGTCCAAACAGCATGACGAGAAACACACCCACAGCAGCTGCTGGTGTTGGATTGTAGAAGCCGAAATAGATGCCGCCGATGACAAGTCCGAAAACGGTCAGTACAGGCAGCACGCCGAGAGAGGCTGCGAGGAACTCTTCTCGGGTTCCGGCACCACCTGCCGGACCAGATGAGGGACTGACGAAAACGTAGAGCGCGATCACCGCGAGGAACAAAAGAACGGCCAAAATACCCGGAATAAACGCAGCAACGAACATAGTAACGATGTTCGCCTCCACGATTACCGCATAGATGATCAAAACGACGCTTGGAGGGATGAGAATGCCCAGAACTCCGCCAGCCGCGAGTGTTCCGGTCGCTAAAGCGCCTGAATAATTATAACGCTTCAGCTCCGGCAAAGCGACTTTGCCCATGGTGGAGGCGGTTGCGAGTGATGATCCGCAAACAGCGCCAAACCCGGCACAGGAGGCAATCGCGGCCATGGCCGTGCCACCCTTCATCCAGCCAAGCCATGCGTTTGCTGCTCTGAACAGGGATTGGCTCAAGCCGGTTTTCGAGGCGAGCGCACCCATCAGAATAAACAGCGGAATGACAGAGAGATCGTAAATGGCGAACTGGCCATATGCCAATGTTTTCAACTGACTAAGCAGTAGCATTGGGCCGTTGACAAGTGCAATTCCAACGCCGCCGACAAGGATCATCGCGTAGGCAATCGGGATACGGATGACAATGAGGAACACCAAAATGGCGAGGGCTCCAAAGCCCATGAAAAGACTTTCCGCCATCAGGTTCTCCGAGTCAGATCTCTGGTGTTTTCACTCAGCGTTATGATTGCCCCAATGCTCAACAGAAAAAGCGAAATCAAAACAGGCACATACGCATACCAAACAGGGATCTGCAAAATTGCGGTGGTGTAATCGTATTCTCTTTGGTCAGACATACCATGGTACATCCGCCACAACAGCAGCAACCCAAACCCAAACGCAATCAGCGATGCGATCAACGCCAGAAACGCTTTCAAACGAGGGCCAGCCTTACTGGTGAAAATGTCCGCTGTGACATTGGCATCGGTGATCTGACAGAAGGGCAGGAAGGAAAAGACTGCGATAGCAACGCCGATCTCAGTGAGCTCGAAATCCCCGGGAAAGGGAGCTGCCCATATGTTGCCAAGGGTGGAGTAGATGTTTATCGCGACCACCGCCAGCAGAACCACTCCGCCGGTAAGTGCCCATGCTACAATAAGTTTTTCGAATGCACCGGCAATGCCGGTGCGTCCGAGTTTTTGAAAGGCGCCCATAGCTACTCGCTGTGCTTGGAAATCAATGCCTGTGCTTTTGCAACAATCGCGTGGCCATCAATGCCTTTTTTGGCGACTTCTGAGGTCCATTTGTCAACGACCGGAGCCAGAGCTTCTCTAAAGACAGCTGTTTCTTCTTCAGAAAGAGTGATGTGTTTGTTGCCTGACTTTACAGCGAGGCCGATGCCAAAGTCATCTGTCGCACGCCAAACTTCACCAACCTTTGCCCACCATTCAGGACCAGATGCATCACGGAAAGCCTTCTGAATGTCTTCAGGCAACCCTTCCCAGCGCTCTTTGTTCATAGAAACCTGGAAGACAGAAGTACCAAAGCGCGCTTTGCCAGCACCTTCGATTTGATACTCAGTCTGTTCCTGAATTTTCAGCGGTGGAATGATTTCCCAAGGAATAAACGCCGCATCAATCACGCCTTTTTGCAGAGCTGTTGGCAGCTCAGGGACCGGCATTGCTGCAGGAGAGGCGCCAAGCGCTTCAATCACCCATGCACCGGTGCGCGATGGCGTACGAATGCGCATACCTGCCATATCAGCTGGGCTGCGGACTTCCTTGTCACGTGTGTGAAGGCCTGCACCTGCATGCACGTGCAGGAACATGACTTCTAAGCCCTTGTATTCAACTTCAAGATCGCTCTTGAACATGTCGTAAAGTGCAAGGTTTGCCGCGCGTGGATCATCCAGGAATACGAACGGAAGTTCCATCACTTCAGTGCGTGGAAACAATCCCGGTGTGTAACCGT
Organism: Pseudovibrio sp. WM33; assembly: GCF_001623165.1. Lineage (NCBI taxonomy): Bacteria > Pseudomonadati > Pseudomonadota > Alphaproteobacteria > Hyphomicrobiales > Stappiaceae > Pseudovibrio > Pseudovibrio sp. WM33. The sequence goes on from NZ_LMCK01000141.1 coordinate 63,647, forward strand.
TCAGGGTCCAGACAAGATCAACAACGCCGTCACGAACCTGGTTCACCAGCTCTGGCGGGCGACCGCCAAGTGACATGGACGGGTAGATCTGGATTTTGACCTGGCCGCCGGAATTCTCTTCAACGGCCTTCGCCCATGGTTCCAGCATCTTGGTCTGCGCTGGCGCTTTGGGGCTTAGAAAGTGGTGGAGCTTAAATGTGTATTCTGCTGCGCCTGCCATGGAAACACTGGCAAGCAAAAGTGCTGTAGAAGCGCAGAAGCCTTTGAAATTACCAAACATAAGTATGTGACCCTCCTGAAGAATGGTCGAAACCAAACAAGCCTTCCTGATCCTGCTACTTGGGGCAGTCTCATCTCCCTAAGGCCGTCAAATTCTTAATCACGATCCGGATGATCCGCCAAGGGAATTCTTAGGAATCACCACTGTGAAATCGGAGAATTACATATACTTTTCAAAATGAATAATGAAAAATACCGTGCTTCTCATGCCGTATTGGGTATCAATATGCACCCTGAATTCGCTTTGACTTAGTGAGCTGAAGCGCGAACTTCCTCCTGCTCGCTCAATCCCATAATAATCTCGGCAAAGCACTGGGCTGCCGTATCCAGCGTTTCGCCAGCGCGCATGTTGAGGCCGACAGAGCCGACCGTCGCACGGGTATCAATCGGCAACTCCACGAACTGGCCGCTTTCAATCTCACGCGCAATCACACCGCGCGAAATGATCCAGATCGCGTTGTATTCCTGTGTGAAGGCTCTGCCGAATGAATCTGAGACTGTTTCGATTGCCTGCTCTGGTTCAGGAATGCCGTGTTCAATGAAAAGCCGATCGACGAACGGGCGAATAATTGAGGCTGCAGAAGGGATTAGCACCGGATGAGCATCCAGCTCATTCACGCTGATCTGCGGTTTTCCTGCGAGGGGATGGTTCTTGTCGACGGCAAAAACGACACGCTCGCGATAATGCGGTTCGAACACCAATCCCTGCATGTTCTCCGGTGCTGGCAGGCGGCCCATAACAAGATCCAGCTCACCATTTCTCAGTTGATCAAGCAGGACGTGATTTTCTCCGGTTACGATGTGAAGACGGTTTCGCAACCCTGTATCAAGGAAAGCCTTAACGGCCTGCGGAATGAGCGATGCAGCCACTGTTGGCAGAGCGCCAATGCGGACCATCGGGCCGTCGCTATAGTTGAGCTGAGATAATGCATTGATGCCGTTACGGGCAGCGGCAAGACTGGTGCCTGCATGACGCAGAAATACCTCACCGTAATGGGTGATGCGGATTCCGCGCCCATCTTTTTCAATCAGAGGCTGCCCGCATATTTCTTCCAGTTCGCGAATAGTACGGGTGACGGCTGGCTGGGTGAGATGAAGCACCTCCGCAGCGCGGCTCACGCTGTTTTGGCGAGACACTTCCACAAATGCTTCTAAATGCCTGAGCTTTAATCTGCGTAAGTTATTCATAACAATCTCAATATGATTAGTCTGGATAATATCATTATTCATTTTGAAACAGACATGCAATTGATCCGTTTAGGGGGATGCGCATGCACTTCATAGAATTAAACTCTACAACGCTTCACTTCAGTAAGACCAATTCAGAGTCAGCAGCACCAGCGCTTGTTCTGATTAATTCATTGGGAACGGACTTTCGCATTTGGGATGAATTTCTGGTTCATCTCGGGCATCAAGGCGAAGTTCTGACCTATGATAAACGTGGGCATGGTCTTTCTAGTGTTGGCGATGAGCGGTATTCGATTGACTTGCATATGCGTGACCTTGCTGCGCTCATGGACAGCCAGTCCATCAAGAATGCAGTGATTTGCGGTGTATCTGTAGGGGGCATGATCGCAATGGCACTGCAGGCTGCCCGGCCTGATCTGGTGAGCGGGCTGATCCTGTGTGACACCGCACCGCGCATCGGTGACGCACAGACGTGGCAAGAGCGTATCAACGCAATTGAGGCCAACGGGATGGAGGGGATCGCTGATACAGTGATGTCTCGTTGGTTCTCATCGGGCTTTCAGGCAAAATGGCCAGAAGCAGTTGCAGGATATCGGAATCTTTTGTGCCGAACACCTTTGGACGGATATATCGGTACATGTGCAGCTATTCGGGACGCTGATCTGACCTGTCAGGCCGCACAGATTGACGTGCCTGTTCTCTGCGTTGCTGGTGAGGACGACCAGTCTACACCGCCAGAACTGGTTGAGGAGATGGCATGCCTCATTCCGAATGCTAAATATGAGCGGGTGGGAAACTGCGGACATCTGCCAAGTCTGGAGCAACCTGAGTATCTGGCGCATCTTGTTCGGCAGGCGATTTCTCGTTGGCCAAACAGGGTTGACCAGCGTGAACTGCGGCAAAGCGAAATTTACAAACAAGGCATGCAGACACGACGTAGGGTGTTGGGAGACACTCACGTGAATGCTGCTGAGGTTCAAAAGAGCAGTTTTGACGCGCCTTTTCAGGAGCTTATCACTGAAGCGGCTTGGGGGCATGTGTGGTCCCGGCACAACTGGACATTGCGAGAACGGTCCATTGTAACTATTGCGCTTCTCGCAGCGTTAGGGCACCTAGATGAGGTGGCCATGCATGTGCGGGCTGCAAGAAACACCGGGGCAACACGGGAAGATATAAGCGAAGCTCTGCTGCACACGGCAATTTATGCCGGTGTGCCAGCCGCAAACAGCGCCATCAAAGTCGTCAAAAACGTTTTCGCGCAGCTTGATGCGTCAGGGGAGTGAGATGAGCAAGCCAACGACCAATGCTGGTCCGTTCTTTCCACGAGACCGGAACTGGCATCCTCCGGCATTGTCGCCTAACTACAAAACGAGCGTGTTGCGGTCTCCGCAAAAGGCGCTTCTGTCTCTCGGAAATACAATCAGCGAAACCACCGGACCAGTCTTCGGCCACAACATGCTGGGTGAGCTGGATCACGATTTGGTGCAGAATTATACCAAACCGGGTGAAAGTGCGCAGGGAGAGCGCATCATCGTCCATGGCCACGTTCTGGATGAAGAAGCCAGACCAGTTCCGAATGCGCTGGTAGAAGTTTGGCAGGCCAACGCTGGTGGCCGCTACCGTCATAAAAAAGATGACTATCTTGCGCCGCTTGACCCGAATTTCGGCGGATGTGGTCGCGTCATCACGGATGAGAATGGATACTATGCTTTTCGCACCGTTCGTCCCGGCCCGTATCCGTGGCCAAACGGAGTGAATGACTGGCGCCCGTCCCATATCCATTTTTCGCTTTTTGGCTCCGGTTTTGCGCAGCGCCTGATCACGCAGATGTATTTTGAGGGCGACCCTCATATTCCGCTGTGTCCGATTGTGAGGACGATCAATGATCCGGCTGCGATTGAGATGCTGGTTGCCAAACTGGACATGAACCATTCTGTGCCAATGGACGCCCGCGCTTACCGCTTTGATATCGTCCTGCGTGGCCACCGCTCAACCATGTTTGAGAACCGTATGGAGGGCAATTGATATGACAAAGCTGGAGTATCTGAAAGAAAGCCCAAGCCAGACGGCAGGTCCGTACGTTCATATCGGCTGTACACCGAACTTCATCGGCAACACCGGGATCTTCAAGGAAGACCTTGGCGCACGCATGGTGAATGAGCAAACCAAAGGCCAGCGCATCACGATCAAAGGCCGTGTGTTTGATGGAACCGGAACACCTTTGAAAGACGCCATGCTGGAAATCTGGCAGGCGGATAGCGAAGGTCTGTTCAACAGTCCGTCGGAGACGCGCGGCGAAGCTGACCCCAACTTCACCGGATGGGGACGCCAGCCGGTCAATCTGGATAGTGGCGAGTTCTGCTTTGAAACTGTGAAGCCGGGTTCTGTTCCGTTTCCGGATGGCAGGCCGCAAGCGCCACATATCAACTTCTGGATCGTTGCGCGTGGGATTAACCTTGGTCTGAATACGCGCATGTACTTTCCGGAAGAGGAAGAAGCCAATGCAGCTGATCCAGTGCTTGGTCGTGTTGAACATCGCGTGCGCGTTTCAACGCTGATCGCGAAGCAATCCGGCGATACCTACACCTTTGACATTTACATTCAGGGTGATAACGAAACCGTCTTCTTTGATATCTGATTGATAAATATGGCTGAATTTCTGTCTTTAAAAGATGCGGTCAAGAAATACCTCAAAAGCGGCAACACTGCCGCTTTTGAGGGTTTTACGCATCTCATTCCCCACGCCGCTGCCCATGAAGTCATTCGGCAAGGCATTGATGAACTCACTGTCATCCGCATGACGCCTGATCTTATTTATGATCAGCTCATCGGCATGGGACTGGTCAGGAAATTGATCTTCTCCTACGCAGGTAATCCAGGTGTTGGGTTGTTGCGGCGCGTTCGTGACTCAATCGAAAACAGCTGGCCGCGGTCCATCGAGATTGAAGAGCATTCCCATGCCGCTCTTGCCAATGCTTATGAAGCAGGAGCTGCTGGCCTGCCATGCGCTGTGTTTCGCGGTTATATGGGCACAGAGCTTCAGCGCGTAAATCCGAATATCAAGAAAATCAATTGCCCCTTTACAGGGGAAGAATTGGCCGCTGTTCCATCCATTCGACCCGACGTGGCTTTCATCCACGCTCTTAAAGCAGACCGCAAAGGCAATGTGCTGATCGAAGGAATTGTGGGTGTCCAGAAGGAGGCTGTGCTGGCCGCCAAGCATTCCATTGTGACGGTTGAGGAAGTGGTTGATGAACTGGATACGCATATGAACGCGTGCATCCTGCCACACTGGACCGTCTCCGCTATTTGCGAAGTACGCGGCGGGGCACATCCGTCTTATGCGCAGGGCTACTACGGCAGAGACAATAAGACGTATATCGACTGGGATCCGATCGCAGCAGATCGTGAGGCGTTTCAGGCATGGATGGAAGAACACGTGCTGAAACAGGGACCAGAGGTGTTTGCTGACCGCATCAAAGGGTTGGAGGTAACATCATGACAACACAAGATTTTACCCCGGATGAGATGATGGCCATTGCGGCATCCCGTGCTTTGAGCAACACGGATGTCTGCTTCGTGGGCATTGGTCCGCCATCAGCAGCCTGCAACATAGCACGATTGACCCATGCGCCTGATATTACGCTGATTTATGAGAGTGGAACGATTGGCACAGCGCCGGACGTTCTGCCGCTTTCCATTGGTGATGGCGAACTCTGTGATACAGCGCTTACGACAGTCTCAGTAACCGAGATGTTCCGCTATTGGCTACAAGGCGGCAAGATCACTGTCGGTTTTCTGGGGGCAGCGCAGATTGATCGTTTCGCCAACATCAACACCACTGTTGTGGGAGATTACGACAATCCAACGGTAAGATTACCGGGTGGTGGTGGAGCGCCTGAGATCTCTTCGTCCTCTCAGGAAATTTACATCACCATGAAGCAAAGCAAGCGTGGTTTTGTAGAGAAACTGGACTTTTTCACCTCCTTTGGACACGGAGAAGGAGGAGATCATCGCAGTCGCATGGGCATCACCACAAAAGGCCCAACCCTGCTGATTACGGACCTTGCTATCTGGAAGCCTGATCCTGTTACCAAAGAGATGACGGTGGTCTCGCTTCATCCGGGTACGACCAAAGAACGGGTGCAACAAACCGTGTCTTGGGCTGTACGTTTCAGTGATGATTTGCAGGAAACCCCTGCGCCGACTGAGGAGGAACTGTCTGTTCTGCGCGCATTAAAAGCGCGAACAGCGGCGGCGCATGCGGGTAACAGAGTGGAGACGGCCTGATGTCTGAGGCATATATTTGCGATTATATTAGAACACCGATTGGTCGTTATGGGGGCGCGCTGTCTTCTGTTCGGGCGGACGATCTTGGCGCATTGCCAATTAAAGCGTTGATGGAGCGGAACCCTTCAGTTGATTGGGAAGCCGTTGATGAAGTGTATTACGGCTGTGCCAATCAGGCTGGTGAAGACAACCGCAACGTGGCTCGCATGGTCGCGCTGCTGGCAGGTTTGCCCGAGGCTGTGCCTGGGACAACGCTGAACCGTTTGTGCGGTTCTGGTATGGATGCTGTCATTGCGGCGTCTCGTGCCATCAAGACAGGTGAATGCGATCTTGTGATTGCTGGCGGTGTGGAATCCATGTCCCGCGCGCCCTTTGTGATGCCAAAGGCAACCACACCTTTTTCTCGCGCTAACGAAGTGTTCGACACCACCATTGGCTGGCGCTTTGTGAACCCTAAGATGAAGAAGCAGTTCGGTATCGACAGTATGCCTGAGACTGGCGAAAACGTTGCTGAAGACTTTGGCGTTTCTCGCGCAGATCAGGATGCTTTTGCTGCGGGCTCACAGGCAAAGGCAGCTGCTGCGCAAGAAATTGGCCGCCTCGCCAAGGAGATCATCGAAGTTGTAATCCCGCAGCGCAAAGGCGACCCAATCATTGTGTCCGCTGATGAGCATCCACGAGCAGGGACGACAGCAGAGAAACTTGCAAAGTTACCGACACCATTCCGTGAAAATGGCAGCGTAACTGCTGGCAATGCCTCAGGTGTGAACGATGGTGCTGCAGCGCTGATTGTTGCCTCTGCTGAAGCGGTCAAGAAATATGGTCTGACTCCGATTGCGCGTGTGCTTGGCGGTGCCACCGCTGGTGTTGCGCCGCGGATTATGGGCATTGGCCCTGCACCTGCAGCGCAAAAACTTTGCACGCGCTTAAACTTGCAACCTTCTGATTTTGACGTCATTGAGCTCAATGAAGCCTTTGCAAGTCAAGGGATTGCAGTTCTGCGCGAACTGGGGTTGGATGCAGGTGCAGCTCATATCAACCCGAATGGCGGCGCGATTGCATTGGGCCATCCACTGGGAATGTCCGGTGCACGCATCACCGGAACGGCTGCTTTGGAACTGAGCCTGCAAGGCAAAAAGCGTGCACTGGCCACCATGTGTATTGGTGTCGGTCAGGGCATCGCGATCGCGCTGGAAAGGGACTAATGTGAGTGTGAGCCTCTTCACCAACCCTATGTGGAGTGGATTGTTTGGAGATGAGGACGTGCAACGCGCCTTCGCTCTGGAAACAACTCTGGATCACTATCTGGCTTATGAAGTGGCTCTCACCAAGGCCTTGTTCGCACATTCTCTCGTTTCAGCCGAAGCAAAAGACGCTGTGCTTGCTGGCTGCAAAGGGTTTGCACCTGATATCACGCGGATCAAGGCAGGCGTCGCAAAAGATGGCCTGCCAATCCCGGCTTTCATCAAGCAACTTCGCATGCGCGTTGGCGAGCCGTACGCTGCTGAATGCCACAAAACATCCACCAGTCAGGATGTGATGGACACTGCACTAGCGTTAGCTCTGCGAAAAACCTCGCAGGTTTTACAAAAGCGCTTGTCTGCGGTCATCGCTGCGCTTGAAACCGTGAAATCAGCCAATGCTGATTATCCGCTGATGGGCAGAACACGCATGCAAGCCGCGCTGCCAATAACCGCAGGCGATCGCATTTCCACATGGATTGAGCCGCTCAAACGGCACTATCAACGGCTAAACAATGTTGCGGCTGAGGTGGCTGTACTCCAGTTTGGCGGACCTGTCGGAACCAGTCATGCTCAGGGCGAACATGCAGTTGCTATTGCTGCGCACATGGCTGCAGAGCTGGACTTAAAGGTTCCTGAGCACTCATGGCACACGCAGCGAGATAACATGGTGGACTACGCAAACGTTCTCTCCATGATCTCAGGCAGCCTTGGCAAAATTGGTACAGACATCACCTTGATGGCACAACAGGGTCTTGAGGAAATCAAACTTTCCGGTGGTGGCCGATCTTCCGCCATGGCCCACAAACACAACCCGATCAACGCTGAACTGTTGGTGACGCTTGCCCGTTACAACAGCACTCAAGTCTCTGCAATGCATAGCGCCTTAGTGCATGAGCAAGAGCGCTCAGGCTCAGCTTGGGCGTTGGAGTGGATGATCCTGCCCGGCATGTGCATTGCAACGGGTGCCGGTCTTCAGAGTGCATTAAAGCTGCTGAAACAAACAGAGTGGATTGGAACCCCCTTAAGTGATTAACTGCGCCCACCTAGTTTGAAAGGGAGAATGAGAATGTCCAGTCGCAATGAAGCTATCCAACGGGCGGAAACATACTTCGACAGCGGCGCATTCCTCACTGACCTGGCCCGATTAATCGCAATCCCGACGGAAAGCCAGGAACCCTACCAAAAACACCAGTTGATGCGTTATCTGAAAGAGGAGATGCGACCACTTCTCGAGCGTCTTGGCTTCAAAACGCACATCTTCGACAATCCGAACCCGATTGGTGGGCCTTTTCTGTTCGGTGAACGCATCGAAGACCCGAGCTTCCCCACAGTTCTGACCTATGGGCACGGAGATGTTGTACGCGGACAAGCCGGTAACTGGATGGGGGGAAGAGACCCGTTCGTTCTGGAAGAAGACGGCGAGCGCATTTACGGGCGCGGTACCGCTGACAATAAGTGCCAGCACCTCATCAACCTTCAGGCCTTGGGATGCCTCTTGCAGGAAAAGAAGCAACTTGGCTTCAACTGCAAGGTGATCATCGAGACCTCTGAGGAAACCGGCTCTGCTGGTCTGCAAGAGTTTTTCGATGAATACAAACAGATGTTGGCAGCGGATGTGCTGATCGCCTCTGACGGGCCGCGCTTGCAATCGGATACACCAACAGTTTTCACCGGTGCGCGTGGTGCGCAAACGTTCACACTGCAAGTAAACCTGCGTGATGGTGCCAACCACTCAGGTAACTGGGGTGGGTTGCTTGCTGACCCCGCGATTATTCTTGCCAATGCCATCTCCTGCATCGCGGACAAACGCGGGCAGATCCAGATTCCAAGCTGGCGCCCAACCAGCCTGACACCAGACATTAGGGAAGCTCTGAGTGATCTTCCTGTTGGCGATAGTCAAGGCCCGACCATAAACGAGAATTGGGGAGAGGAGGGGCTCACCCCTGCCGAGCGTGTGTTTGGCTGGAACTCCTTTGCCGTGCTCGCAATGAAGAGCGGCGTGCCAGAAGCACCAGTAAATGCGATTGATGGTTATGCCTTCGCAGTTTGCCAGCTGCGCTACGTCGTGGGAACAGATGTACAGGGTCTCGTCACATCCTTGCGTGCACATCTGGATGCCAATGGATTTAATAATGTCGAGATAAGACAGGAAGATCGCGGCTTCTTTCATGCAACGCGCCTTTCGCCAGACAATGCTTGGGTGCGCATGGTGATGGCGTCCTTAGAAGAAACCAGCGGCAAGGCACCCCACCTTTTGCCAAACCTCGCGGGCTCTTTGCCTAATGAGTGCTTTGCAGAAACATTGGGCCTGCCAACCGTTTGGGTTCCGCATTCTTATGCTGGTTGCTCGCAACACGCGCCCAATGAGCATATTCTCAAACCAGTTGCCCGCGATGCCATGCGGAATATGGTGGCGCTGTTTTGGGATATTTCGGAAAAAGGGGCACCTACTTAGGCTATTCAATGACGCCGCGAGGCTCATTTTGGGATAAAACCCTCATGATTTAAGGCGTTTAAGAGAAAATGGTGAGCAGGCAGTGGAGAAAACAGATTTCTTTGTAAAAAATGCATTTGCCTGCTGGACAGGAGAAATTTGGCACCCTATAAGACGCTCACCTTCGCAGGACGGGGAACAAACCGCCCTAGCAGAATGTGCCCGGATAGCTCAGTTGGTAGAGCAGCGGATTGAAAATCCGCGTGTCGGTGGTTCGAATCCGCCTCCGGGCACCACTTATCT
>NZ_LMCK01000142.1:0-78186 GCF_001623165.1 Pseudovibrio sp. WM33
ACTAACTTTCAAACCGGACTACTCAAGTGGGGCTGATCAGTGGAACGCATCGCATCGTTCCTCCTCTTGTAATTTGGAGCCAAAGCGCCTAATCAACTTTTGGATTATATTCACGCCTTTAAGGAGATCTCTTCGTGTCTCAACCAAATTCAGAAGTTTCAGTTGGAAACGCTGTCTTTTCAAATGATAAGCCGTTTTCTCTTATTGCTGGACCATGCCAGATGGAGAGCCGCGCACACGCTATGGAAATGGCTCAGGCTGTCAAAGAAATTGCAGAAGAGCTGAACATAGGTTTGGTTTTCAAAGCGAGCTACGACAAGGCGAACCGGACCAGCCTCTCTGCCAGTCGCGGTATGGGCATGGCCAAAGGTCTGGAGGTTTTTGCGGAAATCAAAGAAACCTACGGCTTGCCAGTGATTACGGATGTGCATGAGCCAAACCATTGTGCGCCAGTTAGTGAAGTTTGCGATATTTTGCAGATTCCAGCTTATCTGTGCCGCCAAACTGACCTTCTTGTTGCTGCTGCGAAAACCGGTAGAGCGCTGAATGTGAAGAAGGGACAGTTTCTCGCGCCCTGGGACATGAAAAACGTCATGACCAAAGTGGTTGAGAGTGGCAACTCCAATGTAATGCTGTGCGAGCGTGGCGCAACATTTGGCTACAACACACTTGTTTCAGACATGCGCGCTCTGCCGATTATGGCGGACATGGGTGCTCCGGTGGTGTTTGATGCAACTCACTCTGTACAGCAGCCTGGCGGCCTTGGTGGTACATCTGGTGGGCAGCGCGAGTTTGTTGCAACACTGGCACGTGCTGCTGTTGCCGTTGGTATTGCAGGCCTGTTTGTGGAGACACATGACGATCCTGACAACACCACGTCATCTGATGGTCCGAATATGATTCCTCTAAACCGACTCAAAGACTTGCTGCTGTGGCTGCAGGATTTTGACCGGATCGCGAAAAACGGAAGTTTTACGCTTTAGATATTTCACGGCACCTAAGGAAAGTGACAAAATACTGCGTTTTTACGTAGAGGTGCGACAAAATACATTCGTTTATTCCCAAGGATTTACAGAAGGGTACGGTCTCTTCTCTTCCTTGGGGGCAGTACCTCGGGTAAAAGCTCTTAGAGCCAAAATTCCACACTCTACAAGTACATTGGAGTACTCTTAGATGACTGCTATCATCGACATTATTGGTCGCGAAATCCTTGACAGCCGCGGCAACCCAACTGTTGAAGTTGATGTGCTTTTGGAAGACGGCTCCTTCGGTCGGGCTGCAGTTCCGTCCGGCGCCTCCACTGGCGCATTTGAAGCTGTTGAACGCCGCGATGGCGGTGAGCGTTACCTTGGCAAGGGTGTCGAGGACGCTGTAGAAGCTGTAAACGGTGAGATCTTTGATGCTGTGGGCGGTATGGACGCTGAAGACCAGATCAAAGTTGACCGTGCTATGATCGAACTTGACGGTACCGAAAACAAAGGCCGTCTTGGTGCAAACGCTATTTTGGGCGTTTCTCTTGCTGTTGCGAAAGCTGCTGCTGAAGCGGCTGCGATGCCACTTTACCGCTATGTGGGCGGTTTTGGTGCACGCACGCTGCCAGTTCCGATGATGAACATCATCAACGGTGGTGAGCATGCTGACAATCCAATCGATTTCCAGGAATTCATGATCATGCCAGTGGGCGCAAGCTCTCTGCGTGAGTCTGTTCGTATGGGTTGTGAAATCTTCCATACGCTCAAAAAAGGTCTTTCCGCTGCTGGCCACAACACCAATGTGGGGGATGAAGGCGGTTTTGCTCCTGGTATCGGTTCTACTGATGATGCGATCGGTTTCGTTCTGAATGCTATTGAGAAAGCTGGTTACACCCCTGGTGACGACGTGATGCTTGCATTTGATGCAGCTTCCACCGAGTTCTACAAGGATGGCAAGTATAACCTGAAGGGCGAAGGCAAAATCCTTGGTTCTGATGAAATGGTTCGCTACCTTGAAGATCTGGTGAGCAAGTACCCAGTATTCTCCATCGAAGACGGTATGGCTGAAGAAGATTGGGATGGCTGGAAGTCTTTGACCCAAGCGATCGGCAATAAGTGTCAGCTGGTAGGTGACGATCTGTTCGTGACCAACTCCGAGCGTCTTGCTCGCGGCATCAAAAACGACACTGCAAACTCCATCCTCGTGAAAGTGAACCAGATCGGCTCTCTGACTGAGACCATGGAAGCTGTCGATATGGCGCACCGTGCAAGCTACACTTCTGTCATGTCTCACCGTTCAGGTGAAACCGAAGACAACACCATTGCTGACCTGGCAGTTGCATTCAACTGTGGCCAGATCAAAACAGGTTCTTTGTCCCGTTCTGACCGTATGGCTAAGTACAACCAGCTTATCCGTATCGAAGAAGAACTGGGCCTCCAGGGCGTGTTTGCTGGTCGTTCTATCCTGCGCGGATAAGACCTTCAGCATTTGCTTGAAATTAAGAAAGCCGGTCCATTTGGGCCGGCTTTTTTGCTTTCTACATCCTGATGAAAATGCCGTATAAAAAGGTTCCGACTTTGAATATGAACCACCCTGCAAACAGATAACCCCACATATACGGGACGGCTAGGAACCCCCATGCCGCCATCAGACCGAGATCATACAAAGAGTGCCCAATATCAATCCCATAAATGATGCAGGGGCTTATACCCTTCGATGAAAATGAACAGTCAGTGCTCGAACTAATCACGAAGAGCGCTGCAATACTTACAAGCCAAATGGCAATGGGTGTTAGTAGCAGTGCGATGAAAGTCCTGAGGCTCATGCATGCAAGGTTATACCTGCAAGCAAAACAGAGCCACTATTGAAATCCAGCAGTTGAATATGTGGCTTTGTTGTTGCGCTTGGAATTTAACTTCAGAAGATCGTTGAGTACATAAAGACGCGGCTACTTCTTTTATTCGCCAGTTTTTGTTTCCACGGCGTGGCGGATTGCTGCTGCAAGTGTTTCAGGATTTTCTGCTCCTGCCACTGCAAAGCGGCCATCGATGATGAAGAAGGGAACGCCCGTAACACCAATTTCATGAGCGCGGACCACATCTGCTTCAACTTCTTTTACGTCCTGATCTGTATTCAATAGATCAGAAACCAGTTTGCTGTTGAGACCTGCGCGTTCGGCGGCGCTGGTCAGGACTTGCTTATCGGTCAGGTCAGCACCTTCTGTGAAGTAAAGCTTGAACAGCTCTTCGACCATCGCGTCCTGCATGCCTTCAGAGCGGGCCCAGCGGATCAACCGGTGGCTGTCGATTGTGTTGGGGGATTTCGTGATTGCCTCAAACTTGAAGTCAATTTCTTCTGCTGCACCGGCATTGCTTACCTGAGCGTAGATCTCTTTTGCCCGTTCAGCTCCACCAAACTTGTCTTCCAGATACTTTTTGCGATCTTTGCCTTCTTTGGGAAGGGTCGCATCAAGTTGGTAGGGGTGCCATTGAACTTTTACGGTGCTGTCCGGCAGCATCATTAAGGCTTTCTCCAGTCGGCGTTTGCCGATGAAGCACCATGGGCACATGACATCGGAGATAACATCAATGACAATCGGGGCAGTAGTAGACATCAGTATTCTCAGTTATAGGTTTGTCTCGTTAGCTCTGCAATCTATCAGGAAAATTGGATAGTTTCCCAGGAAAACTCTCACAGTTTCGTGAGGAGGTGGAAGAGCTTATCCGTTGCCCAAGCCTGTAGTGCGTACCATGACGAGCACGCGGTTTGAGAGCTGCTCCATGCCTTTTTTGCTGCGTAGAACGGCAACGGGTCCGCGACCTTCAATGTTAGCAACGAAGTCTTCATCACGGCAAACGGCCATGGCTATGGAAAGAACAGTTCCGCTCCAGTACATTTGATGCTGTGCGAATGCCTGAGGGTTGCTGCCAGTGAAACGTTCTATGAGTTCAAGAAGATTGAGTTCGTAGATGGATTCACCACGTCGTTTCGTGGACTCTTCCAGAAGTTTCAGGTAGTTGAGGTATTTTTGTTCGGATAGAAAGTCATCATTATCCTGACGTGCAAGCCATTGGCTGGAAACAGTCAGGATTGCATCGGTCAAACGTTGGCGTCTGCCTGCGCGCAAGGCGCTGATGATATGACCCGTGAGCGCTTTGTCTGAGACGTCACCGAGCAGGACATCAGTTGCACCTGCTGAATAGAGAAGGTGTGCGGATTCTTCGTCAACGCTATGCGCAAGTATGGGCAAGTTGAAATAACGCGGATCAGCTCGCAGCCGCTCAATCTCTTCGCAAGCTTGCCATGTGGGCATGTCGATCAAGACAGCTTCAAATCGGCGCGCTGTCAGATAATCTTCTGTCATATCGGAGGAGAAGCCACCAACAATTTCGACAGGCATATCCAATAGGGCCTGTGTACGTCCAAAGTGCTTTCCATAGCCAGCGACCAGCAGACCTGCGGACTTTAGCGGGCCGAACTCGATCTTATACTCCGGCAATGGGCCAAACAGGCCACGGCGCAGGCGTGCTTCTTCTGCTCTATTGGCCAGGCGTCTCAAACCAGCAATGCGTGGCAACAGTACATCTGGTGGTATCGCATCACTCACGGTCGCGCTTGGCTTTAAATCCAGCGGGACGGGCGCACTGCCAGTTGTAATAATCAGAAGCGGAACTTCAACTCCCGGGCCTTTTCGAAATTCCCTAATGGTTTGAGTGAGTTTGTCAAGCTCAGGAGGGTTATCTTCTTGCCATGGTAATAGAATGCAGATGGGGAGGACGCTTGTGCCTTGAAGCTCTTCCATAAGCTGTGCGCTTGTTCGCACTGCGACTAGTCGATCAGACAGAACGGTCAAAGGCTCCAACATATCAAAGACATGATTGTGCACCGGTGCGATCAGCAGGATTTTGCCCCAACTGGAATCTTGCGTTTCAGTCTCTAATGGTTGGCTATGATCGGCCATTCATCCTCTCAGGCAACCGCTTCCACCGGTTTTGGCTGGGAGCGTCTGGTCAATTTCTGTCGGTCTACAGTGCCATCTTCTGTCATTGGTAATGCGCGGAGTGACAGAATTCTATGTGGCATCATTGTTAGGCTGACGCGTGATGCGTCGAGGTAGGCGTAAAAGGCTTCCACATCAACGAGAAGACCTTCTGACGGTACCACCGCGACCATAAGGCGTGCACCCATTAATTCATCTTCTACCAGAAAAGCAGCCGCTTCTTTTACCCCCGAGAATTCACTGTATATTTCGTCGAGACGTTCCAGCTCCAGCAAACCGGGCGCTTTTTGACCGGGCGTTCCAAAGCCATGAATTGCTCCAGTAACGTCATGTACGCCAACAGGGATTTGAGTAATCAACCCATGTTCATTTTGCTCGTTGCTGAAGAATGTCAGATGAGATTCGTTGGTCGGCCAATCTGCATCTGGGACCATCGCACCCTTGAGTTTGAGGTGGTATCCGGGCGCTGTTGTCGAAATTCCCTGTGAATATTCCTCATTTATTTCAACGGGATCAATATTAATAAGGCACGGGCCGTGGGTGGATGTGCTTGGGGCAAACTGGTTGCCCGGAATGAGCGGGACAGGCTCCTCAGAGGTTCCTCGCAAATGTGCCACCAGTGCATATTCATCCAACACATGGAGGTCTGTTACGATGCCTTTGGCTTTGTATTTGGTAGGCGTTGGAGAGGTGATTGCCCATGTGGCAACGGTGTTTGTTTTCCAGCCTTCCAAGGCCCCATCAATGTGAGAAGCAAGCGGTCCAGGGGTTAAAATATAATTTGCCTCAATGGAGCGTGCGTGATCCGTTAATGTGGATAAAGCATGTGGATGGTGGAGGTGCAGCGTTCCTTCGCTCAGTAGCCACGGGACCAAACCGGCGCCAATTCCGGTAATTCCGCACAAAATATACGGCAGCAAAATCCGTGCACCCGGCTCCAGTCTTGTCTCAAGAAACGGCATGAGGCCTGTGGAGACCCAGTGGTTATGGCTGCGTGGGATTGGGCTGATTTCAGATCCAGAGTGAACCCAGGTGAGTGTGGCGACGTGATTGGCAGGTGCGCCGTCCCGTTCTACCACCGGCTCCGGGAAGGAATCCCCACTCTCAGCCAGCATAGGTGCCATATCGATGAGGCCGTCGGGAATGTCGCTGCCAAGGCCAAAAACGAAACGCAGAGAGAAAAAGTCAGCGGCAGCGTCGCGCGCTTCTTCGCCGAGCATGCGGGTTTCAACGCGATCTGCTGTGATCAGTGCTTTGGCATCTACTGTGCTGAGTGCGCGTAAAATCTCAGAGTGGCGCCAGTGCAGCGGGAAGGGGGAAACAATCAGGCCAGCTCGCAGTGCTCCTAGAATGCAAAGAACATTATCGACTGTATTGGGAGATTGCAGGCCCAAAATGTGGTCGGGTTCCATCCCTACAGCTGCGAAGAAGCCAGCAATTCTGCTGATTTCCTGCTCTGCTTCGGCATAGGTCAGGTGGCGTGGCTTGCCGCCTGTCCATGTTTCTCTGTCGGGTGCATCGACCAATGCCAAGCGGTTTGGATGTTTTTGCGCAGCACGCCGGAACAGCATATCAAGAGTGATATTGCCCCAAACTCCAGTTGTGCTGTGGTTTGCAATGGCATCGGTATTTGACAGTATCATTTAAGGTAAGTCCGCTAAGCGACTGAGAAATTAGAGATTCGACAAGTTGGTTAATAGACACTTTTGTTGAGTAGGCTGCCTTCATCAAGAACGCAGCCTAATTTTTATGTGTTTATCTACTCTTTAGGTGCATCCCACCAGTTGTCGAACTGCATGCCGTAAAGCGGTGATTTGGCTGGATGCTCAACGGTTGTCCATCGTGCAACCCACTCAGCAGGGGCGTGATAGAGTGGAATTGCGTAAAAGCCCGAGATCAGAACACGGTCAAATGCGCGGACTGCGGCTACAAACTCCTCACGGGTACGGGCCGCGACCATGGCATCGATCAATGCATCGATTACAGGTTCTTTTGCGCCAACGATGTTTCTGGAGCTTTTGGTGTCTGCTGCCTGCGATGACCAGCGTGCATATTGCTCACCGCCGGGAGAAAGGGAAGCAAACCAAGTGTTGAAGAGGGCATCAAACCCAAAAGATGCGCGGCGTTCTTCGAACTGGGCGGCGTCGACGGTTCTTACTGAGATTTCGATGCCCAGAAGTTTGGCTGTGCGCTGCAATGCAAGCGCGACTTTCTCTTCGTCCTGAACGCGTACAAGAATTTCAAAGCTGAGCTGCTCGCCGGATTTTGTGTTGATCAGTTTGCCTTGATCAAGTTTGTACCCTGCCTGTTTGAAAAGGCTCAGTGCGTCGCGTAATACCTTGCGGTCACGCCCGGACCCATCAGCCTCGGAAGGGCGCCATGTTCCTGCCAGAACCTCGTCTGTGACCACATTCGGGTATGGTTCAAGAAGTTTCTTTTCCAACTCGTTCGCCGGGCGCCCAATGGAGGACAGTTCAGAGTTGTCCCAATATCCGTCTGTACGTTTGTACAGTCCGTTGAAGAGGGTTCTGTTGATCCATTGGAAGTCCAACAGCATGCCAAGAGCTTGGCGGACGCGTTTGTCAGAGAACTGGGGGTGACGGGTGTTGAACGCGATGCCGGTCATGCTCGGTGGCGTGCCACGTTCAAATACGTCTTTGACAACCTTGCCTTCGTCAAACGCAGGAAAGTCACCCGCATTCTCCCAAAGGCTTGGATTGCCATAAATGAGCGCTTCTGTGTCACCTTTGCGGAACGCTTCCTGCAAGGCGTTATAATCTCTGAAGTAATCAACGGTCACTTCTTTGAAGTTATCGAAGCCGATTTTCTGTGGCAGATCTTTTGCCCAATAATCGTCCCTGTGTGTGTAGGTGGTACGTCTACCGGGGTCGATTTCAGAGAAAATGTAAGGGCCGGTTCCGATTGGCGGTGTCAGCGTGGTGTTGCCGAACGTTTCGGGATCAGTTGTGCGGCTGTTGAAAATAGGGGCCAGAGCAATGAGCAGTGGAAGCTCGCGGTCGCTGCCATCTTTAAAATGCAGTTTTACAGAATGTGCCCCCGTTTTTTCGAACTTGACGACTTTGCCATACCAACGCGCATAAGGCGGGCGGCCATGATCACGGATGGTTTCAAGAGAAAAGATAATATCTTCAACGGTTAACGGGTCACCGTTGGAAAATTTTGCTGCAGGGCTCAGACGAAATTCGATCCAGTTCCGCTCGTCCGGCATGCGCACAGCTTCAGCAAGGTGTGCATACAATGTGAATGCTTCGTCATTGGTGCGAAGAAGGAGGCTCTCCAGGATAAAAGAGCCCATCTGACGCTCTTTCATGCCGCGTGCGGATGTCCATGCTCCTTTGAGAGCAAAGGAATTGAGACTATCAAATGTACCTTGAACGCCGAGAGAAAGACGACCGCCTTTAGGAGCTTCCGGGTTTGCATAGGGCAGGTGAGTGTAATCTGCTGGCAGCGCAGGTTTCCCATGCATTGCAATGCCATGGCTCCAAGGAACGGTATCCTGAGCCAGTGCAGTTGAACAAGCTAATGTTGCCATACCGGAAATGACAACAAGCCCTTTCGTAAAATTGTTTATTCCATTCACATAGGATCGGAATTTAGTCATTAGAATTTCTCCTAGGGCGTCCGCAGAATATAGCAATAATACGATTCTGAGGAAATTTCAGCCTACGAGGCTTTGGAAAAGGACAGTAACCACCCCAATCTATAGGTGGAAAAATGGTTCCGAGGCGTTTAAAGAGTACATAAGTAGCATTTAACAGAAGCGTTGCCTTTTTTTCAGCTCTGTTCTGAGTATGCTTGGCGCCGAACAAGCAGTCAAAACACTGTTGAACTTAAAAAATGGTTGCTGCGTAATTGCCGGAGGCATCGTTTTGCACCGGATCAAACTTTGAGGAAATTTGGGATGGCCGTTAATTTTAAGGGCGTTCTGACTGGTGGGATTATTGCAGCAATGGCCGCTGTTGGCTTTGCAGGCACCAGTGTTGCACAGAATGCACAGGCAGACGATGCTTGGGTGAAAGTTTGTAACACTGATCCTAAATCCAAGAAAGAATTTTGCCTTATCACACAAGAACTGCGCACGGACACAGGCCAGTTCCTAGCTCAAGCTGTTGTGCGTGAAGTGACCGGCGAAAGCCGCAAGCTGCTGCATCTTGCTGTTCCTCCAGGAATGCTGATTCAGCCTGGTCTTCGTGTACAGGTTGATGGTGGCAAACAGTCTGAAGCTAAATATACAATTTGTTTTCCAAACGCTTGTATTGCCGAGATGGTTATTGATGACACCTTCATCGGTGGCCTGAAAAAAGGTGGCAAGCTGATCATTACTACGTTGAACCAGCAGGGTAAGGCTCGTCCATTCGATCTTACTTTGAAAGGGTTCACCCGTATTTATGATGGTGAAGCTATTAAGCCTGAAGAACTCCAGGCAAAGCAGGAGCGCCTGCAGTCTGAACTTCAGAAGCGTGCTGAAGCCGCTCGTCAGAAGCTGATTGAGCAGCAGCGTCAAGCAAACCAGTAATTTGGTTTTTGCTTTAAGAATTAAAAAACCCGAAGGAGTTTTCCTTCGGGTTTTTTATTGATCTGATGACTTTGAAAAGATGGGATTTCCATGAAGAGAATTCAGGAACCGTCTTTAATGAATTTCCACATCCTTGACGATGTAGTCTCCATCGGTGGTCTCATCAAAAAACTCATCGACCTGCGGGTGTCTCACAGGTTCGCCACTGTCGTCTTTTTCCAGATTCTGCTCCGAGACATAAGCAATGTATTCACTCTCAGCGTTTTCAGCGAGAAGGTGATAAAAAGGCTGGTCCTTGCTTGGGCGTGCTTCTTCGGGAATTGACTCCCACCACTCTTCTGTATTGTCGAATGTGGGATCAACGTCGAAGACTATGCCACGGAACGGGTACAGGCGGTGACGTACGACCTGTCCAATTCTGAATTTCGCGGTTCTAATTGTCTCCATAATCCACCAAGCTTTCGAAGATACTGTATCTTGTCAGGGCGCCTTAAAGGTCATGCCATGCGCTTATTGTCAAGCTATATAGCGCAGCAAAGAGGCGAGAGGCAGCACAAACCGATCAAAATGTGACGTTTGGGGATGAATAGCTCCTCACATTTCATTGATATGCACATTCGCGTGGTTGAAGAGTGGCGCCGACCACTCTCCAGGATTGATTATTGGAAAGTTTCTGCCAAATCCGGGTCTTTGGAGATGACCAGATCAGCTAGGTCACAGATCACCTTTGCCTGTTTCCACGTCGCGTCATCCTGCATTTTTCCATCCAGCATCACCGCGCCGGTGCCATCTGGCATTGCCTCCAGAATTCTGCGAGCAAATTTCACTTCATCTGGCTCTGGTGAGAAGACTGATTTTGCAATGCCAATCTGGCTTGGGTGCAATGTCCAGGTTCCAAGACAGCCCATGAGGAATGAGTTGCGGAACTGAGCCTCACATGCGGCAGGATCGCTGAAGTCTCCAAACGGGCCATAGAATGGCTTGATGCCTGCGGCCAAACATGCATCTACCATTTTGGCGACGGTGTAGTGCCATAGATCCTGCTGGTAGCGTGTGCGTGGTGCGTCGCCGTCGGAATCAGCTAGCACCTGATAGTCAGGATGACCACCACCAACGCGAGTTGTCTTCATGCCGCGGGAGGCTGCAAGATCTGCTGGACCGAGGCTCATGCCGTGCATACGCGGACTGGCTGTAGCAATGGCTTCTACGTTGTTGACGCCTTCAGCCGTTTCTAGAATGGCGTGGATCTGGATTGGCTTTTTCACGCCTGCCTTGGCTTCCAGTTGAGCGAGTAATTGATCCAAATAGTGAATGTCCCAGGGGCCGTTCACTTTTGGCAGCATGATCACATCAAGCTTGTTGCCGCAGCGGGTGACGATTTCAGTGATGTCGTCCAGTACCCACGGGCTTTCCAGTGAATTGATGCGCGTCCAGAGCTTTGTAGAGCCAAAGTCATTGTCATTGGCCATCTGGATGAAGCCCTCACGGGCATTGAGTTTTTCATCGGCTGGAATCGCGTCTTCCAAGTTACCGAGAATTACATCCACCTGCGAAATCATCTGCGGGATCTTCGCACGCATCTTTTCGATATGCGGGGGCACGAAGTGGATCATGCGTTCCAGCGCGACAGGTGGCTCAGCAAACGGTGTTGGAGCACCAATGGCCAGAGGTTTATAAAAGGAACGATAAGTTTTCATCTGGCTAGCTCCCTCCCGAGCCGAAATGGAAATTCAGAGGGGAGTATACAGAATATTGTGCGGTGCAAAATCAGCTCTTTGGGCTAAGTCCTGAAGCCCTTAGTCTTTAGTTAGAATTGATTATACAGCTTCAGTTTTTGCTTATGTGTGTCACCAGTTTTCGTTTTGCGACGGTACACATTGAGTGAACTGGTTAAATCCACTTCTTCATGATCCACATCCACTGGGATGGTTCTTCGCGGATCCATTCTTCAAACTGGTCATGTACTGCCTGAGTTGTGGTGATTGCATCCTGTACACGGTCTTTGGTGCGTGCGACCGGAATTTCCTTGGCAATGATGTCGAAGCGGGAGCCTTTTTTACGGCGCGCAACCACAGCAATAAGGCGCTTGTTCATAGTACGCGCAAGTGCAGCTGGAATGTGTGTTGCTGCTGAAGGTTGTTTGAAAAACTCAATTTTGACGCCGCGGTGGTCGCGTACGTCTGCGACGAAGGCAACCGAGCCCTTTTTACGCAGGATTGAAATGATCTTTGTGCCGGTGTCGTGGCCTTTGCAAAACAAGCCAAGTTTATAGAGAAAGTTTCTTTTCCCGACCAAATATTCTTCAGAATAGGGGTTCTTCAGTTTTTGATAGACCCCTGCGAGCGGGAGGCCAAGTTCCTCTGCTTTGTCGGAGACAACTTCCCAGTTACCGGAGTGCATGGTTACAAGTACGGCGCCTTCACCAACCGAGTCTTCAAAGACCTCTGGGTTTACATAGGTGACGCGGCTCGGATCCTTGTGGATTTTGGAGAGCAAAACGGTTTCAGCAGAGACCCGGCCAAGGTTTTCCCACATATCCCGGACAATTTTATCCGCCTCATTGAGCGTCATTTCCGGATAGGCGGCCATGATGTGCGCTTTCGCTCGGGCATGCCTATGGGTCATCGGGGCGATCAAGCGCCACATGTTTCCCATAAAAGCGGAGGACCAATCCAGCGGCATAGAGCGCAGAATTCCGCCGATAGATCTTAGAGCCAGCCATTCAGCACGAAAGCTGAGCTTCTTGCGACGTGTCAGTGGGCGACGGGATTTTTTAGCTTTCATATTGGCCTTTGGGCGGATGGAGCTTTCCAGTTCCGTTTACTCGCATACTATAGTGTCGTAGTTGCCGGTATGCCAACCTCTGTAGAATGGCTATATACGCTCAACTCGGACATGGTGATTAGCCAATCAGCATTTCAAAAGCAACTCATTCTCCAGTTGGATGCGGAGAACACTAAAAAATTGCATGGGGAAATGGTTTAGATGCTCAATGTTGTTAATTTGGCAATGCCATTTTTCCTGCTCATCTTCCTGGGGTTTGTTTCTGGTCGCAGTGCGAAACTCTCACGAGAGGGTTTGGCATGGATGAACTTTTTCGTGATTTATCTGGCGCTGCCTGCGCTGTTCTTTCAGCTGCTTTCCGAAACGCCACTGGAAGAACTTGCGACGTTTGATTTTGTCGCTGCGACTACATTTTCCACCTTTGCCATGTTTGTGCTGGCTTATGCTTTTGCACGCTTCATATTGCGCGGTAGCATTGGTGAAGCGACTGTGCAGGCACTGGTCGGTTCTTATTCCAATATTGGTTATATGGGACCGGGTGTTACTCTTGCTGTTCTTGGGGCAGGGGCGGCGGTGCCGACGGCTTTGATCCTGTGTTTTGATACAATCTTGCTGTTCATTCTCGTTCCCATGATGATGTCGATTGGTGGCGCGCGAAACATCAAGTTTGGGCCTCTGGCCTTTGAGATTTTCAAGAAGATCATCACACACCCATTCATTCTTGCGGTGTTTGCGGGCATTTTAGCTGCTGCGATTGAGTTCAAGCCACCTGTTGCGCTCGACCAGACCATCTCGTTTTTGCGACAAGCTGCGGCGCCTTGTGCGTTGTTTGCTATGGGTGTGACGATTGCCTTGCAGCCTAGCCGGAGAACGGCGAAGGAGCTGCCGGTCCTGTTGCTTATCAAGCTGGTGGTGCATCCAATCCTTGTATTTGTGCTGCTGGAGTGGATTGGGGGCTTTGACAGTCTGTGGGTCTCAACAGCTGTTCTCATGGCAGCGTTGCCACCTGCGGCGAATGTTTATGTGCTAGCTCAGCACTACTCGAGCTATGTTGAGCGCGCGTCTACAGCCGTGCTCTATGGAACGTTGGCATCTGTTATTACTTTGCCAACGCTCATTTATCTCATTCAATCTGGAATACTGGTGCCTTAATCGTTCTGCGCGCGCATCAGTGTTGGTAGGCTCCAGGATGGAGCGATGCCTTCACGCATCAGCAGACGGCGTACAAGTGGGATTCTGGAGGCGGTGTAGAGCCCCAGAGAACGCAACATCTGAACAGGTAAGGCATCCGTCAGCAACGATCTGTTGAGCAGGTCTACAGCCGTTGTGCGGCTGATGACGTCTACCTTGCGGCTGCGATCATATTTTTGCAGCAACTCAGCCGATCCCATATCTGCTTTGGTGTGTTTGGCGTTTGCTAGCAGTTCAGTTGCAACGGCTACATCGCGAAGAGACAGGTTGAGACCCTGGGCGCCGATTGGCGGGAAGGCGTGGGCTGCCTCTCCCATAAGCAGCGAGCGATTGCCACACATGTGAACGGCTGTCAGGCCGGAGAGTGGGTAGACCTGCCTTGGGCTTGCCAGTTTAAGCGAGCCCAGAACGAACTTGCTGAGTTTTTCCAGCTCAGCTTCGAGTGCTTCGTCCTTGTAGTTGTTTAGCTCTTCTGCGCGTTCTGGCGTTTCCACATAAACAAGGGAAGACGTCTTGCCCGGAAGTGGGACCATGGTGAATGGACCGGTATTGCGATGGAACTCGGTTGAAATGTTGTAGTGCGGCAGGTCGTGTTTGAGATTGAGAACGAGTGCCGCTTGCGGGTACTTCCAGTTCTTAGTCTCAATGCCAGCGGAGCGGCGCACCACAGAATTCCGTCCATCTGCGCCGATGACAACATGACAGCTGATGTCTGGCGTATTGCTCAGTTCAATGGTGGCTTTATGATCATTGCTGCTGACGTTTTTGATCGTGTCTTCGACAAGCTCAATGAGCTCGTTGTTGTTCACAAGATCAAACAATACCCGGTTCAGATCCTTGTTGAGGATGTTGTAGCCGAAGGCAGGCAGGTCCAGTTCTGAGGCAGAGAATGTGGTTTCCGGTGCACGTAAAAGACGATCGGTGCCGTCGATCAGACGCATCTTTTCCAGCGGCGTAAACGCTGAACGCAAGTCTTTCCAAATGCCAATGTTATCCAGAAACTGGCGGGAGGCGTCCATCAGCGCGGTGGTGCGGGCGTCGTTGAGGTTGACTGGCGGGCCGACAAGCGCAGTTTCCAGTCCATTGCTGGCGAGCGCAAGGGCGGCGATCATGCCAGCCGGGCCTGTGCCGATTACAGCGCAATCGTAGCTCTTTTCCTGCGACGGCGTGAGGTCGTTGCTTTTGCCTTTGGTGCTGTCTGTTGCAAGATTGGCTGCCATTTTTTCGTTCCGCATTTTGTTTGCGTTCTATTACCCAAGTATCTAGGGGATAAAACCTATCGGTTTCAAGGTGTCGCACGCGGATAGTCCCCTAATGAAAGCGGAGAGGTCTCGTTGCGCCAGCTTCATCATGTCGCAGGCTCCAGTTTAGATTTGAACTAAATCAATGTCGCATTGGGACTATTACTGGTCTATTAGAGATGCTGCATAAGTTGCGCCGGTTCCGGAACCGCAGAGTTTCGGCTGTCCTGATTGATTTTGAGGTTGGTTATGTCAGTTACCAGTCCGAAAACGGATTTACAGTTGTCCTATCGGCTCCCGTACATTGTTTTGGGCGGTGCTGTGGTTTTAGGCTGGGTTTATCTGGCGGCCATGGTCATCGACATGATCTCTCGTATGGATATGGGCGAGATGGGGCCGGGCATGGAGCTGTTCAATCAGTTCAATATGTTCCAGGGCCTGCCGGAGCATGTGCGTGTTCAGCTTGCCTCGCTGTGTTTGCCTCTGGCTCAGGAAGCGTTTGGGATGCCAGCGCTGGTGAATATGGGCCTTTACGACTATTTTCTGTTGTTTGTGATGTGGTTCATGATGGTGCTTGCCATGATGTTGCCGACTGCCATGCCCATGCTGCAGACCTACCATGAAGCGCGTGGCGGTAAAGCTATTTACGTGGTGGCTGGCGGCTATCTGGCTGTCTGGATTGCGTTTTCCGTTGTTGCGACCGTTGCCCAAGGTGTGCTGCATGAGCTGGGCGTGATGAGCCCGATGATGTTGCCGGTCTTTTCTACACTGACAATCACAACAGTCATTGCAGCTGCGATCTATCAATTTACGCCTGCCAAGCAGGCCTGTCTTGACCGGTGCCGGACACCCAATGTTGCATTGGCTCTGCATTCTGGTGAGCAAAAGCAAAGTGCCTTCCAGTTTGGAATTGAGCAAGGTTTGTACTGTTTGGGGTGCTGTTGGGCACTCATGGTGCTTATGTTTGCAGTGGGAATCATGAATATTATTTGGATCGCGCTGCTTGGTCTCATAATGACACTTGAAAAAAAGAGCAAAACACCGTTTACAAGCTATGGAATAGGTATCGCACTTCTGCTATGGGGCGGTGCAAACATCTATTTCGCTCGGGCGGACTTACCTCTTATTGAAGCTTTGGGCGATAGATTGTTCTAAGTGGTACCTGCACTTAAAGAATAACAAAGGACCCAAAGTTGACCGGTCAGACCAACTCCCGGCTGTTCCTCATTCACATCCTCACCGCATTGGGGGCCCCCATTGCGTTGCTTGCGCTTGTCGCTGGAGCGAACGGCAATCTGCCTATGATGTTTTTCTGGCTCTGGGTGGCACTTGTTGTCGACGGGCTGGATGGTCCTTTAGCACGTAAATATGACATTCAGAATCGCTTGCCGCGCTGGAGCGGCGTTATTCTGGATTTAGTGATTGATTACGCGACCTACGTTTTCCTGCCTGCTTTCGCGCTATACCAAAGCGGCCTTCTCTCAGAGTTCTGGGGGCTTCTGTCTGGTGCTGTTATTGTGTTTACCGGCGCGATCTACTTCGCTGACGGCAACATGAAGACAGAAAGCGGTGGCTTCCTTGGCTTCCCTGGTGTCTGGAATATGGTGATTGTTGTGCTGGTTGCACTGCAGTCTCCGCCATGGATCATCATCGGCATGGTGGTGCTGTGTTCTGTGCTGACGTTTGCTCCTGTTGAATTCGTCCACCCGGTGCGCACCGTCAAGTGGCGTCCGCTGACCTTGGGCATTCTCATTGTGTGGAGTGCTGCACTTGCGGTTGCCCTTTATCAGGATTTTATTATCGATAACTGGTTGTTTGCGCTGATCACGGCAACGAGCCTTTATCTGTTTTGCGTTGGGGCTGTTCACCAGCTGTTTCGTAAGATGTGATTCTCGATAAATGAGTTTTTAGAAGCCCGGCCAATTGGTCGGGCTTTTTGCTTTGATGCTTGCATTTCTCAGGGTGGAGCATGGTTTTC
Organism: Pseudovibrio sp. WM33; assembly: GCF_001623165.1. Classification (NCBI taxonomy): domain Bacteria; kingdom Pseudomonadati; phylum Pseudomonadota; class Alphaproteobacteria; order Hyphomicrobiales; family Stappiaceae; genus Pseudovibrio; species Pseudovibrio sp. WM33. The sequence goes on from NZ_LMCK01000142.1 coordinate 16,704, forward strand.
CCAAAGGTGCTTGCAAGTTAGCGGCATTCTGTCCAAACTCCGCCTCCAGCTTTTGTAAGGGAAAATCCATATGGTCTTTGCTGTTCGCGTTGAAAAAACTGGTGATCCGTCCGTTCTGACACACGTGGATGTAGACCTGCCTGATCCGGGGCATGGAGAAGTTCGGATCAGGCACACTGCGATCGGGCTCAACTTTATTGATACCTATTTTCGCTCTGGTCTTTATCCGGCTCCAAACGGCGTCCCGTTTATTCCTGGCAATGAGGGGGCAGGGATTGTTGTTGCGCTTGGGCAAGGCGTGACCGGGCTCGCTCTTGGAGACCGTGTAGCATATGCAGGACCGCTGGGGGCTTACAGTGAAGAGCGTAATATTCCTGCCAGCGTGCTTGTGAAGATCCCCGAAGGTGTGAGTGATGAGCAAGCGGCGGCTTTAATGTTGAAAGGCATGACCGCACGCTATCTGCTGTGCGAGACCTACAACGTGGGAGCGGATACGACTTTGCTTTACCACGCAGCGGCAGGCGGTGTCGGGCTTATCGTTGGTCAATGGGCGTCGGCCCTTGGTGCAAGGGTGATCGGGACAGTCAGCTCGGAAGAAAAAGCTCGGCTGGCTCAGGCCAACGGTTATGAGTATGTGATCAATTACAAGAGCGAGGATTGGGTAGCGCGGGTGCGTCAGATCACCGATGGGCGCGGCTGTGATGTGGTTTATGACAGTGTGGGCAAGGATACATATCCTGCATCGCTGGATTGCCTTCGTCCACGTGGGCTTTGGTGTTCCTTTGGTCAATCGTCCGGGCCGCTCCCTGAGTTCAACATGGCCATCCTATCTCAGAAAGGCTCGCTGTTTGCGACGCGTCCGACGCTATTCAATTACATTGCGGAGCGCTGGGAGCTGGAAGAGACGGCTGGGGACCTGTTTGCTGCTGTGGCTGACGGGACAATTAATATTCAGATCAACCAGCGTTACAGCTTAAAGGACATTGCGCAGGCGCACTGCGATCTGGAAGGGCGTAAAACCACCGGTGCAACAGTGATTATCCCTTAAATACGTTTGAGGGATTGGGAGGATTGATGGATCGGTCGCGGTATCTTTACGGCCCAGCGCTTCGCTATTTTGCAGCGGCTGCGGAAGAGAACTCCATTCGGGCGGCAGCACGCAAGCTCAATGTGGCGTCTTCTGCGGTGAACCGACAAATTCTCACACTGGAAAAGCAGTTGGGAATGGAGCTGTTTGAGCGAGTTGGCCGCACGATCCGTCTGTCTTCTGCAGGGGAAATTCTGCTGGCCCATATTCGGCGGACGCTATCCGATCTGGAGGCGACCGGTGCTGAGCTGGATGCGCTTAAAGGTCTTCGCCGTGGTGTGGTTTCCATTGCAACGGTTGAAAGTGTGACTGAGGCGCTGTTGCCTGAGGTGATTGCGCAGTTTCACAAGGACTACAGCGGTATTCATGTGGATGTGCAGGTGATGGGGGCTGAGCGGGTTGCGCAGGCCGTTGAGAAAGCGGAAGTGGATGTGGGGTTCACCTTTGAACCACCGGATACAGATGCGCTTAATATCACCTACAAGAAGGCATTGGAGATTGGGGCAATCATGGCTCCGACGCATCCGCTTGCTGACGAAGAACAATTGAGTCTTGCACAGTGCTTTGAGTATCCGGTTGCCATGCCAGCGCGCGGGATCTCTATTCGTGCCCGGCTGGACGTAGCGCTCTCTCACAGTTCTATTGGTGGGCACAGCAGTGTGGAGGCCAATTCTCTGCGCTTTATGAAACATCTGGTGCGCTCAGGTGAAATGGTGGCGTTTCAGACGGTTATTGGGTTGGAGGAGGAGCTGGCGAGCAAGCGGCTGCTTTTCAAGCCGCTTATTGATGAGCAGCTGACACGCGGCCATTTTTGCGTCATTACCTCATCATTACGAGGGCTTGCGCTGGCTCCAGCGATTTTTCTTGAGCAAGCGGAGGCAAGATTGGAGAAGATTTTGCCTAAAGTTGATGCCTAAATGGCATCATGTATGACACTTTTTTGTTCTTTTGTTATCATAAATAGTCGTGCACTCTGTAGTTTCACTTAGATTCTGGCATCTATTGCAGTTGCCATTTGAAAGACGAGGCAACTATGGGGCGATTGACCACCCACGTTTTGGACAGTGCTCAGGGGAAACCAGCGGCAGGGCTGCAGGTTGAGCTGGTTCGCATTGATGGGAACAGCTTTTCCAAAATAGGTGTATTTTCGACCAACAATGACGGGCGTGTGGATGGGCCGTTGCTGGAAGGTGATAGCCTGACTGTGGGCACCTATGAACTGCAGTTCCATGCTGGCGACTATTTGCGGGCTGAGGGTATTTCTCTTCCAGAACCTGCATTTCTTGATGTGGTGCCGATCCGCTTTGGTATTGCGGATGTAAGCAGCCACTATCATGTGCCACTGCTGCTTTCTCCCTTTGGTTACACCACCTACAGGGGGAGCTGAGTTGATGCGCACAGCAATCCGCTTCCTTCGAAAAGGTCAGGTCATCGAGTTGGACAATTTTGAACCAACGGCGACTTTGCTTGATTATCTGCGCCTGAGTGAGCGCTCAACGGGCACCAAAGAAGGATGTGGCGAAGGGGATTGTGGTGCCTGCACCATTGCGCTTGGGCGTTTGCGTGACGGCAAACTCGTATATGAGCCCGTTAACAGCTGCATCTTACTGCTTGGCCAGATTGATGGCTGTGAGCTTGTAACGGTAGAAGATCTGGAAGGACCTGACGGATTACACCCGGTCCAACAGGCACTTGTTGACCTACACGGTTCGCAATGCGGGTTTTGCACGCCCGGTTTCGTGATGAACCTGTTCACACTTTACCACGCAAATACGCCGGGTCTGACACGACAGGATGTGAATACGTGGATTGCTGGGAACTTGTGCAGGTGTACGGGTTACAGACCTATTGTTGATGCTGCTTTGGATGCATGTCGCAATGGTTTGAATGATGCATTTTCTGCCCGAGCGACAGAGACAGAGCACAAACTTGTAGTTCTTCAGGATGCGCAGGATGTTCATGTGGGCGATGGCGAACGCTTCTTCTTTGCTCCCAGCAGCTTTCAGCGTTTGCTGGAGACCTATGGAGAGCATCCAGAGGCTACCCTTGTTTCTGGTTTTACAGATGTTGGGCTTTGGGTCACCAAACACCTGCGTGACCTGCCAAAGATCATTTATCTAGGGAGAGTGAATGGTCTGAGCACTTGTTATGAGGATGAGCAGGGCATCCGGCTTGGAGCGGGGGCGTCTTATGCGGTTGCAGAGCAGTTCCTGAAATCCATTGATCCTGATCTGGATCTGGTGGTCAGCCGGATTGGCTCAAAGCAGGTTCGGGCATCGGGTACCGTTGGTGGAAATATTGCTAATGGATCGCCAATCGGGGATATGCCGCCGATGCTGATTGCGTTGGGGGCCGAGATCGAGTTGCAAAGCAATCGGGGGCGTCGCACGTTGCCGCTGGAGAGTTTCTTCATTGACTATGGCAAGCAGGACATCGCTGAGAACGAAGTGCTGACGTCGATCAATGTGCCGCGTTTGAGTGCTGATGAGCAGTTCCGGGCCTACAAGATCACCAAGCGTTTTGATCAGGATATTTCTGCGGTAATGGCTGCGTTCTGTCTGACAGTCAAAGACGGTGTGGTGAAGAGTGCCCGCATGGCATTTGGCGGTGTTGCAGGCATCCCAAAACGTGCAAGTGAGGCCGAAGCAGCTCTGGTTGGGGCATCCTTGAGCAATCCAGACAGCTGGCAGAATGCGTTGGATATTATTGAGAGCGAATTCGTTCCGTTGACTGATATGCGGGCCTCTAGCACTTATCGGCGTGATATTGTGCGGGGACTTTTAGAAAAAGCCCTGCTGGAAATCTCTGCTGCATCCTCGCAAAAAACGCGTGTCTTTGGGCAACGTGAACTGGTTGAAGGAGGCGCTCATGTCAACTGATCTTCTTGAAAAGACAGCGGAACGCACCTCGGCCTCTCAGGTTGTTGGAAAATCCTACAAACATGACAGTGCAGAAAAACACGTAGCTGGCACTGCGACGTACATTGATGACATGATTGAGCCGTACGGCACGCTTCATGTGGCGCCGGGGTATGCGTCCCATGAAGCGTGTGGCCGTCTGACGACAATCGATCTGAGCGCTGTCAGAGCAGCTCCCGGTGTTGTTGCGGTACTGGAAGCGGCGGATATTCCCGGTGTGAATGATTGCTCTCCTGCGATGGGAGATGATCCGGTCTTTGTATCAGATCGCATCGCATTCCATGGGCAGCTGGTGTTTCTTGTGGTGGCTGAGAGCCGTTTACAGGCGCGCAAGGCTGTTCAACTGGCACGAATTGAAGTTGAGGCTGAAACGCCGCTGGTGAGCGTCGCTGATGCTCTCAAAGCAGAGCAGAAAGTCTTGCCGGACTATGAGTTTCGCCGTGGGACACCGGAAGCCACTATGGAACGGTCTGCGCACACGGTGAAGAGCAGTTTTGCGCTGGGTGGGCAGGAGCACTTCTATCTTGAAGGGCAGATGGCCTTTGCTGTTCCCGGTGAAGATGGTGATATGCTTGTGCACTCCTCCACACAGCATCCAACTGAGGTTCAGCATACGGTTGCTAAAGTGCTGGGTGTTGATGAGGCGGCGGTGACCGTTGAAGTGCGCCGGATGGGGGGTGCATTTGGCGGTAAGGAATCTCAGGCCAACCAATGGGCTGCACTGGCGGCTTTGGCTGCAAACGCTACTGGTCGTCCATGTAAATGCCGGCTGGACCGTGACGACGATATGATCCTGACCGGGAAACGCCACGACTTTCTGGTTGATGTGGAAGCGGGATGTGATGCATCCGGCAAGATTGAAGCGGTTCAAATCAATCTGAATTCGCGCTGCGGACACTCTGCGGATCTGTCGCTTGGTATCAATGATCGTGCGATGTTCCATGCGGATAACAGTTATTTCTATCCAGATGTTCTCATAGCGTCCAAGAGGCTGAAAACAAATACGGTTTCTAATACAGCTTTCCGTGGTTTCGGTGGCCCGCAAGGGATGTTTGCTGCTGAGCGATTGATGGATGCGATTGCGATCAAGATGGGGCAAGACCCACTTGATGTACGTAAGGCAAACTTCTATCGCGAGGGTGAGAATACCACTCCTTATGGGCAGTCGGTTGATGAACACGACGTGCTGGCCGCGCTGGTGAATGAGCTGGAGGAAAGCTCCGAGTATCGCGCGCGCCGTAAAGCCGTAGATTCGTTTAATGCTGAGAACGTGATCCTGAAGAAAGGGATCGCGTTGACGCCGGTGAAGTTCGGTATTTCGTTCACGCTGACCCATCTCAACCAAGCGGGTGCACTGGTGCATCTTTATCGGGATGGTTCTGTGCACCTGAACCATGGCGGTACAGAAATGGGGCAGGGCCTCTATCAGAAGGTTGCGCAGATTGCAGCGACTGAGATGGGGGTTCGCCTTGAGAAGGTAAAGATTACCGCGACCAACACTTCCAAGGTGGCAAACACGTCACCGACAGCTGCCTCGTCCGGTACGGATTTGAACGGTATGGCAGCAGCGATTGCTTGTCGTGAGATTGTTGGACGGCTGAAAACCTTTGTGGCGCAGCATTTCGAGGTGTCTGAGGAAGACATCGAGCTGGTTGATGACCAGATGCTGATTTGCGGGAAGCAGAAGCTTTCCATCAAGGAGCTGGCTCAACTTGCTTACGAGCATCGGATTCATCTTTCTTCTTCAGGATTTTACAAAACGCCCAAGATCATCTGGGATCGTGAGCGGGTAAAGGGACGTCCATTCCTTTATTTCTCCTATGGGGCCTCCTGCTCTGAAGTGGTGATTGATACATTGACCGGAGAGATGAAAGTTGAGCGGGTTGATGTGCTTCATGATGTAGGTAAGTCGCTCAATCCGGCGCTGGATATCGGTCAGATCGAAGGTGGCTTTGTGCAGGGTATGGGTTGGTTGACCACGGAAGAGCTGTGGTTTGATGATGCTGGCCGACTGCGGACACATGCTCCGTCTACCTACAAGATTCCGACTGCCACGGATGTGCCTGAGATTTTTAATGTGGCGCTTTATGAGAGTGACGGGAACCCTGAGCCAACGATCTATCGCTCCAAGGCTGTTGGAGAGCCGCCTTTGATGCTGCCGATCTCAGTGTTCTGCGCGATTAACGATGCGGTTGCGAGCCTGAACAAGGGTGTTTTGCCGACACTGGATGCACCTGCAACGCCTGAAGCGATTTTGAAAGCTGTTAAAGCGATCAAGGTTGGAGAGGAGGGCTGATGCGGGTTTGGGGTGAAGTTTTGTCTGCTCTTGATGCTGCTGGCCAATGCGTGCTGGTGAGCATTTTGGATGTTGCTGGATCATCCCCCCGCGAGGTTGGCGCGCGCATGGTGGTGCGACCGGATATGTCGTTTAAGGGAACCATCGGTGGTGGCCGTCTTGAGTACGATGTTTTGCATGAAGCTGTTTCATTGATGGGAAATGGCGGGGTGGCCTTCCAGACGCGCTCATACGCGCTTGGTCCAGACCTTGGGCAGTGCTGCGGTGGGCGGGTTGAAATCGCATTTGAGCAATTTCACCTCAATTATCGCGGTCGTGCACAAGATTTTTCCACACAAGAAGGGGTGGGAATTTTTTCAACGACTGCAAATACTTGCAGCTCCGGCCCCCTTGAAAGGCACGTATTACCCCCTGCAATGTGCAGTGCAGATTCCGCAGAAATTGTTTTAAATCAAGGCAAACTGACCGAGAGGTTCGGGGAGGATAGGCCTCACCTGTATCTGTTTGGTGCAGGGCATGTTGGCAAGGCTTTGATGCTTGCGATGGCCCCTTTGGGCTTTCAGATCAGTTGGATTGATGAACGGCGTGAAATTTTTCCTAAATATGTACCTTCCAATATCCGCTGCATTCATCTAAATGAGCCTCAAGTCGTCGTAAAGAACCTTGAGCCGGGAAACTATGTCATCGTAATGACCCATGATCACAAGCGTGATCATGCTATAGTAGATGCCGCTGTTCGTAGAACCGATCTGGCATTTATTGGATTGATAGGCAGTGCAACAAAGCGCGCGCGAACACTTAAACGGTTCAAAGACTCCGGAATATCGGAGGCGCAAAGCAAACAGCTTGTTTGTCCGGTCGGAATTACTGAGATTAAAAGCAAAAAACCGTCTGATATTGCAATTTCTATTGCTGCTCAACTTCTAGTGGTAAAGGAAAAGCAAATGAGCAATGCTCAGGGAGGTTTTCGTTTTGCTTCTTAGGTTCAGGGAGAACATCTCGATCTAATTTTGCTTGGGGGAACGGATAACACGATGGAAAACGAACAGAGGTCTGGCCCGGTGGCAGAGGGCGTAGATCTCATAGAAGCCAAGGGTATTACCAAGCGATTTGGTGACATTCTAGCGAACGACAATGTCGATCTCGTCATTAAGCAAGGTGAAATTCATGCTTTGCTGGGCGAAAACGGAGCGGGTAAATCCACGCTCGTGAAAATTCTCTACGGCGCTCTTGAACCGGGTGCGGGAGAGATCCTCTGGAAGGGGAAACGGGTTTCAATCTCGAACCCTGCGGCTGCCCGCAAACTGGGCGTTGGCATGGTGTTCCAGCACTTTTCCTTGTTTGAAGCACTGAGTGTGGTTGAAAACATCGCGCTGGCCTTGCCTAAAGGCGAGAAAATCGAGGCTCTTTCCAAACGTATTACTGAGGTTTCCCAAAAGTATGGCCTGCCTCTGGATCCTGCAGCACTGGTTGCAGATCTGCCGGTTGGCATCCGTCAGCGTATCGAAATCGTACGTTGCCTTTTGCAGAACCCCAGTCTCATCATCATGGATGAGCCTACGTCTGTACTGACCCCGCAAGAAGCGGATCAGCTTTTTGTCACCTTACAGCGTCTTGCCTCTGAAGGCTGTGCGATCCTTTACATCTCTCATCGTCTGGAAGAGGTGAAGAAGATCTGCCACAACGCCACGATCATGCGTCATGGCCGTGTGGTGGGTGGGTGTGATCCTGCTGAGGAAACACCAGCCAGCCTTGCCCGTATGATGGTGGGTGGTGATGTTCATGATATTTCCGCTGGTGCGACTGAAGCACAACCGGGCGATGTGATGCTCAAGCTGCGCAATCTGTCTATTCCGTCGGATGGTGCGTTTGGCATTGAGCTGAAGGACGTCAATCTGGATTTGCGCGGCGGCGAGGTTGTTGCTGTTGCCGGGATTGCAGCGAACGGCCAGAGCGAGTTGTTTGACGCGATCTCTGGTGAGACGCAGGTCAAAGATGCTTATGCGGTTGAAATTTGCGGTGTGCCGGTTGGCAAGCGCAAGATCAATGACCGGCGTTTGCTGGGCTCTGCCTTTGTGCCTGAAGAGCGCTTGGGTCATGGTGCGGTGCCGGGCTTTGTGCTTTCTGACAATATTTTGCTGACGCGCTATAAAACTGAGCCGTCATTGATCAAGCACGGCATGCTTAACCAGAAGTTTGCAACTGAAATGGAAAAGCGCATCACCGTTTCCTACGATGTGCGTATGTCTCATGATAATCCTGAGGCGCGCTCGCTTTCTGGCGGTAACCTGCAGAAGTTTGTGGTTGGCCGTGAGCTGGACCGTGTGCCGAAAGTGTTGGTGATTAGCCAGCCGACATGGGGCGTTGATGCAGGTGCTGCGGCTTTGATCCGTCAGGCGATCATTGATCTGGCCCGAGGTGGTTCTGCTGTTTTGGTGATTTCCCAAGATCTTGATGAGATCTACGAGCTGTCTGACCGGATTGCGGTGATCTCTCGTGGTGAGCTTTCTGTCGCCGAGCCAGCTTCTGAAATGACGCGTGAGAAGATCGGTCTTTTGATGGCGGGTATGGGTGAGGGCAAATCTGCTTCCCCTGCAGCAAAAGCGGGAGAGACCCATGCGCATTGAACTTGAAAAACGCGCTGAGCACTCTCAGCTGATGACCGTTGTTTCACCGCTGATTGCGATTGGTCTCACCCTTGTGTGTGGCTCTATTTTGTTTGTCAGCATGGGCTACAACCCGATTGATGCGCTTTATGCCTATTTCATTGAGCCACTGACAACCAGCTGGTCCATTGAAGAGTTGCTGGTGAAAGCAGGTCCGCTGGTGCTGATCGCGGTTGGCCTGTCTGTCTGTTTCCTGTCCAATTCCTGGAACATTGGTGCTGAAGGTCAGTTCACCATGGGTGCGCTGGCTGGATCCATCATTCCGGTACTGTTTTACGACTTTACCAGCCCTCTGGCCCTGCCTTTGATGGTGCTGATGGGCATTTTGGGCGGTATGGCTTGGGCGTCTATTCCGGCGTTCCTGAAAGTGCGGTTTGGGACCAATGAGATTCTGACCAGCCTGATGCTGGTTTACATTGCGCAGTACATTCTCGACTTTCTTGTCCGTGGTCCATGGCGTGATCCGGAAGGTTTTAACTTCCCGGAAAGCCGGATTTTTGACGCGGCACACGTGCTGCCGAAAATCGGTGAAGGACGTCTGCATATTGGCATGATCTTCGCCATTCTGGCCGTTCTGACGGTTTGGTGGATGCTGTCTCGCACGCTCAAAGGCTTTGAAATCAAGGTCATGGGTGAGACACCGCGTGCTGGCCGTTTTGCTGGGTTTTCCAGTAATGGGGTTGTCTGGTTTGGTTTCCTCGTTTCCGGCGGGTTGGCTGGCTTGGCTGGTATGGCGGAAGTCTCCGGTTCTATTGAGCAGCTGACGCCTGTTATTTCTCCAGGCTATGGGTTTACCGCGATTATCGTGGCGTTCCTTGGGCGTTTGAATCCTGTTGGCATTCTGTTCGCCGGATTGTTGCTTGGACTTTCTTACATCGGCGGCGAGTCTGCTCAGGTTAGCCTTGGTTTGACCGATAAGGTGACGCGTGTGTTTCAGGGCATGCTGCTGTTCTTTGTGCTCGCCTGTGACACGCTCATTCTTTACAGATTCAAGATTGCTTCCAGTGTGAAAAACATGAAGGAGGCAGGCAATGTCTGATCTTTCCATGATTGAGGCGGTGCTTTTGACCATAATCACCGCGTCTACACCGCTGTTGCTTGCTGCTATTGGTGAGCTTGTGGTGGAGCGTTCAGGTGTGCTCAACCTTGGTGTTGAGGGGATGATGATTGTCGGCGCTGTGATGGGTTTTGCAGCGACACAGGCGACTGGCTCTCCTTACATCGGCATTGTGGCGGCCATGATCTCCGGTGTTGCCATGAGCCTGTTGTTTGGCTTCCTGACGCTTAATCTGATGGCCAATCAGGTGGCGACAGGCCTTGCGCTGACTATACTGGGGCTTGGCCTTTCCGGCATGGTTGGAGAAGCCTTCATCGGTCAGCCGGGTATCAGCCTGAAACCGATTGCTATTCCAGTGTTGTCGGGCATTCCATTCATTGGGCCGCTGCTCTTTAATCAGGACGTTCTGGTTTACGCTTCTTATGGTCTTGTGATTGCGGTTTACTTTGTGCTGTTCAGGTCTCGTACGGGTTTGATCATCCGTGCGGTTGGTGACAATCACGGCTCAGCGCATTCGCTTGGATACTCGGTTATTCAGGTGCGTTATCTTGCGGTGATGTTTGGTGGGGCGTGTTCTGGCCTTGCTGGTGCCTACCTGTCGCTCATTTACACCCCGCAGTGGGTTGAAGGCATGACAGCGGGCCGAGGCTGGATTGCGCTGGCTCTGGTGGTGTTTGCAAGCTGGCGCCCGGCGCGTGTGCTGATTGGGGCTTATCTGTTTGGTGCTGTTTCCATTTTGCAGTTCCACGCTCAGGCTGCTGGCATTGGTTTGCCGACGCAGTTGATGTCCGCGCTACCGTATCTGGCAACTATCATTGTGCTGATCATGATCTCGCGTAATAAGACACTTGCCAAGGTGAATACACCTGCATGTCTTGGTAAGCCCTTTGTGCCTGATCGCTAATAAGAACCTGATTTGACCGACGCGCTCATAGTAGACGTTGGTCAAATTGTAAATATTTCGACCTTCGTATACATGGTGGGTCGGAGATATGGATAACAGAGATTTAAATCTCTGAGTGAATATGAACTTATTCACGGCTGCACAACTTGCGGATTTCTGCACGCGCACGAATAAACGATCGCAATTATTTGCGAGCGAAAACAAAGCAGAAAAACAACTTGTGGGCGCACAAATGCGCAGAACGGCCTTCGGGTTTGTTCCTATCGTGTTTGCTTGGCGCCGTCGTTCATCTGGTTCTCAATGGTGTGTTCCGCCGCGCTTATTAGGGTGTTGCGTGGCAGGAATGCAGGTTAACCTATAAAGGGGAGCGCACAATGCGCACTATCTTCAAGCTTGCTGCAACTGCTGCAGTTGCACTTGGTCTTTCCGCAGGGGCTTCAATTGCTGCTGATCCACTGAAAGTGGGTTTCATCTATGTTGGTCCAGTTTCTGACCACGGTTGGTCTTACCAGCACGATCAGGGCCGTCAGGCGATTGAAAAGCACTTTGGCGACAAAGTTGAAACCACTTACATCGAAAGCGTACCGGAAGGTGCGGATGCTGAGCGCGCGATTGAGCGTCTGGCTCGCTCCGGTCACGAGCTGATCTTCACAACATCCTTTGGTTACATGAACCCAACCTTGAAGGTTGCGCGCAAGTTTCCGAAAGTGAAGTTTGAGCATGCAACCGGCTACAAGCAGGCGAAGAACGTTTCTTCTTACGGCGCTCGCTTCTATGAAGGTCGTTATGTGCTTGGTCAGATCGCTGCAAAGGTTTCCAAATCCGGTACTGCTGGCTACATCGGTTCTTTCCCGATCCCAGAAGTTGTGCGTGGCATTAACTCCTTCATGCTGGGTGCACAATCTGTGAACCCGGACTTCAAGATCAAGACCATCTGGGTGAACTCCTGGTATGATCCGGGCCGTGAAGCTGATGCAGCAAAAGCACTGATCGATCAGGGCGTTGACATCATGGTTCAGCACACTGACTCCCCAGCGCCTCTGCAGGTTGCTGAAGAGCGTGGCATCATGGGCTTTGGTCAGGCATCTGACATGATCAAGTTTGCGCCTAAGGCACAAGCAACTGCGATCATCGACGACTGGTCCGCTTACTACATTGCCCGCGTACAGGCAGTGATGGATGGCAACTGGAAGGGCCAGGACACCTGGGGCGGTCTGGATGTCGACATGGTTCACATGGCGCCGTTCACCAACATCCCGCAGGATGTTGCAGAAGAAGCTGCCAAAACTCTTGCTGCGATCAAGTCTGGTGAACTGAAGCCATTTACCGGCCCAATCACCAAACAGGACGGCTCTGAGTTCCTGAAAGCTGGTGTAAGCGCTGAAGATGGTGCACTGCTTTCCATGAACTTCTACGTTAAAGGCATCGACGACCAGCTGCCTGAATAAGCCTCAAGCTTGTTTTCGGAGAGCGCCACATTTTTTCACGGTGCTCTCCGCTGATTTCAGCAGTGGGGGTTTTCTCCCGCTGCCCACTCATTTCAATTGAACTTAAAAGAACAAGACAATGACAGCCACTTTCCTTAGTGAATGGCTCAATCTGCTTTTCCGCTGGTTTCACTTGATTGTGGGCGTGGGCTGGATTGGGACCTCTTTTTATTTCATCGCTCTCGACCTTTCCTTGCGCAAACGGGAAGGGCAGGCAGAGGGCATTTTTGGCAGCGCCTGGGAAGTCCACGGCGGCGGTTTCTACCATGTTGAGAAATTCATGGTGGCACCGAAAGAGCTGCCGAAAGACCTGATGTGGTACAAGTGGGATGCTTATCTCACCTGGGTATCCGGCTTTGCTCTTTTGAGCGTTCAATACTATTTCAATGCAACAGTTTATCTCATTGACCCAGAGGTCATGAAGCTTTTGCCTGTTGAGGCTGTTGCGATTTCCATCGCGTCCCTTGGGCTGGGCTGGATCATCTATGATCGCCTGTGCCGCTCTGCCATTGGCAAGAACACACCTTTGCTGGCTGCGTGCCTTCTGGTGATCATTCTGGGCGCGACCTATGGGTATTCTCAGGTCTTTTCAGGACGCGGGGTTCTCATTCACGTTGGCGCGCTGATTGGCACGTTTATGGCCTTCAACGTGTTTATGGTGATTATCCCGAACCAGAAAAAGATTACAGCAGACCTGCTGGCAGGGCGTAAACCTGATGCCGCGCTTGGCCTGATTGGCAAGCAGCGCTCGGTTCACAACAATTACCTGACATTGCCGGTTCTTTTGATGATGGTGTCCAACCATTATCCGTTGCTGACGGGGCATAGCCAACCTGTATTGGTTGTTGCGCTGATCCTGGTGATGGGCGGCATGGTGCGCCACTTCATCAATCGTCATGATGCGCATGACAACTTTGCCAATTTCTGGTGGGCCTTGCCTACCGCAGCCGTCAGTCTGTTTGTAGCTCTCATTGTGACACAGCCTGCCAAGATTGGTGGTGGACATGGTCCGATCCCAGACAGTGATGTGCTGGAGATCGCGCAGACCCATTGTGCAGCCTGCCATAGTGCGACGCCAACCAATGAGGCTTTTAGCGAAGCGCCTAAAAACATCGAGCTGGACAGCATTGCTGATCTGCAACGCTATGACAGTCTGATCATGGCGCAGGCGGTGCGGTCCTCTGCCATGCCACTTGGCAATGAGACAGGCATGACCAAAGAAGAGCGCGAGATTCTTGGCGCCTGGTTGCAGGGGCATTGAGGCCATGGTGACTTATTCTCTGGATGAGGTGAACCGGTTTTCGCTGAACACCTTTGTCGAAGTGTTTGGCGGGGTTGCCGAGCACACTCCCTGGGTTGCAACTGTTGCCCAGCGAGATGCACCTTTTGCCTCTCGTCATGCGCTGATTGAGGCGTTTGCTAACGCTCTGCAACATGCGGATGAAGAGGCGCAGCTGGCGTTAATCCGTGCACACCCTGACCTTGCAGGCAAAGCGGCGCGTGCCGGTGAAATGGCTGATGCCTCTGTGAATGAACAGTCCGCCGCTGGACTGGACCAGCTGAGTGATGCGGAATATGAGCAGTTCACCCAGCTTAACGGCACCTACAAATCCAACTATGGCTTCCCCTTCATCTTTGCGGTGAAAGGGGCAACCAAGCATCAGATACTGGAGGCCTTCCAGCTTCGCTTGCAGAACAGCGCGAAAGATGAGTTCGCGGAGGCTTTGCGACAGATCTGCCGGATCTTCAGCTTCCGACTGGAGGATCTGGTGGCAGATGAACAGAGTGCTTGCAGTTCTTGATCCTTGCCGGAAAGTGCTTACTACAGTTACGTAAGGGGCAATAATCCACTGGAACATGAGGGGCTGCATGACAAGATGCTTGCAACCATGACCGTTATCTATTGGATTAATGCTACTGTAAAATTCAAGGGGAGCATTCATGAAGGCCGCGATTGAAAACCGGTTTGCGGAGCAGGTCGACTTCCTGCGCGAATTGGTCAAGGTGCCAAGCGACAACCCGCCAGGGGATACAGAGCACCACGCGTTGCGGACTGCTGAGCTGCTTGAAGGCCTTGGCTTTACCGTTGAAAAGCACCCTGTTCCAGAACCATTTGTGCGCCAGAACGGCATGGTCTCTGTGACCAACCTGATTATTCGTGAAACGTTTGGCGACGGGTTCGGCCCAGTGATTGCTCTAAATGCACACGGTGATGTTGTTCCTCCGGGAGAAGGCTGGACTAAAGATCCTTATGGCGCCGAGATTGACGATGGTGCTTTGTATGGGCGCGGAGCTGCAGTTTCCAAAGGAGATTTTGCCACCTACGCGTTTGCGCTTTTAGCTCTGCGTGAGTATGCGGATGAGCTGGAAGGCTCGGTTGAGCTGCACCTGACCTATGATGAGGAAGCTGGCGGGTTTGTAGGGCCAAAGTGGCTGTTGGAGCAAGAGCTGACCAAGCCGGACTATGCGATCTCGGCAGGCTTTTCTTATGCAGCGACAACGGCTCACAATGGATGTTTGCACATGGAAGTGATCTTCCGTGGCCGTCAGGCGCATGCTGCAATGCCAGAGAGTGGCGCGGATGCCCTGCAAGCTGCAACGCCGGTTCTCACAGCACTTTATGAGGAACGCGAAAGGCTTAAGTCCATTCAGAGTGAACAGGATGGCATTGGATCACCTCAGATCACTGTGGGCCTGATCTCAGGCGGCATCAACACCAACGTTGTGCCAGAGCGCGTCTCGCTGCGCGTTGACCGGCGTTTGATTCCCGAAGAAAACGGGGAACAGGTGGAAGAGCAGCTGATTGAGCTGATTGAAGCTTTGGTACCAGAAGATTGCGGTGTTGAGGTGGAGTGTCGGCGCATTATGATTGCTGAGCCGCTGCGCGAGTTGCCGGGTGCAAAAAAGCTGGTGGAAGCGTTGAAATGGCCTGCCAAAGAGGTTTTGGGCATTGAGCTGAAAAGCACGGGCGCTCCGCTTTATACCGATGCCCGCCATTATGCTGAGGCCGGTATTCCAACAGTGCTTTATGGTGCAGGACCGCGGTCCATTCTGGAAGCCAATGCCCATGGGGCGGATGAGCATCTGCAGCTGTCGGATCTCAAGGCAGCTACGATTATTGTGGCGGATGCCTTGAAAACACTTCTTCGATAGATTGTGAGAAGCCCGGATGTTCTGGGCTTTTTTGCTAGCTCACGCGGCCAGACAAAGCGGTGAAAATACCTGCGTCCAGAAGGCCAGTGCCGCCGACCTTATTGAGGCGCTTGAGTGTGCTTGGTCCGTTGACGACTTTGCGCAATCCGCCCGCCATGGACACCCAGAACACTGTGTTTATGCCACCAAGCGTAACAAAAGTGAGTCCCAGAATGAAAAACTGGGTCAGCACGGGCTGGGTGTGATCAACAAACTGAGGCAGGAACGCCACGAAAAACAGCATACCCTTTGGGTTGAAGGTGGTGACCAGCAGGGTGTCTCTGAAGATCTGCAGTGCCGGAACATGTGGCATCTCAACTTGTGTGGATGGGCCGGAATTGCTGCGCCACATCTTAATGCCAATGTAAATCAGATAGGCTGCGCCGATGTATTTCATGATCTGGAAAAGCATGGCGGAGGTTGCCAGCAGGGCTCCAAGGCCAGCAAGAGCTGCTGTAATGGCAAACAGGTCCCCCAGCATCACTCCGGTGACGGAGGCAACTGCGGCGCGTTTGCCCTGACTGAGGCTGTAGCTGATGACCATCAGGACGGTTGGACCGGGAATGATCAGTAGTAGGATACTTGCCGCGGCAAACGCGATCCATGCTTCAAACGCCATGATGTTCTCCGGTAAGACCTGATCGATCATGAACAGGTGATGAGTTGAAAGGCTTTGAGCTGATATCTCAAAGTGTGCAGCAGGTGAGTAGCTTACCCATGTAGATGCTGTTTGGGTAGAGGCAGGCCTTTGAGAAATACTGGAGAGACTTTGAGTTCTTGCCACTGTCCGTGAGTTTTACGGAAATTTACCGGAGAGTGCGATGAAAAGCCCGGCACTCAGCAGACCAGTCCCTCCGATCCTGTTGAGACGTTTTGCGCATTTGCTTCCGGTGAGCATGGCACTGCAACTGCCTGCCATGGAGGTCCAGAACATCGTGTTGATGCCACCAAGGACCACGAAGGTTGCTCCCAGCAGTATGAACTGCGGAATGACTGGAATCGTGTCATCTACAAATTGCGGGAGAAACGCGACGAAGAACAGCATGTCTTTTGGGTTGAATGCTGAGACCAGAAACGTATCTCTGAATATTTGCAGGCGGGTCGTTGCCACAATCTCCATTTGGTCTTTGAGGACAGATTTCCTGCGCCACATGCTGACGCCCAGATAAATGAGGTAGGTCGCGCCCGCATATTGCAGGATGTCATAGAGCAGCGCGGAGGTTGAGATGACGGCGCCGAGCCCGGCCAATGCGACCGAGATCAGTAAGATACTCCCCAAACTAACGCCAAGGGCTGAGGCGACAACCGCCCTCAGGCCCTGGCTGATACCATAACTGGAGACCATAAGGACTGTTGGTCCGGGGATGATGAGTAAGATGGTGCAGGCAAGGACGTAAGTCAGCCAAACCTCGATGGCCATGGCTTTTCTCCTGAAACGATGTGTTGCACAGGAGAGGTAGGGGCGAATTGTGACCAAAATTCTGCGGGTGTGATGACGAAATACAACAATGGAAACAATTATTTACGCCTCACATTTTGTTGCAGGAGGCAATGGTGCTTGATGAAAGTTTGAGCGATTGCATGCTGTTGCTCGCATGAGAGCTCAGCTTGGTGAGAGTTGTTTGATCCAGACCGTCAGGTTTCCGGAAGTTTCAAAGCCCGTTTGTATGGTGCTGTGCAGAGTTTCACCTCGTGCATAGCCGACTATGGGTGTTGATGGTTGCCACGCCTGCAACAGGCCCGCTATTTGTTGGAGGTCTTGTAGGGACAGTGTGCCTGCAAAGATGTTGGAAAGGCCGATTGAGCTGCCAGACCAGTTGCCGATGAAGCCCTTGGTGTACTTTCCCGCTTCAGCATAGCCCCAAAAGGCAATGTTCGGGTTCGTGAGAAGTGCAGGTGGAAACATGCTGCGGTCTGTCTGATTGCCGCTTGTCTTCCATGCTGCCTCCCAGTGCTCCAGCTGCCGGGCGGTCTTTATCTGCTCCCAGCCTGCCGTGTCTGCTTTGACGATTTCAGTCAGATAAAACCAGCTGGCATCGAACAGTTTTTTGAAATCAGATTGTTCCAGTGGAAGGACCGCAAAACTGTCTTTGACATAAACATCAAAGGTAGCAGTGCGCGTGAAGTCATTGATGAGTTCAGGTTTTGTTGCCGGGAGGCAGGTCACGATGCTGGAGTAAAACGGAAGGGGCGGCACAGTTGTGTGAAACAGCTCCTTAGAGCGCTCATAGGGAATGCCATGGGCTTCAAACATATGCTGATAAAGATCTGCATTGTTTTCAGCGGCTTCCAACTGCCATGCGGCTTTGCTCATGATAGCTGGTCTCACGTGTCATCCATCTTTTACACAAGAGAGCATCATAGGAGAATGTGGTGTGGGATCAATAGCCAGCGGCTGCGTATGGACCTCCGCCCTGACGGTAGACGAGCAGGGTGCGGGTGTAGGAGAGGGCCTCGGTGCCGGTTTGATCGTGGGCGACGGTTTTTACGGTCAAAATGCCTTGATCTGGTCTGGAACGGCTTTCTCGCTTTGACAGGACTTCGCTTTGCACTTTGAAGCGGTCATCTGCATAGAAATGACGAGACAATTTTGTATCGGTCCAACCCAGATTGGCAACCACACGGCCAAAGGTGGTTGTGGTGGCGGCGGTGACCAACGAGAGGACGTGCAGTTCTGATGCTGGCAGACGGTCTCTGCCGTAGACCTCCCGCGCGAACTCATGATCACGGTAGAGTGGGTGCCATTGCATGGTCTGGACGGCGTGACGGAGCATGGAAGACGAATGGAGTGTGATGTCCGGGCTGTGCTCGAAGACCTGACCTGTTGCGAACCCCTCAAAGTAGATGCCTGTTGTTTCCTGTAGGGACCCATCCTCACGTTGATAATAGGCCAAAAACCAAGGATTACTGCTGGAGTTGGGAAGGTTGCCCCAAACCGGATGCTTGCCTTTTTTGAAGATGCTGACGGTGTATGTGAGGTTGGCGACCTCAACGCCTTCCTGATTGGTGCAGGAGGCTTTTACGGTGACGTGGCCGGTTTTGTCTTCAGTCTCTGCTACTGCGATGATTTGGCTACAGCAGTAGAGCGTGTCGCCGCCGAAGATGGGCGCAGTCATGGAGATGTTCTTAAACGCTGTGATGCGGTCTTTTCTGGCAAAGGTCTTCCAGCTCATGCCGAAGATCTTTTGCAGTGTCAGCGTGGAGACGACGAGAGGTTTCCTGAACTCTGTCTGCGCTGCGTAATGGGCATCATAATGCAGCATTGCGGCATTGAAGGTGTCCAACGCTTCCTCTGCATTTTCCTGCTGAGAAACCGTCATGCCGGGACGATGGTGAAAGATCTGGCCCACGGAGAAATCTTCGAAGTTGAGGCCGTAAATCTCCAGAAAACGATTTTCCGAGATTTGAGCGTAGGCTGAATACATGACGGGCTCCTTTCAGCCTAGTAGATGGTCAGACTTTTGGCTTCTTCGCGCAGCTCATCGCGAAATTGCGGGGCGGCGAGCTCAATGAGGGCGTGGGCGCGCTCTGAGGTGGACATGCCAAACAGGTTGGTGCAGCCGTACTCTGTAGCCACATAACTGACGTCATTGCGCGGGGTTGTGACGATGTTCTGCAGGCGCGGGACAATCTTGGAGATACTGCCGTTTTTCGCGGTGGAATGGGCAGCGAGCACGGCAATGCCTTCTTTGGAGCGGAATGCTCCGCGGACGAAGTCCAGCTGCCCACCGCTGCCGGAAATCTGACGCCAGTTGATGGATTCTGAGGCGACTTGGCCGAACAGATCAATCTCCACGAAGGAGTTTACGGAGACCATCCGGTCATTTTGAGCAATGATGTGCGGATTGTTGACGTAGTGCGCCGGGTGGCAGGCCATGGTTGGGTTGTTGTCGAGATAGGCGTAGTAGTCGGGATTGGAGAACAGAGCGATGTTAAAAACGGTGTGCCCGACATTGAGCTGTTTATACCGGTTGGATACGTTACCGGCCTGTATCAACTCGAACAGCGTGTCCCCCAGCATTTCTGTGTGAATGCCAAGATCAGATTTTGTCTTCAGGCGTTTGCCAACTTCATTCGGGACGCCGCCAATGCCGAGCTGAATGCAAGCGTGATCTGGTACAAGTTCAGCAACAAACTCACCAATCTTATGGTCCTCAGGACTTGTCGGTTTCTTCGGCAGGACCATGAGGTCGCTGTTGTGCTCAATAAGGGCTGAGACCTGAGAGATATGTACGAGCCCAGACCCAAAGGTGCGCGGCATATTTTGATTGACTTCAACGATAATCTGCCCAGCCTCAAACGCCAGGGGGATGGACATGCTACCATCTACACCAAAGCTGAAATAGCCGTGCTCGTCCATGGGAGAGACCTGAAACAAGTGCACATTGGGCTTGCCATGACGGGAGAAAACACCTTGTGCATACAGGCTAAAATGCTCTGGCAGATAGTGCGGAATGATCAGATCCGGATGGGTCTGTCTTAACTCCTTGGCGTGATCAGCAAGTTGACGAAAACTTCCTCCTAAAAAGGGGCAGAGCAGCTTGATTTGTTTGAGTACTTCGACATTTGAAAACTGATCGACAATCTCTTTGCGCGAGCGGAGCAGGTAAACATCTGGTGTGCTGCTGAAGTATCCGGCAGCAGCAGCCTCGCAAAAGGCTTGGGTAAGGCGAGGAGGGGTTCCGCAATAACACCCGAAGGTGATCAGCTTTGTATCTCTTGCAAGCGTTTTTATCGCCTCATCTGCGCTTATCAGTTTTTGTTGATACAGCTGATCAAAGTGGTCTGCAGGCATGCGGTTATGTCCGGGGTCCATCGTCAAAGAGGTCAGCTTGATCCTATCTATTTTCAGGAAATTAATTGTTACTGATCTACATTCTGCCTTAACGGCGTCAATGGATTAAGTTGGAGTTCCGGTGTGAAGAGCCTGTTATTCTTACCTGCAGATAAAGCCCATCTTTTCCCGAAGGCGACAGCATCGGGAGCAGGGTGTGTGGTGCTTGACCTTGAAGACGGTGTTTCTGAAAAGCAAAAGCCAGCCGCTAGAGATCTGCTGCGCGGCCTTCAAGATGAGATCCGCGAGCATGAGGCCTGTGAAATCGGTATTCGCATCTCATCGATGAGCACGCCGGATGGACTGGAAGATGTGCTGTGCCTGCTGGATCTGGCGCACCTGCCAGACTGGATATTTCTGCCCAAATGCGAAAGCCCGCGTGATCTGGAGCAACTTGACCATCTGCTGCAGGGCCATCCTGGCAAGGAGATGGTGCGGGTGTGCGCGTTGTTGGAAACGCCAGCGGGACTGTCTAACGCAGAAGCGATTGCCTCAACTCATGCGCTGCTTCATGCACTGGCCTTTGGGTATGCGGACTATACGGCAGAGACAGGTGGCACTATGGGCTGGAACAGTCTTGTGTGGCCACGTGGACAGCTGCTGAATGCAGCCGTTCAGAACCATCTTTGGGCGATTGATGGCGTGTATTTAGACTTCAATGACCCTGAAGGACTTGAAGATGAAGCCCGCAATGCGCGAGATATGGGATATAACGGCAAGTTTGCCATTCATCCTTCTCAAGTCAGCGTTGTCAATTCGTGCTTTGAGCCTAGTGATGAGGAAGTTCAGTGGGCCTTGAATGTGCTTGAAAAGCAAAAGGATACAGCAGGACAAGGCGCGTTTGTTGTTGATGGCAAGATGGTCGATGCACCTGTGATCTTACGCGCAAGACGTTTACTTGGCCTGAGTGATGGTGATGATCATCCATAGTATGAACTAGCTGTTAGATGTTTAAGTATTTAAATGATACAATACTCATAATTGCTATATTTAGATTGAATAATAGCAAGTAATTCCATAATCTACCTTATGCATACATTTGATTTATACTTGATATTGTTAGGTGGAGGCAAATGTTTTGTGGTGTTGTATGGAGTAGGGGGAGAG
This sequence comes from Pseudovibrio sp. WM33, assembly GCF_001623165.1. Lineage (NCBI taxonomy): Bacteria > Pseudomonadati > Pseudomonadota > Alphaproteobacteria > Hyphomicrobiales > Stappiaceae > Pseudovibrio > Pseudovibrio sp. WM33. The sequence goes on from NZ_LMCK01000142.1 coordinate 38,252, forward strand.
TGTCAGGTCTCCGCTCGACTCATGACGATGAAATGATCTCAGGTGAAGTCGCCTAAAAGCTACGTAGTTAGCCTAAGTTGATGAATTTGTTTCACTTTACGGAAATGTATGTCCTTGAATACACCTGATTGTCGTCCGCGGGTTTTGTATTAAAGAACAAGCCTTTTTAACTTTGAGTGACTGGCGAGAAACGTTGTTAACCGCGCTTGCATCCTTGAAATATCATCTCTTTTATACTTGGCAGGAGATTTGTTAGGCTCGGGTTGAATGCTGGTGCTGCATACCTGCATTTGCAAAATTTAGCTTTCCCTGTATGCATCTGGGCCGCTGCGGCCCGAACAGGTCAAGGAGCCCGTCATGTCTATGATGAGAGCGGCCGTTGTGCGCGAGTTTGGTGCGCCGTTGGACGTGTGTGAAGTTGAAAAGCCTACAGTAAATGATGACAGTGTTCTGGTGAAAATTGAGGCCACTGGCGTGTGCCACACCGACCTTCACGCTGTTGAAGGTGACTGGCCAGTCAAGCCGACACCAGCCTTTATTCCGGGCCATGAAGGCGTGGGCATTGTGGTTGAGAAAGGCCGGAATGTCACTTCGGTGAAAGAGGGGGATCGCGTTGGAATTCCCTGGCTTCACACCGCTTGCCGCTGCTGTCGTCACTGTGTTGATGGCTGGGAAACTTTATGTGAAAGCCAGCAAAACACGGGTTACAGCGTCAATGGCAGCTTTGCAGAATATGCTTTGGCTGACCCGAATTTCGTCGCTCATTTGCCGAAGGAACTTGAATTTGCACCTGCAGCACCAATTCTGTGCGCAGGTGTAACCGTTTACAAGGGGCTGAAGGAAACGGAGACAAAACCGGGACAAACGGTTGTGATTTCCGGTATTGGCGGTTTGGGGCATCTGGCTGTTCAGTACGCCAAGGCCATGGGCTTGCATGTGATTGCGGTTGATATTGCAGAGGACAAACTGGAGCTTGCAAGATCACTTGGCGCGGATATGACGCTGAATGCCTTCAAGTGCGATCCGGTGGCTGAAGTGCAAGCTGGCGGCGGTGCTGAGGGCGTGTTGGTGACGGCAGTGGCTGGCAAGAGCTTCCAGCAAGGTGTTGGCATGCTGGCACGTGGCGGCACTATGAGCCTTGTTGGTTTGCCTCCTGAGGACTTTCCACTCAACATCTTTGATATGGTGCTCAATCGCAAAACATTACGTGGTTCCATTGTGGGCACGCGAAATGATCTGCGGGAGTCATTAGAGTTTGCTGGTGAAGGCCAGGTGGCGGCGCATTACACCACAGAGCCGCTCGACAACGTCAATGATATCTTCGATCGTATGCGTAACGGCAAGATTGACGGTCGTATTGTGATGGACTTTTAAGGCCTGAGAAGATGAATGAATGCCGCAGAATCTTTTTCGTATCTGCGGCATTTGCTTGTCTAAGCGGACCTGATAAGGCCGTTAGCACCTCGCTCATAACAGGTCGGGATGTGCACCAAGCTTCTCCAGCAAGCGGGTCATCTCGGCGCATTCTTCTTCAGAATACACTTTGCTTAAAAGCGGATAGGCGACGTTCGCCATGGCGCTAAGAGCGGTTGCGAGTTTGCTTTCACCTTCTTCTGTGATGTTGATCAGGATAACCCGTTTATCCTCTTGCGAGCGATGTCGCGTGACGAGACCTTGTTTCTCCAGCCGGCCAATGATCTTTGTTGCGCCACCTTCGGTGAACATCAGAGCACTGGAAATATCACTCATCCGCACTTCACCTCCTGATTGCTGGACGCGTCCAAGAAGTTCTTTTTCTGACAAGGTCAGATCACACGCCTCACTCACTGCCGTTTGTAGCTTCTGTCGAAGGCGAGCGGCTTGCAGCAACAGCAGATGCGCTGCCTGAATGGTTGCCTTTTGGGATTCTGGGGCGAAATCAAACTGAGTCATCACATATCCGAGGTGTTACAGATAATACTTGATTAGAATAGTAATCTAGTTAAGTATTATGGTCAATCGATCTTGACCGACTGTAAACAAGGATAAAAAAGTGTCCATAGACCTCACCCCATATAAACCCTCCAAAACCAGTGTTTTGCGCCTTTTACGGTGTATGTTTCGTCAAGGGGCGAGAACACGTATGTGTCCTCCTGGACCACGACTTGACGGAAAAACTGTTCTGATAACAGGTGGATCAGCGGGTGTCGGCGAGTATGTTTCCCGCGGATTGATTGCGCGGGGCGCCAAGGTTGTGTCTCTGTACGGCTATGTTTATCTAAATACTGCTCCAGAGCAGAAAAATAGGAAAACGCGCTTTCTGAAGGCACAAACTGCAGGTGCATCAGTTTGGACGTCGCATCATCAACAAAGACGAGCAGGGTGCATGGATCGCCGCGCTCTTCAAACCAGCGATGATCGCTGCCATCGATCTGGATGAGCTCGCCATAGGCTTAGCGGCGATTGCGCGGCTGGTGAAACGTGCGCCGCTGCGCCTTATTCAGCCAAATCCCGGCCTCGATCATCCATTTGCGCACCGTCTCGCGCGAGACCTTCAAGCTGTGATGCTCTTCCAGCTTTTCTGCCGCCAGTGTTGGCCCGAAGTCAGAATAATATTCGCTGATAACAACTTGCGCGTATTCACGCTTGGCGTCACTGATCTGGTTATTCGGCCGCTTGCCACGGGCACGGTGGCGTAGGCCGCTGGCACCTTCATCTCTATAGCGCTTCACCAGCCGCGATATCTGGCGCACCGACAGATCCAGCAGATTACCGGCACCCGCATTGCTTAGCTCGCCGCGCACAACCTGCGCAATCACTTCAACCCGATTTAACTCCCGTTCACTCATAACCACCCATCCCATGCCACGCTCCCCAGCATAACCTGAACCAGGCCAAGCATGACATTTTTAGTTTGCAAGGGATAGACAGTTTAGCGTTGCGCTGACATATAAAATACGCATAAGGTAGATTATGGAACTTAAATTACAAAGACCAGAATGGAGCTAGTCTGCTGAGTTTATGTGACTTTCTACGGCAGCCGCTATGCGTTGTGATCCATGGCCATCGCCGAATGGGTTTTGGCGGTCGATCTTAGTGTGTTTGCATTTCAAAATGTGCGCGGCTTCATCGGTGATGGTTTGCTCGCATGTGCCGACAAGTTTTGCAAGGCCGCTGATCAATGCTTCTGGTCGCTCTGTGGTCTTGCGCAGGATCAGCAGCGGTGTTCCGAACTCCGGTGCTTCTTCCTGTATGCCGCCGCTGTCTGTGAGGATCAGGTCTGCGTCACGTTCCAGTGCGATGAGCGCTTCATAAGACAATGGCGTGACCAGATGGATGCGCGATGTATTTTTGAGCTCGGACTCGATCATGTCTTTGACGACCGGATTTGGGTGGACCGGCAAAATGACTTGCAGATCCTCATGGGTTTCTGTGATGCGTTTTATGGCCTGGCAGATATGGCGCATGGGATCGCCCCAATTTTCACGTCTATGTGTGGTCACCAGCACCAATCGCTTTTGCGGCCCCAGAACACCTTTCAGCTGGTCGAGCTCTCGTGCCGGTTTGATCTTCTGTGCCAGATGTCGAACGGCGTCGACCACCGTGTTTCCTGTGGTGAGGATTTTCTCTTTGCTCAGGCCTTCACGCAGCAAGTTGTCTTTAGCGATGGATGTTACAGTTGGTCTGCCAATCGTCGGTTGGCTTCTTCGGGAAATGGATCCTGCAGCTCACCACTGCGCAGTCCGGCTTCCACGTGGCCGACTGGAATGGCGCTGTAAAAACTGGCCAGTGCGCCGACAAAGCCTGTTGTGGTGTCGCCGTGGACCAATGCGTATTTGGGATGATGCACAGCAATGTATGCGTTTATGCCTTTGAGCAGTTCGCCGGCCTGATCGGCCAGCTTGTGGCTGGTGCTGGATACGTCGAGCCAGTTGATCTGGTGAATGTCGAAGGATTCAAGTGCATTGGATGCAATGTCGCGGTGCTGGCCTGTCATTAGAACATGGGCGTGTAGGTTTGGGCAGTTTGCGATTGCAGAGATGACCGGCGCCATTTTTATAGCTTCTGGACGGGTGCCTATGATGCACAGCACTTTGTTAGGGCCCGCTCCGATGATCTCTGGTTCTTTCATCTTTTGCGCTACGGTCCTTGTGATTATTCGGCAGCTTCTACATCAGCCAATGCGTTTGCAATGCAGACATGAGCGTTCTCAGTAAGAAACTCTTTGATCTCGCGACTGTGTTTGTTGTTGAACTTCAGGATATGACTGGACAACGAGAACAAGGCCAAAGGCTGCGTGGCCGAAAATCTTGCGTTCTTCAAACGGCTTTTCATGGTGCCGAGCGAGGTTGGGATTGTGCTGAAATCTGCTGTTCTTGGATCAATCTCGAAGATTTCCACCACTGGAATAACCGTATGATCTTGTGTGCTGAAGGCGGCGCTGATGGCGCGTTGCAGGTTGCGGCTGGAATAAGGTTCCATAAGCTTGGCCCCTAGCCCATCCTGCAGCAACAGAATGTCCATGGATGATTTTGCCATGAGCTTGTTCCATTGGGTGGCCAGTTTTCGCGGAATGGTCTTCAAATCGGTGTATCCAGAGATGGCAACAGGCCCCGGGAGGATGCGGTTCAAGATTGCGCGGGTTTGTGTGGTGTATCCGGTGACGAGCTGTTTGAGCTTGCTATCCAACAGCAGATTGCCATCAATTTCATCTGGTATATACCAGCCCGCAAAAACCTCGGTGGGATGAGCGGTGTAGCTGATCTGGGCCTTTATCGCAGTGGCGAGTTTTTCGGTCTCCGCTAAGCGCTTGTCCAGATAGGTCTGGCCATCTTTTTGCAGCTTCTCCATGAACGTTGGATCATACCGCAGGCCGAACCAGAGTTTGGCTCCGGCTTCATCTGCGCCCATGATTGCAGCTTCGAGCCACATAGGCAGCTTGATTTCGTCCTGAAGATCGCTTCCCCATACGGTCCACTGGAGGATGGCTTCGTTTATGCCAAGTCGTTGATGTGAAAGGAGTTCGCTGCGCCATAATCTTGGGTTAGGAAAATATTCATCGCCCCACGGCTGGATGAAGCTCATACGTATAGGAATACATTCCTTGGCGCCGGAATCCTGCCGCGCATAGGCTTTAAAGATCATCATGAATGTGATGAGAGCGAGGCAGAACACCCCAAGAACGAAGAGTTTAGAAGTTTGCTTGAAGCCCGAGAAGCACTCGGCTGGTCTCACTGTCATCTGTGTTTAATACTTCGTGTCCTACACGCCCGAACACTTCCAGCTGAAGCAGGTCACCATAGGCTTCGGTGTACCACCCTCTCCACTTCAAAGATGCTCCCAGCCCTGCCTCAATCGCCACAGCGCTGGTTTGGGAGTTCCAGTTTCCGCTCCCTATGGAATACGCAAAAGGCGACAAAATCAGGTTAGGATCGAGCCTAAAAGTGTAACCAAGTCGGCCATCTCCATAGAATAGAATGGTTTTTTCCTTTTCGAAGAAACGACCACCTTCCAGATAGAGACTGATGTAGGGTTCTTTGTCGATAGGCTCACCGGAGTAAAAATCGTAGAGCGGGAGGAAGTCGTTTCCGCGGGTGAAGGACCAAAGCACCCTCCCCAGCCAGTTGTCTTCTGTGATGCTGCCGCCTTTAAAGAACCGCTCCAGACCTATTTTCAGGTTTTGCGTCATAAACGGCTTGAAGCGTAGGCCGACGATGGTCTGGTAGGTGTCAGGGTCCGGACGGAAGCTGTAGCGTTGGTTGAGCCACTGGGCGCGGGCGATTATCTCAAACACGCGGCCATTCTGGTAGCCGATGACCGGAGGTCGCCATGCCACTTCCAGTGAGCCGAACGGGCTGCTGGATGGGATGCCAAGGATGGCGCCTGCAAACTCCTCCTCATCCTGCCGTGACGGGCTGGCTCCATCGAAGAACAGAAAGCTGATCGGGATTTCCAGAATGCGGAGCTGGCGCTGGAAGCGCTCCAGCTTGTCCTGTTCATAGATGTCGCGCTGATGCTGGTGCAGCACATCAATCCGCTTGCGAAACAGTTCAGCGGCTTTCTTGTTTTCAAAGGCTGCCAGATAGGTATAGGCCAGATCTTCCTGAAGGTTCGCCTGATCTGGTTTTTCCTCCAGCGAGGTTTCAAAGCGGGTGACTGCCAGATCATTGTCACCCTGAGCACGGGCAAGGTATCCTCCCAAAGCGAGTGTTGCCGGGTTTTTAAGGTCGGCTGGCGGCAGTTTTTCATATTCAGCCTCTGCCTCCTCTAGCTGATCCAGCTGGAACAGAACCTGAACCACGGAAAAGCGAATGTCCGGTGTCGAGGCGATGGACCGTGCCTTGCGCAGGTCCACCAGAGCGCTTGCCAGTGCTTCTGGTGATTGATTGCCCTGATGGAGCGTGAGCTGGGCCCGGGCGGCGTAGTAGCCGGCCATTTGCTCTTGAGAGAGCTTGGAGACATCCAGTTTGGCAAGGAGGTGTGCTGCCTCATCATAGTCCATCTGGCGCAGGTTGAGGTAGAGCAGTGCCATGCCAGCGCTCTGATCGTCATGCTCTTCAAAAGATTCCAGAAACCAGTCTTCCGCGACCTCATATTCTCCCAGCTCCTGATAGAGGAAGCCGAGCTGGCTTGCGGTGGCGAGGTTTGGGCTGAGTTCATACGCTTGCTGTAGTTCCTCTCTGGCTTTCTCTTTGTCTCCCAGTCGCAGATAGAGGCTGGCCAGCGTCAGGTGCTTGTCGGCGTTCATGGGCTGGGCCTGAAGCTCCTGTTGTGCGCAAGTCAGGGCTTCCAGGTTGCGGTCGAGTACGCGGTAGGCCTCGCACCTGATCGCCAAGATCGCATCTGTGTTTTTGGTCTGGTCCAGTTGTTGCAGCAACATGAGAGCTCTTTTGGGGTGATTGAGCTCCAGTGCAAGATAAGCAGCTTCTAAACGGGTTTCTGCAGTTGGGGCCAGTCGCAGTGACTGGCGGTACATTTTCACGGCTTCCTGAAGCTGCCCTTCTGTTTTCAAGAGGCGCGCCAGTGAGAGGAAAGCCATGGCAAACATGTCTTTGCTTTCCTCTGACAGGTTTGCCGTGTTGGTGTAGCTGAAAACGTAGTTCAGCCACATGCGTGCCGTGATGCCTTCTGCGGTGCTTTCCTTGAGCATGAGATATGCTGGCAGAACCAGTGCCGGGTCCGGTTGCAGCTTCCAGTCCGCGATCAGATAGTCAAGCGTGCTGGTCCAGTCTTCATTGGTTGCAGAGACAGCTGCCAGATCAAACAGAAGACGTGCATAGGCTTTCTTGTCGTTTTCATTGAAGGCGCCGTCAGCACGGGCTCTTTGGGCTCGTGCAAGAGCATCCTGAAGAACAGCGGAGGCGATGCGGTGATGGTTGGAGAGCAGGGCGACCTGCCCTCTTTTTGCTGTGATGCGCCAGTTGGGCATCAGCGTTTCAGCTTCTTTGAGAACCTGATTGGCGAGATCCAGATCCCCTGCCCGCCGTGCCAGATCTGAAAGGGTTTGCAACAACTCGACCCAGGCTTCCGGAGATTTCTGCTGGTCGGTAAACTGGGTGATGGCGCGCAGTTCCACCAGCGCGTTGATGGCTTGTGTTTCCCAGCCATTGTTAAGAGCGAGCATGCTGAGTTGCAGGCCGTATTCCGGGCTGCGGGTGAGTTTGATCAGCAATCGGCCTGCGGTGACCGCTCTGGTATCATCTCCTGCGCGAATGGCGATGTCTGCCAGTGCCAGATAGTAGTTGGCGGCTTCTTCCGGACCGGAGGCTTTGGTGTCGAGGATCCTGCCATCCGCTGTCAGAAGCGCCATTTCTGCCTCGGCGCTGGAGCCTTTTTTCACCAGAGCGTAGGCCAGCTGAACGCGCGTGGACAGTCCCAGTTGATCAATGCGCCCGGGGTTGAGGAAGGTCAGCAACTCATCCAGATGACCAGAATTGAGCGCGCTGGCGGCCAGGGCTCTGGCGAATGTGCGTTGTTCTAAAGCGGAGGATTGGCGGCCCGTAAACAGTCCATTCATTTCACCACGCAGCAGCAAGCGGTAGGCTTCTTCGTCTTTGCCTTGCGCAAGAAAGAGGAAGGCTTCGTTCAAAATTGCTGTGCGCTGGGTTCTTGGTGCGTTGTCCAGCTTGGAAAGCTCGTCCCATTCGCTACGGGCTTCTTCCAGCTGATTGAAGTTGCGCAAAAGATCCGCTCTGATGAGCCTTTGTCTTGGGGTGGCAGCGCCCAGCTCTCGCAAAATGTTCAGTGCATGGAGAGCTTCCTTGGTTTTGCCAAGCTTGATGGCTGCTTCTGCTGCGCCTGCAAGGGCTTCTTCCCGGTTGCTCGGCAGCAATTTGCCAGTCTCTATCGCCAGCCGGAAATCATCAAAGGCTTCCGCATACTCGCCCGTGAGCATTTGCAGGTGGCCGAGCGAAAGGTAGCCGCGGCTGAAAGCGGGGGCTTGAGATTGGAGGATCTCTAATTGGTCAATTGCTGCGATTGGGCGATTGAGGCCGATGAGCAGCTGGATTTTTTGCCAGCGGGCCACAAGATGATCGGGGTCTTGTTTCAGCAGCTCATCCAGTTCTTTCAGCGCATCTTCACTTCGCCCCTCTGCCAGCAGGCGGTAGGCAAGGTCCAGCAAGGGATAGGAGCGGTAGCCGCGCCACGTGCTTTGCAACAGGGATTGGCTGTCCTGTCGGTCCTTCAGCAAGCTGATGTAGTACTCGTCTTTTTGCTGGAGGGTGTAAGGCGCAGGGCTGACTCTCTGTGAAGGCGGAGCTGGATTTTGCGATTGTGTTGGGATGGATAAGCCAAGCGCAAACATGATGACCCACAGCAGATAGAATGCCGAGTTTCGATTGGCATTCCCGCGTGTGTTGTGGGGCGTTTGGGGCCGGGTCATGTTTGTGCTTCCTGCTCTACAGGAATTGCAAGCTCCAGACTTTCTTCCTCCGGATAGTCATGAGCGGTCTTGTCCCAACCGATGACTTCGCCGGTGCCCAGATGCCGGATCCATGTTTTGATGGCGCGCATCATGGCGATGTAGTTGATGATGATGGATACGAAGTAGCGCAGGGTCACAGGTGCCAATGCGCGCAGTCCATAATGGTAGCCTGTCCAGATATGGCGTTGGATAAGGCGGTGGGCGAGCAGGAGCACGTTGAACCAGATTACATACCAAAATGGGCTGTCTTCTGGCAGAAGTGGCGGCAAATAGTAGGCATCCGGTGCCAGACGCTCATAGAGGCGAAGGCCCCAGTAGAAGAAAAGCGAGATGTACCCGATGATGATGGCGTGGCTGAAGAACACCATCTTCCTGTCGCGCCAATAAAAGTATTTATCAGCGAGCCCTCCTTTCCACCCCAGCTGTGCCCAGCCCTGAAACGCGATGCCGATGGTCCAGCGGGTTTTCTGGCGTACGCTTTGCCAGAAGCCGGAGGGAAACAGCTCCTGCGTGACTGCAAAGTCCGTGTGATCGCTTTTCTTGGCCGGGTGGACCCAGAGCAGGTGGTGGGTGAGCCCCTTCCCTGTGAGCCGCATGGCGAGGTCGTAATCTTCCGTCAAGGAGCCGATGTTGAAGACTTCCGGTATGCCGTTTTCATCTGTGCCGGAGATGGATTTGGCTGTCTCGATGGTTTTCTTGGAGTAGCAGGTGCCAACACCAGCGCCCGGAACTGTTCCGGTCAAGAAGCCCCTGACGAGAACTTCCTTGGAATGGAACTCGGCAAACTCGTCCATGTAGTGGCCGGCTGTCAGGTTCCGCCGTCTACGGGGTAAGGAGAGGACGGGCAGTTGCACCACATCGGCAAGTTCAAGGCTTGCGTTGAAGACGTGCAGAGCGTTTGGGTTGAGGATGTCTTCTGCGTCCTGCATGACGATGCCGGCAAAGGAGATGTTCTGTTCCTGTTCGAACCTCTCTATTTCGGCAATGATGGTGTTGACACAGTCGGCTTTGCAGGTTGGGCCGTCATTGTTGGTGGTAACGACGCGCAAATTGTCATGTTCAGCTGCCAGACGATTTGCAGCCTTCTTTGTGGCTGCGTCATTGGGGTAGACGCCAATGAAGATCCAATAGGATGGATAGTCCAGCCTGCGCATGATGCCTGTAACGGCGGGATAGAGGATTGAGGCTTCATCCCATGCGGGTAGCATGATGGCCAGCGGTCTTGGCGGGACGTGCCCGGTTTCTTCAAACAGGCGTTCTTCGGTTCTGCCCGCTAAGGGGCTGCGATACCAGGCGACAAAGGTGTAATAGAGGGTGTCAACGAACAGGTCATCTGCGCCAGATACAGCAAAGACGTATGAGGCGACGAGAAAGAGGCCCTGCGTAACAAGAAACAATAATACAAATGCATCTGTTACCAGCATACTCTGGTGCACTCCTTCGCAGTAACCTGATTAAAGTTACCCTAGGAGATTCGAGAGGATGTCCTCAGTCATGGGATGTGCTCAGAGGATTGGGCTGAGGCAGTTATGACGTGGGAGGGAGTGCTGAGGCCCCCTCCGTTTACAGTTTGTTTCGCATCGTTAATTGTCGCAGATTCAGGCCAAAGTTTTGCTCTTTTGCATATCAACGATATCAGCTTCAGAGAAACCAAGCTGCTGTAAAACCTGTGCAGTATCGTCTCCGGTTCTTCCTGCTGGTTCAGGTGTTTGCGGAACTGTACGGCTGAAGCGCGGTGCGGGTGCTGCCTGGGTGACGCCGTTGAGGCGGATGCGGTTGCCGCGCTCGGTGTTGAGAGAGGCTGCGTTTGCCTCCTCAATGGAGAGCACAGGGGCAACGCAAGCGTCAGTTCCCGCAAAGACGCCGGTCCAGTGGTCCAGCGTATTCGCCTTGATGGCAGCGCCGATTTGCTCTTCCAGCTGAGGCCACTCTTTCATGTTCATCTGGATCTTGGAAAGCTCTTGCGGGAGGTCCAGCCCTTTTAGCAGCAGAGCGAAGAACTGAGGTTCCAGAGAACCAACGGACAGATAGCGGCCATCTGAGGTTTCATAGCAGCGATAGAACGGGGCACCACCGTCCAGCAGGTTCGTTTGGCGTTTGTCCTGCCAAAGCCCGCGGCCCAGCAAGGAGTAGATCAGGCCCATCATGGCTGGCACGCCATCGACCATGGCTGCGTCGATCACCTGTCCTTTGCCGCTTCTGGTGCGCTCAAACAGCGCTGACAAGACACCTAGCAGCAGGAACATGGACCCGCCGCCGTAGTCTGCCGCCATGTTGAGTGGTGGAACTGGTGGGCGGCCTTCTTCACCAATGGCGTGGAGCATGCCGGTCATGGCGAGGTAATTGAGGTCGTGGCCGGCGGCATGAGCCAGTGGCCCGTCCTGCCCCCAGCCTGTCATGCGGCCATAGATCAGGCCCGGGTTCTTGGCGAGGCATTCGTCCGGCCCAAGGCCAAGGCGCTCCATTACGCCGGGGCGGAAGCCTTCAATCAGGATGTCGGCTTTCTCAACGAGGGAAAAGAAGACTTTGACTGCCTCATCGCTCTTCATGTTCAAAGCGATGGACTTCTTGCCTCGGCGGTTGACATCCTTGTCGATCCGCTCGCCGGTGCGGCGGTCGACGACGATGACATCGGCTCCCAGATCTGCAAGCAATTGTCCGGCCATGGGCGCTGGGCCAAGGCCTGCCATCTCCACCACCTGAAGTCCCGAAAGTGGTCCCGCTTTTGCTGTTGTCACATATGCCTCCCCAGTCAGCCAAGTCCTGCGCATACGGGCAACTTGGAAAGTGCCCGTTTCCAGAGTTGATGCCTTACAGAGCTGGCTTGTCAGATGAGTGTACCTGCAAGCCGCGCTGGGCGGATAACTCTGGTTCGCGTTGTTGGGTCAACCTTAGAGCGGCTGGTAGCAGTTCCACAACTCTCCATTTGGTGAATAGGCTATCCAATAGGTTAAGACGAGTGGAGGTTATAGGATGGCTTTTCAATCTGATGCGCTGGGCTGTGTCGTTTGCTGTGAGGGGTGCTTTCTGATGAAATGAATTCATCAACGCAGTTACATAGCAACTTAAAGTAACGCATGAATCACTTAAACCACGCAAAATTACACATAAGAACGCAAAGTCGCGTGGCTTTTATAATGTCTATATATTTCAGTAGGTTGTGATTATGTATTCAACATAGTTGTGAGGAGTAGGCTGTTGGGCTGCTCCAGCGCCTCTACCACGGTAAAATGGTTTTTGCCCGGATCCTCATAGGCGGTGATGTGTGTTTCGAAACCGCCCCACATTGCGCAGTGGGTTGCATTTTGCCGTCGAAACTCTGCCAGCTCCTCAGCGCCAACCCAGCCTGTAAAGCGTAGATTATCAAGAGGTTCGTGCAGGACTGGACTTTCTGCCAGCGCCTCGGCTTCGTCGATATGCAGGGTGTCGTTCATTGCTGTCCTGCGGATTGGCCGCAGATCGTAAACCCCGCTGATGCCGAGGATGTGCTTGATCCGACCAGTGATACTATCTGGTATCATCCGGTTTTTGCAGCCCAACCTCGCTACCAAGTGTCCACCAGCAGAATGACCGGTCAAGTGAATCGATCCTTCAACTTGTTCAGCTACAACTTCAAGAGCTCGCTGCATCTGATTGGTAATGCTATCTATTTTCGCATCCGGGCAGAGGTCGTAAGAAGGCACGACAACGGTGTACCCCATCTCGACAGCCCCCTTCGCCAAGTGGCTGAAGGCGGATTTATCGAAGGCCTTCCAGTACCCGCCATGAACGATCATGACGAGCCCTTTGGACGCCTCAGTGCCTTGTGGGAAGAACAGGTCGAGCTTTTCTCTCTCCCCGCTTCCGTAGGCTACGTCCAGTTGGTTTTTTGAGGCCTCGCGAAACGCTTTGGAGCGCTCAACCCATTGATTAAACAGCTCTTGTGCGTTTGGTACTGCACCGGAGTTATGATAGGCCGCGTCCCAATCCCGCATCACGTTATTCCGTTCTTGGCAGTACTGCCGTTGCTTCAATTTCCACTTTGGCCTGATCTTCCACCAAATCTGCCACCTGGATCATGGTCATGGATGGAAAATGACGGCCAAACACAGAGCGATACGCCTCGCCAACTTCGCGCAGGCGAGCGGTGTAGTCTTTCTTGTCGACCACATACCACGTCAGGCGCACCACATGCTCTGGCTTAGCGCCAGCTGTGGCTAGAATTTCGCTAATGTTCTCAAGTGTTTGCTTGATCTGATCAATGAGATCATCGCTCTCGAAGACCTGCTGGCCGTTCCAGCCGATTTGACCTCCCAGAAAGATGGGTGTGCCTTCTGCCATAATGCCATTGGCGTATCCAGAAGCAGGCTTCCAACCTTCCGGCTGGAGAAATTTGAACAGTGCTTGTTGTGTTGTCATGAAGGTCCCTCTTCCTTCAGGAAAAATTCCATTTGTTTCTTAATGGCTTGTGGCCAACTCGCTGGCTTCTTGTCCTCGCCTTTGACGTAGACAATGACCGAGCGACTGGTGAGACGAAGCTCGTCCTCGCATGTCACCGTAAACTCCAGATGGACGCTGGAGCGTCCCAGCTTTGTGACCTGGAGCGTGAATAAGAGTTCGTCACCAAGCTTGCTCGGCTTTTTGAACTCTGTTTCGATCTTGGCTGTTGGGACTGCATCCCCTTGATTTATATGAATTTCTACGAACGACGTGCCGAGCGATTGCTCGAACCACTCTTCGGTGACCTGATTGATCATCTCGAAGTAGCGGGGATAAAAGACAATTCCAGCGGGGTCGCAGTGCTGGAAGATCACTTTGATCGTGCGTTCAAAGACCAAGGTATCTGTCCTTCATTTCCTCGGTGAGTGTATCCGGGCGGCCTGCCCAGACTGACTCGCCTTTTTCCAAAATGACGGCCTGATCAGCCAGCGGAAGGAGCTCCTTGAGCGTCTTGTCGATGATGAGAATGGACAGTCCTTCCTTCTTCAGCCTGGCGATCGCCTGCCAGATTTCCCCGCGCACCACAGGTGCCAGACCTTCCGTTGCTTCATCGAGTATCAGCAATTTTGGGTTTGTCATCAAAGCTCTGGAGATGGCAAGCATTTGCTGCTCTCCACCAGACAGCGTGTTTGCGCTCTGACTTTTCCTCTCCTGAAGGCGTGGAAACAAGTCATAGACGCGGTTCAGCGTCCATGCGCCTTTGCGGGCGGCCGCGCTCAGATTTTCCAGAACAGACAGGTTCGGGAAACAGCGACGACCTTCCGGGACCAATCCCAGACCAAGGCGTGCGGCTTTGTGGCTGGACAGGCGGTTCAGGCTTTGACCGCGAAACTCAATGGTACCTTTGGTTGGCGTAACCATCTGACAAATAGAGCTGATTGTGGTTGATTTGCCCATGCCATTGCGGCCAAGCATCGCGACCATTTCGCCTTCATTGACGGAGAGGTTCACACCGAAGAGCGCTTGCGCAGCACCATAATGGGCTTCCAAGCCTTTGACTTCTAACAGCATCAGGCTTCCTCCCCAAGATAAGCTTCTCTGACAAGTGCACTGGCGCGGATATCATCGACCGAGCCTGACAGAATGGCTGCACCGCCCACCAGAACCGTGATGCGATCTGCCAGACGGAACACGGCATCCATGTCGTGCTCAATGAGCAGGATTGGGATTTCCGGGCGAATTTCCTCAAGGAATTCAGTGAGCTGAATAGAGCCTGTCGGGCCAAGGCCTGCCATGGGTTCGTCCAGTAACAGTGCTTTAGGTTTGAGAGCCAAAGCGCAGACGACTTCCACCTGACGGCGCTCACCGTGAGAGAGTTCCGAGACCGCGATATCTTCGCGACCACCGAGGCCGACTTGTCTGAGCCAGTTTCCAGCGGTTTCGCGCAGTTCTTCGTCGGACTTGGTTTGCTTCCAGAAGCGGAAACTGGAGCCCTGACTGGCTTGTACGGAGAGCATGACATTGCGACGGGCGCTGACGTCCATGGCCAGCGAAGAAACCTGGAAACTGCGGCCCAGTCCCTTACGGGACCGGCTGGCGACTGTCTCTGAAGTTACGTCTTCACTATCCAGAATGATGCTGCCGCTGTCAGGTGTGATCCAGCCTGCAATCTGACCGATGAGCGTTGATTTACCAGCCCCGTTTGGTCCGATAAGCGCATGAATCTCATTGGGTTTCAGGTCCAAGGATACGTTTTTTGTCGCTTGCAGAGCCCCAAAGGATTTGTGCAGGCCTTTGACTTCAAGAACCGGTTTAGTCATGGCGTGCTCTCCCTGCAATCATGCCCATGACGCCACCTCGGGCGAACAGAACGACCCCGAGCAAGGCCAGACCAAGCAGCAGTTGCCAGTGCTCTGTCCATTCGCCGATATAGGTTTCGAGCAGTACGAACAGGGCGGCGCCGATAACAGGGCCATAGAGACGCCCGACGCCGCCAAGGATGACGAACACCATAATCTCTCCGGAACGGTGCCAGGAGAGCATTGAAGGGCCTACAAAGCCGTTTAGCTCGGCAAACAGCGCTCCTGCAAGGCCGGTGATCATCGCGGAGATAACAAAGCCTGTGAGCTTGATCGGGAATGGATCAATGCCAGAGGTTGCCAGCCGTGTCTCATTCATACGGGCGGTGCCAAGAGCTGCACCGAAACGGGAGCCAGACAAGCGTGCTGAGACGAAGATTGCACCGAGCAGCAGGACAAAACAGACAAGGAAGAACGTCAGAGCGCTTTCTGCATCTACCATTGGAAATTCGTTGCGCAGGTAAATTGAAAGCCCATCTTCACCGCCGTATGTCGGCCAGGAAATGGCGAAGTAGTAGATCATCTGGGCAAATGCCAGTGTGATCATGATGAAGTAGACGCCTTCGGTTCTCAGCGAAATTGCGCCAATTGCTAAGGCAGCGATGCCGCAAATGACCATTGCGACAATCCAGATAATAAGCATCTGGTTGGTGCCGGAGATCGCAAAAGGCATGGCCATGAAGAGGGTTTCTTCAAAGCTGTGAAAGGCTGCAATACCAGTGGTGTAGCCACCAATGCCGAAGAAGGCTGCATGGCCGAAGCTGACCATTCCGCCTTGCCCGATGGCAAAGTTGAGGCCAACGCCAGCAATGGCAAAGATGGTGATCAGGCTTGCCAGATTGACGTAGTAGTCTTCTCCGATGGAAGACGCCCAGAGCGGCAGAGCCAGCAGGATTGCCATAACTGCGATGTTAACGACGGTCTCGCGGCTCAGCTTTGGCATGTTGATGGATTTTGGAGCTGTATCAGTTCGTTGCATTGAAAAGCCCCTTTGGTTTGACTGCCAGAATGCCTGCCATCATCAGATAGATAAGCATGGATGACAGAGCTGCCCCGACGCTGTTTGCACTGGCATTTTCCATGAAGAACTTCAGGATAACGGGCAGGAAAATACGTCCCAGAGTATCTACGAGGCCAATCAGGATGGAGCCGATGAGAGCGCCTTTGATTGAGCCAATGCCGCCAATCACAATGACCACGAAGGCCAGAATGAGCACTGGTTCTCCCATGCCGACCTGTACGGAGCGCAATGCGCCGACCAGAGCACCCGACAGACCTGCGATCGCAGCGCCCAATGCGAAAACGATGGTGTAAAGCGTTTTGATATCAACACCTAAGGCAGCGATCATCTCGCGGTCACTTTCACCGGCGCGGATCCGCATGCCAAGGCGCGTTTTGGAAATAAGCAGGTAGAGAAGCAGGGCAACAGCCAGTGCTGCCAGAATGATAAACAGGCGATAGACCGGATAAGCTTCTACGCCGGGCAACGCCATGGTGCCCCCCAGAGCTGCCGGAATGTTGAGGTAAAGTGGCATGGAACCGAAGACCATGCGGGTGCCTTCAGAAAAGATCAGAATAAGAGCAAAGGTTGCCAGTACCTGATCAAGGTGATCGCGGTCATAAAGCCTGCGAATGACAAGCATTTCGATAAGTGCACCAGCTGCCGCCGCTCCAAGGACACCACCACCAAGACCAAGCCAGAAAGAGCCGGTTTGCTGAGTGATCCAAGCGCAACAAAAGGCACCGACCATGTAAAGCGAGCCATGAGCGAGGTTGATCAGACCCATAACGCCGAAGACCAGCGTGAGGCCAGCTGCCATCAGAAACAAAGTGAGACCGAATTGCAGCCCGTTCAATACCTGCTCAAAAATCAAAGCTGCCGTCATTTATGATATTCCCGAGGCTTCTTTTTCATTGTTACATCAGTATAGGGGATCAGCGGAGAAGGATTAGGGTTTCCCCGCTGATTATTATTTTACTTCAATGTGTTGGCTTACTTCATTCGGCACTTGGATGCGTATGCATCCTGATGGCCTTTGATTGCGACACCAACGATTTTGTTGGTGATCTGGCCATCTTCTTTCACCACTTCACGAACGTAAATGTCCTGAATTGGGTGATTGTTGTTGCCGAACTTGAAGTCACCGCGCACAGAAGCGAAATCGGCTTCTTTCAGAGCTGCGCGGAAGTCATCTTTGTCGCTGACATCTGCCTTTTCCATTGCAGAAAGGATCAGATTTGCAGCGTCATAGCCCTGAGATGCGTAAAGGGAAGGCAGGCGGCCATAAGCTTCTTTGAAGCCTTTGACGAATTTAGCGTTTACTTCGCTCTCAATGTCCTTACCCCACTGTGAGGAGTTTGCGACGCCGAGTGCAGCGTCGCCAATCGCAGGCAGAATGTCCTGTGAGAAGGAAAACGCCGGGCCCATGACTGGCACATCAACGCCGGACTGGGCGTACTGCTTCATGAACGCGATGCCCATGCCTCCTGGCAGGAAGAAGAATACGCTATCTGCACCAGAAGCACGGATTTGAGCGATTTCTGCTGCGTAATCGTCCTGACCAAGCTTGGTGAAGAGTTCACCTGCCAACTCGCCCTTGTACATCCGCTTGAAGCCCTTCAGAGCGTCGGTGCCAGCTGGGTAGTTTGGTGCCAGAATAAAGGTCTTCTTGTAGTCAGCTTTATTGGCGTGAGATCCCATCGCTTCATGGAGGTTGTCGTTCTGCCAAGCCACGTTGAAGTAGTTTTCATGGCAAGCTTTACCAGCCAGCGCAGATGGGCCTGCATTCGGGCTGATATAGAGCGTGCCTTTGCGGGTGGCAGCTGGAACCACAGCCATTGCCAGGTTGGACCAGATGATACCTGTCAGGATATCTACTTTGTCTTTCTGAATGAACTTGTCTGCCAGTTTCTTGGCAACGTCCGGTTTGCGGGCGTCGTCTTCTACCAGCAGCTTAACATCGGATGCGCCTGCTTGTTTGAGAGCAAGCTCAAAGCCATCGCGGACGTCGATACCGAGTGTGGAGCCACCGCCTGATAAGGTGGTGATCATGCCAATTTTAACTTCGGCTTGCGCCATGCCAGCTGTACAACACAGAAGGGCGGCTACTCCGGCTGAAACGAGTTTTTTCATATAAGTTCCCCTGATTTATCCTCGACCAGCTGTTCCTTCAGACGGAATCTTTGAATTTTACCAGTCGCGGTTTTTGGTAGCGAATCTACCAGTTTAAGTGAACGAGGGTATTTATAGGGCGCTATAGTAGATTTTACATAGTCCTGAAGACGTTTGATTACGTCTGCATCTTGTGGGTGGTCCTCCACCAACACCACATGTGCTTCTACAATCTGTCCCCGGTCCTCATCAGGCACGCCGATAACAGCACACTCGGACACTTCCGGGCTGCTTAACAGAGCAGCCTCTACCTCTGGCCCGGCAACGTTGTAGCCGGACGTGATGATCATGTCGTCTGCGCGGGCTGCGAAGTGGAAATAGCCTTTTTCATCCTGATAAAAGGCATCACCTGTCAAATTCCAGCCGTCGCGGACATATTTCTGCTGCTGGTCATCTTGCATATACCGGCAACCGGTTGGTCCTCTTACGGCAAGTTTGCCAACTGTGCCGCGTGGAACCTCCTGCATGTTCTCATCAACCACTTTTGCCGAGTATCCTTTGATCTCCCGGCCTGTGGTTGCTGGCATAGCATCTTCCAAATGGTTGGAAATAAAGATGTGCAACATTTCCGTTGCGCCAATCCCATCCAACATTGGAATGCCAGTTTTTGCTTTCCATCGCTCAAACACTGGTGCTGGCAATGTTTCTCCCGCTGAGACTGCAATGCGCAGTGAGGACAAGTCTGCCCCCTCTTCCATTGCCGCCATCATGGCACGGTAAGCCGTTGGTGCTGTGAACGAGATCGTTGCCTTGTAAGTCTCAATGATCTCAATAAGCTGCTTAGGGCCTGCCGTTTCCAGCAGAGTAGCGGTTGCGCCGAAACGAAGCGGGAAAATTGCCAGGCCGCCGAGGCCAAATGTAAAGGCCAGTGGCGGACTGCCAACAAACACGTCCGATGGCTGGATGTTCAGCACTTCCTTTGCATAGGCATCTGCGATGATCAGCAGATCGCGGTGGAAGTGCATGGTTGCCTTCGGCTGTCCGGTGGTGCCAGATGTGAAACCCAGCAGGCAGACATCGTCTCTGCCCGTTTGAACAGCCTCAAACTGAACAGGCTTTGATAGTGCGACCTTATCCATCTCACCGGCAAAGTTGGCCGTGCCATCGAAGCTCACGATTTTGCTCAGATGGTCGTTCTGCTCAAGGCAACGCTCCATCTCTTCCATAAGGCGAAGATCACACATGGCCAGTTTGATTTCGGCCTTGTCGACGATCTGGCTTAACTCGCCAGCCCGCAGCATTGGCATGGTGTTGACCACCACAGCGCCTGCTTTTGTGGCAGCCAGCCAACAGGCGACCATGGCCGGGTTGTTTGCTGAGCGGATAAGAATGCGGTCGCCCGGTTCTACTCCGTAATCCTCCTGCAGAGCTCGAGCGATGCGGTTCGTCCAGTCCGCAAGCTCCTTGTAAGTACGTTTTCTGCCATTGCCGATGAGAGCAATGTTGTCACCAAAGCCGCGTTCAACCATCTTGTCGGTCAACTCTACTGCGGCGTTGATGTAATCTGGGTACTCAAACCCCTCCAGCTGGAAAACTGGCTGCTGATCAATTGGTGGCAGCCTGTCCCTTGTGAAGGTGTCCTTGTGCGCGCTTGGTCCCAGCATTTCTCCCCTCCTGAGAAAGCAATTGCCTTGCTACTATTATTTTCTGAACATCGGATGCGCCTTCGTAGATGCGAAGAGCTCTGATCTCACGGTAAAGTTTTTCGACAGTATTGCCTGAACGGACGCCCTCACCCCCGTGGATTTGTACCGCCTTATCAATGATTTGTTGGGCCTGATCGGTTGCAAACTGCTTTGCCATGGCAGCCTCGCGAGATACTCGTGCTGCCCCCATGTCTTTCGTCCATGCAGCGCGGTAGATCAGGAGTGCAGAGGCATCAATGTTGATTGCCATTTCCGCCAGATGGCCCTGCACCATCTGCATATCGGCCAGCACGCCATCCCCCAGCTTGCGGGTTGTTGCGCGTGCTACGGCTTCTTCCAATGCACGGCGGGCAAAGCCCAGTGCGGCAGCGCCGACGGTGCAGCGGAAGACATCCAGAACCGACATTGAGATCTTGAAGCCTTCTCCGGCTCCCCCAATGCGGTTTGCTGCTGGAATGCGCAGTTGTTTGAAGCCCAACCGTGCCAGAGGATGAGGTGCCATCACATCCAGCCGTTCTTCAACGGTTAAGCCCGGTGTATCCGCCGGTACTATGAAGGCGCTGATGCCTTTGGCTCCCGGTGCTTCGCCCGTCCTTGCGAAGACAACGTAAAGGCCTGCAATGCCGCCGTTGGAGATCCAGGTCTTTTCACCATTGAGCACATAGTCATCGCCGTCGCGGATGGCGGAAAGTTCAATGTTTGCAACGTCTGAACCGGAGTCTGGTTCTGTTAGTGCAAACGCAGAGAGTGTCTGGCCTGTTCTGGTTTTATTGAGCCACAACTGTTGTTCTGGCGTGCCAAACAGGCTGATGGCGCCTGTTCCCAGACCCTGCATGGCGAAGGCGAAGTCCCCCAGACCGTCGTGACGGGCCAGTGTTTCGCGCATGATGCACAGGCTTCGGACATCCAGCGGTTTGGGATCAGCCGGATCAACAGCAGTGAGCTTCAGGAAACCAGCAGAACCAAGATCATTAACGAGCTTGATACAGGCAGCATCCGTGTCGGAGTGGTCAGCTGGAAGGTTTTCGCAGCACCAGTTTTCTATGGCTTCGGCCAGCTCTCGGTGTTTTTCTTCAAAGAACGGCCATGTGAGGAAGGTGGTGTCAGCCATTTATGCCCCCTCAAAGACCGGTTTTTCTTTTGCAACAAAAGCTTTGTAGGCAGTTTCGAAGTCTTTGGTCTGCATGCAGATGGCCTGCGCCTGTGCTTCAGCTTCAATCGCCTGATCCAGACCCATGTTCCATTCCTGATTGAGCTGGGTCTTGGTGATGCCGTGAGCGAAATTTGGCCCTGCCGTGATGCGCTGCGCCATGCGAATAGCATCGGCCTCTAGTGCTTCTGTGGTGGACATAGAGTTGAAGTAGCCCCAAGTGTAGCCCTCTTCAGCGCTCATGGACCGACCTGTGTAGAGCAGCTCTGCAGCACGTCCCTGGCCGATAATGCGCGGAAGAATGGCACACGCGCCCATGTCACAGCCTGCAAGACCGACGCGGGTGAACAGGAACGCTGTTTTGGCGTCTGGTGTGCCAATGCGCAGGTCTGATGCCATGGCCATGATTGCCCCAGCACCAACGCTGATGCCGTCTACAGCTGAAATGATTGGCTTGGTACAGTTGATCATGGCTTTGACCAGATCGCCCGTCATACGCGTGAACTTCAGCAGGTCTTTCATGTCCATTGCAACAAGCGGACCGATGATGTCGTGGACGTCTCCACCTGAGCAGTAGTTGCCTTCGTTGGAGGCGATTACAACGCCATTAACGTCGTCTGCATAGACGAGATCGCGGAATGTATCGCGCAGCTCGGCATAGCTTTCAAAGGTCAGCGGGTTCTTACGGTCCGGGCGGTCCAGTTGGATGACTGCGACATCACCTTCCATGCGCCAAATGAAGTGCTTTGGCTGCAAATTCGCCATTTTGTAGGTTGTCAGCATTATCGGGCCTCCCCCTCCCAATCGCTTGCAAATACCTTCAGTGTGTCAGCAAGGGTTTCTGCTTCATCGGGAGAAAAGTGAGAGAGCAACTCATTGATCCACTCGCGGTGGCTTGCTGCCATTTGCTCAAAATTCTCGCGGCCTTCTTTGGTGAGCAGAACCACAGAGGTTCTCCGGTCTCCGTCTCTCAAGGTGCGCTGAACCAGACCGTCCGTGGTCAGGCGATCAATGAGGCCGGTGACGTTGCCGTTGGATACCATCAGGTATTTGGAGAGCTGGGACATGAGCATGCCCTCTGGCTCCCGGTAAAGTGCCGCCATCACGTCAAAGCGTGGCAGGGTCACGTTGTAGGTTGTCCGCAGCCGCTCTCTCAGTTCGCCTTCAATCGCACGAGAGGCGCGGAGCAATCTCAACCAGAGGCGAACGCGGGACTTGTCGTCGGTTGCTCTGTCAGCCTTGAGCATTTCCTGTGAGGCAGTCATTGGGTTTCGCCTCCTGATACTGAAATAGCTTGCCCTGTCACAGAGCGGGCGCCATCTCCGATGAGCCATGCCACTGTGGCGGCGACTTCGTCCGGCTGGATGAAGCGTTGCTGTGGGTTGTCCTTGTAAAGAGCGGCCCGTGCCTGCTCTTCGTTCATTCCGGTTTTTTGCATGATGTTTTCGATCGAGCGTTGCAGCATTGGGGTCTCTGTGAATCCTGGACACACAGCATTGACCGTAAATGGCTTGCTGGCAAGTTCGAGTGCCAGTGATCTGACCATACCGACGACACCATGTTTGGCTGCGGCGTAGTGAGAGACATAGGAATAACCGCGCAAACCTGCTGTAGATGCAATTGCGATCAAACGCCCATACTCCTGCCCTTTCAGGCATTCCAGTCCCTTTTGGAAGGTCAGGAATGTACCTGTCAGGTTGATGTCGAGCATGCGCTGGAAGTCTTCCCGTTCGATCTTTCCAAAAGGTGCAGATTCTGCTGCACCCGCATTGGCAATCACGATGTTGACTGGTCCGTTTGCTTCAGCCGCCTTTTCAAACATCTGCCCAACGGACACTTCATCGGTAATGTCTGCTGTAACAGCGCTGATGCGGCTGTTGGCACTTGCGACCAGGTCAAGCGGCTCGCGTCTGCGCCCAGCAATGGTGACGTTGATGCCAGCCCCCGCGAGGTGGCGGGCTATTTCAGCCCCAACGCCTGTCCCGCCACCTGTTATGAGTGCATGCTTTTCCAAACCGATCTTCCTCACACGCGAACTTTCATGGTCTCGGCGCGCTCTGCCAGACGGTACAGCTGGTCACGGCCAGCATGATATGGTTCTGGCCAGTACACACCTTTGTCGCCCAATTCAGCAGCTGCGTGCAGTGTCCAGTACGGATCGGACAGATGTGGACGAGCAAGACATACAAGATCTGCGCGACCAGCCATCAGGATTGAGTTCACATGATCTGGCTCGTAGATGTTGCCGACAGCCATGGTTTTCATACCGGCGTCGTTGCGGATACGGTCTGAGAACGGCACCTGGAACATACGACCATAAACCGGTTGTGCGCGGGTGCTGGTCTGACCTGCGGAGACATCGCAGATATCAACGTCAGCTGCGTCCAGCATGCGGGCGATCTCAACGGCTTCTTCTGGTGTGAGGCCCTCGTCTTCCACCCAGTCCGTTGCTGAGATGCGCACGGACATCGGTTTGTCTTGCGGCCATGCTTCGCGTACTGCTTCGATGACCTCCAGCGGGTATCTCATGCGGTTTTCAAGCGATCCGCCATACTCGTCTTCACGCATGTTGGTGAGTGGTGAGATGAAGGAGGACAGAAGATAACCGTGGGCGCCGTGGACTTCGACCATATCAAAACCAGATGCGTCTGCCATCTTGGCTGCATTCACGAACTCTGCCTTGACGCGGTCCATGTCTGCCCGGTCCATTTGCTTTGGCATCTGGTTGCGTTCAGACCAAGCGATTGGAGAGGCGGCAAGAAGCGGCCAATTGCCGTCGTTCAATGGCGCGTCCATCTCTTCCCAACCAACTTGCGTTGAACCTTTTGGACCGGCATGACCAAGCTGACAGCAGATCTTTGCGTTGCTGTGTTCATGCACAAAGTTGCTGATGCGCTTCCATGCAGTTTGGTGCTCTGGTGCGTAAAGGCCCGGGCAACCTGGTGTGATGCGGCCACCAGCGCTGACACAGGTCATCTCAACAACAACCATCCCTGCTCCACCTTTGGCGCGTTCGCCATAGTGGGCCAGATGCCAGTCGGAGACTGTTCCATCTTCTGCTTTGTACTGGGCCATAGGCGAGACAACCACGCGGTTGTTCAGTTCCATCTCGCGAAGTTTGAACGGTGCGAACATTGGCGGGCGTGGAGCATTGTCAGTATCCGACACTCCGGCTTGATTTTGGAACCAGCCTTCTGCTGTTCCCAGCCACTCAGCATCGCGCTCTCGCAGATTCTCATGGGAGATGCGCTGGGAGCGTGTCAGGAGTGAGTAATTGAACTGAACTGGATCCAGGTGCAAGTAGCGTTCGACGTTTTCAAACCATTCCAGTGAGTTACGAGCAGCGGACTGGAGCTTAAGAACTTCCAAGCGGCGCTCGTCCTCGTACTTCTGGAATGCACTTTGAATGGAGTTTTCGCTGTGCAGATAATCTGCCAGTGCAATGGCGCTTTCCATGGCAAGCTTTGAGCCTGATCCGATAGAAAAGTGTGCGGTTGCAGAGGCATCGCCCATGAGAACGAGGTTTTCGTGGGACCATTTCTCACAGAGCACGCGTGGGAAGTTGATCCATGCAGAACCACGGACGTGGTTTGCGTTGGTCATCAACTGATTGCCACCAAGATGCTTTTCGAAGATCCTCTCACAAGTCCGGCACGATTCAGCCTGGCTCATATCTGCAAAGCTGAACGCCTCATAGGTCTCTTCTGTACACTCTACAATAAAAGTCGCAGTGTCATCATCGAATTGGTAGGCATGTGCCCAGATCCAGCCGTGCTCTGTTTCTTCAAAAATGAAGGTGAAGGCATCATCGAATTTCTGGTGGGTGCCGAGCCAGACAAACTTGCATTTGCGGGTGTCGATGTCTGGCTTGAAATACTCAGCAAACTCTGTGCGGCTGGTGGAGTTCAGACCATCTGCAGCAACAACGAGGTCGTAATCTCCCATGAGCTCTTTTGCGCTTGTGTAGTTGCGCTCGAATTCCATGTTTACGCCAAGCTCTTTAGCCCGGTCTTGTAGCAGCAGAAGCAACTGCTTGCGGCCAATGCCGCAGAAGCCGTGACCGCTGGAGACGTGGCATGTATCTCGGTAATGAACCGCGATGTCATCCCAGTAAGCAAAATGCGCGCGGATGGCTTCAGCGCTTTTCTCGTCGTTGACCTTGAAGTTGTCCAGTGTCTCATCTGAAAGAACAACACCCCAACCGAAGGTGTCGTCAAACTTATTTCGCTCAATGACTGTGACCTCATGCTGAGGATCTCGCTGCTTCATGCTGATTGCGAAATAAAGACCTGCCGGGCCGCCTCCAAGACATGCGACTTTCATTGCTCTCTCCCCCTTAGGCTGCAAGTGCCTAATTCCAACTTGAGATAAGCGTGACAGGTTTTTTAAATTATTTCAAACATAAAATATCTAAGTATAAAATATACAAAGAGTGGCCAATTGTCAGTCTAACGTGCTGTATTTTATATGCTTATTTTTGGTTTGTAGCGAGCTGCCTTATCTCGGCAGAGAAATATATTTATCTCGCACGCGTCACTGATATATCTATATCAGCATGAAACGTGGAGGTCTGGCAAGCATTGATTCTGTTTAGGTATCATAAAATATGCGACGGCTTCAGACCGTCGCATGTGCTGGAAATTTGATTTCCTGACCATCAAAGGCAGGTGAAACACCTTCTGGAAGGTCTGTCCGCAAGTGCTGATAATCCAGATCGCAATGCAAATTGGTGAGGATGCTCTTGGCAGGTTTCATCTTCTCAATCCACGCCAATGCATCATTTACGCAGAAGTGGCTTTGATGTGGCTTCTGACGCAGTGCGTCCACAATCCATGTATCCAGTCCCTTCAATGCATGAAAGCTGCTTTCCGGGATATCGTTGACGTCTGGCGTGTATGCCAGATCCTGAAAGCGGAAGCCCAGTGCATCAATGTCGCCATGATGGACAAGAAATGGTAGCGCAGTGATCGGTCCCCCTGCACCATCGATGGTGACCGGAGTGCCATTCGTCAGGCGGTTTTCGCTCAGGATTGGCGGATAACCGGAACCTGGCGGCGTGACAAAGCAGTAGTCGAAGGCAGACCGGACACGCTTTGAGGTGAACTCATCCATAAAAACGGGCACTTTGGCACGCTGCATGAGCGCAAAGAAGCGCAAGTCGTCTATACCATGCAAGTGATCTGCGTGGGCATGGGTATAAAGTACTGCGTCCACGTGTGTGACACCGGCTGCCAGCATCTGCTCACGCAAGTCCGGGCCGGTATCCACAATTATGGTCGTCGTGCCATTTTCAGAGAACCGCTGAACCAGCAGAGCACATCTACGGCGGCGGTTTTTCGGTTCATTGGGATCACATTCGCCCCAATCTCCACCAATCCTTGGTACGCCGGTAGATGAGCCGCAGCCCAGAATAGTGACCTTAAAATTGCTGGTCATCGGTCCTCTCAAAATACAATGGCAACACGATCCGCGTCAGTTTAGTCAATCAAGCTGGCTGTGGCACCTTGGAAAACAGGCGCAGGAAATTCTGTGTGGTTGCCTTGGCCATTACATCTTCTGAGACGCCCAGTGCTTCAGCCAGAACTTTGTTGGTGTGCGCTACATAGGCAGGCTCGTTGCGCTTGCCACGCCATGGCTGCGGCGCAAGATACGGGGCATCTGTTTCAACAAGAAGGCGATCCATTGGAAGTTCTGCTGCGATCTCGCGCAGTTCGGTGGAGCGCTTAAAAGTCAAAATGCCGGAGAAGGAGACATAAAGGCCGAGCTCCAGACCCTTCATTGCCAACTCTTTGCCAGAGGAAAAGCAATGAAGAAGTGCTGGGAAGCTGCCAGCCTTCATCTCTTCTTCCAAAATGCGCATCATGTCTTCATCGGCATCTCGGCTATGTATAACCAGCGGCAGCTGGGTTTCGCGTGCTGCTGCAATATGCGTGCGCAGGACTTTTTCCTGATCTTCTGGAGATGCGTTGTCGTAGAAATAATCCAGACCAGCTTCTCCGATTGCGACGACTTTGGGGTGCTTTGCAAGCTCCACCAATTCTTCAGTGGTGACGTCGGTTTCTTCTCCGGCTTGATGCGGGTGGGTTCCAACAGAGCAGTAAACGCTGTCGTAGGCTTCAGCTATCTCTTTGATCTGCTCGAACTTGCGGACACGTGTGCAGATGGTGACCATCAGCTTGACGCCAGCTTCGTTGGCGCGCTCGATGATCTGGTCGCGTTCTTCTGCGAAATCCGGAAAATCCAGATGACAATGACTATCAACTAACATGGTCACAGCAAAAGCGCCTCCAGCGCGATTCTGTCAATAGGTCCTGTAGACCTCTTGTTTTATCTCAGCGGTAAATACCAGCGTATTTGCCTCATAAAAAAGGGAGGCATACGCGCCTCCCCTTTAAGCTACATAATCTCTTGCGCTTTATTCTGCAGTTTCCGGCTCAACATAGCGTGGGAACACGCCTTGTGGCTTCGGCAGATCACGACCACCTTGCAAGCGACCAGCTTCACCTAGCAGTGCGAAGGAGCGCTCGTCTTCATTCAGCACCAGTAGGTCCAGCAGTTTAGATGCAGAGCCTGGCATCACTGGTTGTGCGAGAATGCCAACCTGACGGATGATCTCTGCGGTGGTATAAAGAACTGTGCTCATGCGCTCGGGGTCTGTCTTCTTCAACGCCCAAGGCTCCTGAGAGGCAAAGTAGCGGTTTGCTTCACCAACGGTTGACCAGATGCACGCCAGTGCATGGTGGATTTCCTGCTTTGCCATGAAGCCGCGGCATTTTTCCAGCATCTCATCAGCTTGTTGCAAGATCGCCTTGTCGTCAGCAGAGAATTCGCCTGGAACCGGCAGTTTGCCTTCGCAGTTCTTGAAGATCATGGAGAGCGAGCGCTGAGCCAGGTTGCCGATGTCATTGGCAAGGTCAGCGTTGATGCGGTTTACCATTGCTTCGTGGTTGTAGTTGCCATCCTGACCGAATGGCACTTCACGCAGGAAGAAGTAGCGAATTTGGTCGAGGCCGTAGGTTTCTACCAGATCACGCGGAGCGATAACGTTGCCCAGAGACTTGGACATCTTCTCACCAGAGTTGAACAGGAAACCATGGGCAAACACGCGCTCTGGCAGTGGAACACCAGCGGACATGAGGAATGCAGGCCAGTACACCGCGTGGAAGCGGATGATGTCTTTGCCGATGATATGTGCGTTGGCAGGCCAGAACTTGGCCATGTCGCCGTCCATATCAGGATAACCAAGCGCAGTGATGTAGTTGGTCAGAGCGTCGACCCAAACGTACATAACGTGCTTTTCATCGCCCGGGACCGGGATGCCCCAGTCAAAGGTGGTGCGGGAGATGGACAGGTCTTTCAGGCCACCCTTTACGAAGCTCATGACTTCGTTACGGCGTGCATTTGGACCAATAAAGTCAGGGTTCTTCTCATACAGCTCGATCAGCTTGTCTTCATAAGCTGAGAGACGGAAGAAGTAGCTTTCTTCTTCGACCCACTCGACAGGCGTGCCTTGAGGACCATAACGAACACCGTCTTCGCGAACTTCGGTCTCGCCTTCCTGATAGTAGGCTTCGTCGCGTACAGAGTACCAACCGGCGTAGCTGTCTTTGTAGATATCGCCAGCATCTGCCATTTTCTGCCAGATTGCCTGACAGGATTTATAGTGACGCTCTTCGTTGGTCTGAATGAAATCGTCATTAGAGCAGCCCAGCATCTCCACCATTTCGCGGAAAAGCTTGGAGTTCTTATCTGCAAGATCTGAAGGTGACATGCCTTCCTTGACGGCGGTCTGAAGCATCTTCTGACCGTGTACGTCGGTACCCGTCAGGAAGTGTACTTCTCGGCCATCCAGTTTCTGGAAGCGGGCCAGCACGTCAGTTGCAATTGCCTCGTAGGCATGGCCGATATGCGGCTCACCATTTGGGTAGGAAATTGCTGTTGTAATATAGAAAGGCGATTTTTCTGTCATATCCTAAAGCGATCTTTTGATCCGGGATCTAAATCTGGAAAGTTCTTTGGGTTTGTGGCCCAAAAAGACGTAGGTCAGCTCGTGCTTGCTTTCCGCAGGTCAACGAGGAAAGACAACACAACTTGCTTGCGATCAAGGTTTAAAGCTTCTGCTGTTGAGGCAGCGCGGCCCACCTTTTCCCACAAGTCAGCCCACCTGACAAGCGCATCCGGCTTTGTGCTTGCATCTTTACGCAGTTGATTGCTCAAGAACGTGCGGGTCAGCTCCAAAAATGTGTTCCACGCGTCTTCTGCACCACGTCCCGAAACTTTATCTGCAAAGCTGTGCGCACGGATCATATCCAGATTGGCGATTGTCTCAACCAAGCCGGTAAACTCCTGCGCGATTTGCAACGCTCCGCCGTTTGCTGCCAATGCGGCCTGACGCAGGCTGCCATCAGCGAGTGTGTGCAGAGCCTGTGTGTTGCCGGATGGAGCGCAGCCCATGTCAGTCAGCGCTTGCTCAATCGTCTGCTCTTCCAGTTTGCGCATGGACAGTTTGCGGCATCTGGAGCGAATTGTTGGCAAAAGACGTCCGGGATTGTGTGAAAGCAGGATAAAGAGCGACTGCTTTGGTGGTTCTTCAAGAATCTTAAGCAGAGCGTTGGCTGCGGACTGGTTCATGTCGTCAGCAGAATCAACAAGGCATATGCGCCAGTTTCCGCCTGCGGCCGTTGATCCAAAGAAGCCTGTGGTCTTACGAACTTCATCAACAGGAAGGTCCCGCTTGAAACGCTTTCCTTTCAAGTCCCATGGGCGCCGCAGATGCAGGAGGTCTGCATGAGAACCTGCGGCAATCATTTGAGAGCTATGGCTTTCTGGTGGAACGTATAGGCTGTTTGCAGCCATCACCGGCGTAGAAAAGCGGTCCGGGTGCTCCAGTATGAAGCGTGCGAAACGAAATGCCAGTGTGGCTTTGCCGATGCCTTTCGGACCGCCAAGGATCCATGCATGATGAAACCGCTGCGATCTGTAGGCATCAAGCAGTTCGGTTTCTGCAAGTTCGTGGCCGTATAGGTTGGATTGCTCGCGTGGAAGCGGAAGGCCTTCGACCTCGTCGAACTCAGGGACTTCTTCGATTATGGAAGCTTTCGCCATACTCACTTTTCCCTGATTGCTTACGGACGGGCCGTATCTTGTTTGATCTGCTCTTCAAAACGGCTTTGGACAGCTTGCCAGATATCTTCAGTCACTTTGTCCTGAGACTGGTCACCATCAATCACAGTGATGCGGTCCGGCTCTTTTCGGGCCATCTCCAGAAACATTTCTTGTCTGCGACGGTGCGTTTCCAAGGTATCTGTTTCAAAGCGATCCGGGCCATCAAATTCGACAGGAGCGGTACGCTTTGAGACGCGGGCCAAGCCGACTTCAGGCGTCACGTTGATCAGCAAGGTCATGTCTGGATTATGACCTGCGATTGCGACCTGTTGCAAGGCTTCTACGGTTTGCGGAGGAACACCGGATTCGCCCTGATAGACGCGTGAGGAATCGGCAAACCGGTCGCACAGGACCCATTTATCGTCATCTAATGCCGGTTTGATCAGTGTGTCGATATGGTCTGCTCGGGCAGCTGCAAAAAGAACTGCCTCAGCCGTTACACCATAATCTTTTGCAGCGCCGGACAGCAGGACTTCGCGAACGAGTTCAGCGCCTTGAGAGCCGCCCGGTTCACGTGTGGTGATTGCTTCAATGCCTCTGGCCGCGAGTTTGTCGCGTAAGCGCTGAATTTGAGTAGACTTACCGGCGCCTTCGCCGCCCTCAAAACTGATAAAAATACCCGACAACGTCGAACAGGCCTCCAAGACCTACGGAGTTCAATAGTTCTGAAATCCGGTGCTAGAACAACTGGTAGAAGAACTCGCCTAGCGCGTCCCAAGCACGGCCTTGCAGGTCTCCCATGGCTACATCCTCTCCTGTAACCAGTGTTGCCCGATAAATCACGTCATTTTTGGAAAGAACCTGCAGTTCTCCAACTTCCATTCCCTCTTTAATCGGTGCGGGTATGGGGCCATTGTAAACAACGCGCAGTTGGTATTTGTCTTTTTCGTTGGGATTGATAAGCGTTGCGACGGCATCATTTGTCTTCAGGGAGACTGTTGTTCTTTTGCCGCCATACACTTGTGCATCGCTGACAAGATCGCCTTTGCGGTAAAACTGTTCGAGCTTAAGGCCGGAAAAAGATGGCAGCAATAGAGTTTTCATGTCCTGAACACGGTCTTGCATCGTCGGTGAGGCTGCAATAGCGGCTACATAGCGACGACCGTTGCTGTCGAGTGTTCCAAGTGCTGCAAAACCTTCTCTCTCAGAGAAGCCAGCTCCGAACCCGTCCAGTCCTTCAATATCCCGAATGAGCGGGTTTTTGTTGCGCTGTGTGATCTTGTTCCAGGTAAAGCGGTCCATGGAAAACACAGAATGCAGTTCAGGCTCATGTTCCAGAACATACGCTGCTAAGATTGTCAGGTCTTCCAGTGTCGTTTTGTGGCTCTCCTCAGGGAAGCCGGTCGGATTGGTGAAATTAGAATTTTCCATTCCAATGGACTTGGCGAGCTTGTTCATCTCCCGCGCAAAGTTGGCTTCACTGCCGGCCAGGCCTTCTGCCAGAATGATTGCGGCATCGTTCGCGCTTTGAACGATGAGGCCATACATTAGATCATTCACGGGGACAGAGGAGTTCAGGCGTGCAAACATGGTGGTAACGCGTGCGGGTGCTCCGCCTGTCCGCCATGCATGTTCACTGACCTTGAATGTGGTTTGCGGTGTGATGTCACCGGCATGCAGTGCCTGCTGCACTGTTACGGCGGTCATGAGCTTGGTCAGGTTAGCTGGCGCAAGCAGAACCTGAGAGTTTTTAGAGAAGATCAATGACTTGTTGGAGAAGTCGTAAAGCGTCGCAGCTTTGGCTTTTATCTCAACAGCATGAGCTGTTGGAGATGCGACTAGAGCGCAGAGCACCATTGCCGCTATCGCTGAAAATCTCCAGCAATCAGGAGATAGCCAGCGCTTAAAGTTGCTTCGAGATTTATGCTGTTTGCACTTCTGCCACCCAACCTGCACGCCTGCGTCTCCCTGAATGTTTTTAGAGAGGCTATGCTACGCCCCATCCCCTAAAACAAACACTAACGCAGGTCAGCAGACTGGGTAAAGCCGTTTAAAACTAAATGACTTAGTGTTTTTGGCCAGTACGAGATTGCAGTAAGTTCTTCAAACCAGTTCCACCTGAAAATGATTTAAATGCTTCATGCGCACTGTTGAGCCTTTGCTGTGACGTATAGGAGGAAACTGCATTTCCGCTCTGGAACGTTGGCGCACTGCCACTTGTTGGTGTTTTGTAAACACCTGAACTTGGTGGTGGAAGGAGTGAGCTGCCAAAGGACGTTGAAACTGGCTGTGCGGCAATCGCAGGTTTGGGCGCATTCGGGTTTGCGTTTGTCGCAAGGGCGCTGTTGATGCGGTTCTTGAAGCTGGATATGGATGCGACTTGTGTCGTGCTCAAGTTACGTTCGTAGACCACAGCAGGATCGAGCTGGCTGGAATTGAACGCCAACACATTTTGTGCCGCATAAATTGGAGTGTCGTATGGCCTGCTTTTTGGCATTGGAGCCGGGCCGGAAATGCGTTTCACAGGATTTGCAAAGGCAAACATGGTCTGAGGTGCAGAGTTCCCGCCGTTCCAGTTTCCGCCATTGCCAGAATAAGATGCCAGTAGCTTCTTCTCATCCTGTCCGTGAAGAGGTGCGCGGCTAACGTATTCAACACGAACCTTTGCAACGCCGCTGGATTTGGTGCCCAACATTCCAGCAACGCGCTCAGACAGATCAATCACGCGATTATCGTGGAATGGTCCACGGTCATTCACGCGCACAATCATGGAGCGACCATTTTGCAGGTTTGTCACCTTAGCATAGCTTGGTAGAGGCATTGTTGGATGCGCTGCTGTCAGTGCATTACGATCAAAGATTTCGCCGTTTGCTGTTTTGCGACCATGGAAGGTTGGACCATACCATGATGCCTTACCGGTTTTCTTGTAGTTATCGTCCCTTTTGGGATAATACCACTTGCCAGCCACTTTATACGGTTTGCCGACAACAGCGCGCCCGCCTCCTTTAGGAACTGGCTTAGTGCCTTTCACCACACGAGGACTTGCAGCCACGCCGTACTTCTTTTCACTGAACTTCACTTTGTCTGTGCCGCCGCCACAGGCTGCAATACCTGCGCACAAGGCAACTACAGATATGCTAGTCGCTACACGTTTGATCGTTTCGGGAGCTGG
Organism: Pseudovibrio sp. WM33; assembly: GCF_001623165.1. NCBI lineage: Bacteria > Pseudomonadati > Pseudomonadota > Alphaproteobacteria > Hyphomicrobiales > Stappiaceae > Pseudovibrio > Pseudovibrio sp. WM33. Next base: position 71,680 of record NZ_LMCK01000142.1, read on the forward strand.
TGCTTTCACCGAATAGCCCCAATTCAGTAAAGAAGTCATACCGTTGTTACTCACTACATGTTCGGCACTGACGGATTTCAGTCTGGTTGAGCAAAAACACCCGAGCTCACTACAAACTGAACCAATATTAAAAAGATAGCCGATAAACCTTAACTGAATCCGATCAAAATGTCTCCACAAGAAAGAGAGATTCTTACCAAGGCTAACTTCCTTAGGGGAATTGGCGGTTTTGGTGGGGCTGTTTGATTCCGCTGTGAAAAAATTAAATTCATGCTGTGGAACAAGTTTTTCGCTGGCTTGACTTTGAAGGCCGCATGAACCAAATAGAGCCCACACCACACAGCCGGAGAGGTGGCAGAGTGGTTGAATGCACTGGTCTTGAAAACCAGCGGGCGTGGAAGCGTCTCGTGGGTTCGAATCCCACCCTCTCCGCCATCACTGCTTTTACTAAGTAGTTGATTGCTAAAGAAAAACCCGCGAAAGCGGGCTTTTTTTTGCCTATTTGTTTCCCTCAACGGGTAACAAAACGGGTAACAAATAAATTTTTAGGGCCCCCAAAGTTCTCTCTAAGAGCCCAAAATCTCCCCCTCTAAACTCTTATGATATTTCCATTGTGCCTCCCTTTTTTGAAGTTTCCTCTTACGTGTACGGGTAAGCTTTAAGCTCAGGCTAGTACACAAAGAGCTCAGAGCTTTTTATGTGCGGCCGAGAAGGCCCGAATGAATTATTTTCTTCAACAAAAACAATGATATAAATATATAAATATATAAATTTCTAAATGTAGGACAGTTTGTAGGACAAAAAACCGCACCAAACTCTTACGGCGCCTGTCTGCATTCCTGTGAGTTGAAAAATAAAGTAACACTCCAAACGGGAGAAAAGTTAGCTTTATCAACACCGTTTGGTAAAGCTATCATACATTTCCTTGCCGCATTCGCGCTGCTTGAACGCGACCTAATACGCGAACGTACGATCGCTGGCATGCAAAAAACCAAAGAGCGCGTCGGACCTCATGGCTAACCATGGGCCATGCCTCCATAATGTGAAGAATATGCACACAAACAGCTATTAGCTAGACGCCGCGGTTCTATGATATAGAAAGAATTGCAAGCGATGAACGGCCCAAACCTCTCGAAGTCAGCCTATTTTGCTTGGCAACAACGCTGGGACGTTAACAACCCAAAAACCGATAACGATAGAGTATAAACGGATATTAAAATGCACAATCAATTTCTTGAAGTATTTGTATTTACCGCAGAAAAGGGTGGGCACGCGATAACTAAAGTCAAAGACGGGAGCAATTTACCAAAAGATCTCGGACCTTGGAAGTTCCAAAAAACTATGCGGATCGGAGAGAACGACGCACCTCGCATCGGCGCCGACATGGACAGCAAGGAAATGTATCAGCGCGTATCCGAAGACGGCTACATCTTGCAGCCTAGCGACCTGGCAGAGCAGTAGTGTTTTAAGAGGGCTCCACTCCTCATTAGACCGCACGAAGAATGGAGCCCCGACAGTCAAACTAAGGAGCAAGGTGAATGATCATTAGAGATGTTGTGAAATTCCTTATAGATAACGGGCCGGGTCGCACACAAAGACAGCTTTCAGTAGCGATCTTTGGATCAGATGATCGCGGTTACCAGCAGCGTGTCAACTGGGAGTGCCGCAATCTCACCGATAACGGTCAGGTGGCATGCAGAGGAGCGGGTGGCATTAACGATCCGTACACATACTACCCCGTGACAGAGGCAGCCAACTAAGGAGTGAACGTGAAGCTGATACCAAGCCGCCCAAATTTTTTTAACAAAGACAACTTGAAAAGGCAGGCTGCATTTCAAAAGAGCCTAAATTACTTTGCCGCGCTTAATAGCATTGACTGGTTAACATATGCGTTGATCGCATACTTAAATTGGAAGATGTATTCACTGACCACAAACGGGCACGCTGAGCTAGCACGTCAATTCGGAAGTGTTTGGGTTGTTTTCGGGATACTATTTTATTTCCTTCTACCAGCGCTATTCAAAAAACAAACACAATTGCTTTTGAGGGTCATTGAACTAGAGCCAATGATTGGAGCATACACCAATAATTTTCTCTCTGATCATGCTCATAGTTTCGTCCAAAAATGCATTAAGGTATTGCTCATACTCGCCAAGGCTGAATTTCGTTTTATGACTAGATTTATCAAAGTTGTGGAGCTTTACTTTGTAGTTTTCGGAACATTAATCAGCTCCTATGGAGTGACACCGTTGGTAAATTTCTTTCTGTCTTTTCTCGGCACAGGCATTTGACCGAAGACTAAACAGGACAACTAATGAGCTTTGCATGCGATTACTCTTCTTCTTGGTTTGGTCAACTTGCTTTAGCATAGCTCCCACTCAAGCCAAATCACTCTCATTCTTATGCAGTTGGGACAACCGCGCACCAATAACAATTGAGCTTGACACTCAAACTCGTAAAGCAAAACGCAGTGATGGCGGCTCTGATTACACTCTCATCAAGATCACTGAACAGGCGGTGTGGTTATCGGTTGATCAGCACTACACTCTTGCAGTCCAATCAATTGAGCGAAACAAAGATAAGGGCGGCAAATGGATAGATATCATTCACTTCGCAAACCGCGTGCCCATTTCGATATCCGGCGGGATATGCTGGGAACAGCCGAAATAACTCGATCCGACTTAAGGAGCAGGAAATGACAGAGATTCTCGAAAAACAAGAGGTTGCGGCCCGCTCTTTCAACGATAATGAGAGCTTCTATGCAGTCGTACTGTTTAATTCTGCTGCCTTTGAGGGCGCTGCCCTCGTTGCTCCTGATCGCCCCGAAATCCCAGCTGAGTTAGTGGACAAAATCAGATACCTTGGTCCTCCCAGGGCAATCGATGATTGGCGCGCGCCAACTGGATATGAGGATCCAGTCGAAGAGCAGGAAAATGACAGCCCTTTTGACTTCTGCCACAAGTGTTTCAAAAAGATTCGCGATAACATCATTCACTGCAATAAGGCAATCTGGCCTGAAGAACCATCAAGGCGTCAAGCTCTCCTAGAATGGTCTAAGGAATTTGTTGACGCGGTCTATACCTCCAACTCCGCGTACTCAAACGAAGCCAAACGTCTCAAAAGTGAGCTGGGCATCGAAAACTTTTGAAGTCCAATTAAAGGGGCCTACTTTCTATTTCTGTTAAGAGCATAGTTAGGCCAACCAGCAATTAAGAATGCTCTTTGATATGGTGATCGCAATAGTTGTCTCTGTGTACGCTATTGGTCACCATTCACATTAGTTGCCGTTTGGTTCAATAACTTCAAGCTGCCGGACTAGCTGTCGATTGAGCTCATCACCGTTTTCCCCAAAGTGAATTTCTCGGTGAACAGCCGGACAGATTGCGGCCACGAAACGAGGATCATCTGGACCTTCATCTGCAAGCCTTCGAGTATGGTGGACCTCCAGGTAGGGCTGCCCAGAGGCAGTTAGAAATGGAGCAGGCCTACCTGTCAATTCGCAAATACCACCCGCCCGGGCGAGAACATAGTCGCGAACTGCCTTGCTGCGGCTTCTGTAGACACGTGGAGCATCATTCCAGTTCATGGATTGCTGAGGTACTGCTGCATCAAACGCTTGTTTCCTCAGGTCCTCTATTGAGGTACCTTTGATTGTCATTACCTCTTTGTCTAGAGGTGGCACCGCATCATGCTTGCAACGGACGAGGTGAAACCGAATGCATTCTCGCATATCGCCGTTTCGATCTACACCTTGAAAGATGTCCCAGGTTTGGCATGAAAACTGACCTATGAAGCGAACCGGTTTGGATTTTCCCAAAGCTTCAAATAACAGCAATGGCTTTCCATTGATGTCGTGATCACGAATAGCCAGGTTACCGCCCTTGAAAGACATGTCACCGACTTGCCCCTCGCCTGTGTACAGGAAAACACCTGAGTCCTGCCACCCATCAGCGTAGCCATGCTGTTCACCCGATTTTCCGGTAAAAATGAAGATCTTCTGATGTGAAGCAGGAGTGGAGATCCCACCCTGAGTTTGACCTCCATAAACTTCGTGAATGTCTTTCTTGCGTGAATATTCCTGCCCCTCGATATACATACTCAACCTCAATTCGTTCTCAGAGCGTGAAAGTAGTGGTTTACTTTTAAACCACTACTTTGCCCTCATACTGTACGAACTGTGAACAGTTCTCAATTGAATTTAGTGAAAAGCGATGTTGGAATTTCTTTGATGCGACACGCATGAAATGCCATTGGCTCCGGCCGGATCAGAACCAAGACCTAGGCTCAGGCGAAACGGCTAATTATGGCCTTACTCTTATAAGGTAGCGGGAAAAACAACTCTGAAGTTGAGATCTCGCTCTTGCTTGAGTTCTTCTGTGGTAGACCAATGGCAACTAATGATCATCAGTACCATGCTGCACCTATATGTCTCAGGGACTTGCGTTTCCTACTGATCTGCTAAATCTCCGCGATGCCCAGAAATTTGGTCCATGCAGTATCTAGCATAACCAATTGCCACAACCCCACACCAGAGCCACAGGAAGATCGCCAACGGCTCCCCACTCACCACAGCGACAAGCATAAGCCAGCCCGCCGCAATCGCCGCACATGCAGCCGCCATAGCCGGGAGAAGCCAACGGAAGCGTTGCATCCGTAACAAGAAAAGCTGCCAACGCGAAACAACCACTAGACCGTTATTCAGATTTTGACGAGAAACCATATCATCCATCCTTCACTTAGTTGTCACACGCAGCTTGAAGGACGTATCCCATCCTAGGAATCCTTAGATATTCGGGTTGCATGCAATCACTGAAAGCTGGCGATGAATAAACATCTTGTTTTCACCGGAATTCACACACAGGTAACGGATGTATTTGCGAACTACCAACTCATTTTCCCAAATGAGATTCCATTGTAAATTTATAGCTTAAATTGGATAATTTAGTTTGATGCAGCTATCCCCGCCGCAGGATAGCTAGACTGTTAGATAGCTTCTAAAACACCATCAACCCTTTTCAGAGTAACTGTGCGATCAGATGTGATTTTCTTACAAGCTCGCGGAGAGATAGCTGTAACTTGCAAGCGACTGAAAACGTAAATCTTCTCTTCGTTTCCTAGACAGTCCAAGAGCGCCGAAACATCTAAAACTACTTGCTACTTGCTCTTCACTCTCACCATAGCCTAAAATTGAGTTTCTATAAATTACCACAAACATGAAAAACTCCTAATATTTACGTGTAATTAATTTCACACGTATGCATTAGGAACCGTTTTTCCGTAGTGGGTTACTGGTGAGAATAAGAGGCAGTTTAAGCAGGGTACACAAATTGCCTCATTTAAACGAAACTCACTTATTGCGGCGCCAAACTCCTAACAACAACTCTGCAGATTTGACCGGATCTCTCGAAAGCCGCAACACAAACACAGTGATATTGCGACCACTCATAGCAAGCACACCGGCCGTGGCATCACTAAACGCAGGCCTCAGTTCAAAGAAGTCCAGGAGCGGCTGAGTGAAGGTTACGGCCGCAGCAATTCCGATGAAGAATGTAAGCACGCGTTGCCAGAAGCCAGCCTCTTGAAGCAAAGCTCCAATAAGTGCAAAAGCGACAATGACGGCCGTTTTCCAGAACGGTAAATGATAGAAAATCTCTAAGATAAAATCCGTCATTTCCAGCAGCCCTGCCTCTGTCCGTTCCTGTCATTTGCTGCAACTCTATCCGCCCCGGCCCGATCCGCTTGCACAAGCGCCACGAACCCGACAGGGCTTAGGTTATTCTTTGTAAACCCGCCGCAGCTGCTCGCACTCTTCTGTGTCACGCAGCCTGGCATCACCAAAATACTCAAGACACAAGCGGTAATCTTCAAGACCTTGCAGATAGGCATCATCCTGCTTCCTTTGCTGTTCCGCTTTCACAATCCCTTGCAAAGCGTCATGCTCTGCCTCGATAAACGCCCCCTGCCGGATCTGGTGATAAGCAACGGCAGCAAGCGCACAAAGAAGAAGGGCGGCCACCAATGCCCGCCCTGTCTTCGTTCTAATCAGGATTGAGAGAACCGCCCCCACCTCAGGCGGCCCGCTCTTTATTGATCAGCAAATAGCCCGCAACGCCCACACTAAGAACCAGAGCGATTGCAAAGCCCCATTGCACCGGCCCGGAGCCGGCCAGAATGCCGGAGAAACCAGAAGCAGCCATTGCGCCCTTGGTGATCCCCTCCGGGCTCAGCCATGCGCTAAGGGCGCTGGTTTCCTCATCAACAGCCTTTGCCCCCTCTTCATTGTCATGCACATCCAGCTTGGGAGCCGGGGCACGTTTAATAATGGCGTTGTTGACCAACTCCAGGGATCGCTCCTGCACATGACGCACGCGCCGCGTCCAGCCGGTTTTGTTGTAGGGCCAGTTTCTCAGCCGCTTCATGAATTTCAGGCGAGCGACTGAGAACAGATTGATTAAGACAGTGGCAGAATGAGCCTTCACTGCACCCAACGTAATCAGGCCCAACACG